>JASMJM010000104.1 GCA_030749725.1 Pseudomonadales bacterium | reverse complement strand
ATTCGCGAGGCCGCCTATGAGGACCGTGGGCGTTGATCGCTGTCGATTCCAACATTCTGGTCTATGCTCACCGCGTCGATGCTGACTGGCACCTGACCGCCAAGCAGACGATCCTGGAACTTGCTGAAGGACGAACGACTTGGGGAATCCCGTGGCCCTGCATCCACGAATTTCTTGCCGTAGTGTCACACCCCAGGATATACAATCCCCCTTCAACAACTCGGCAGGCCATCGAGCAAGTTGAGACATGGCTGTCCTCACCATCCGTCGTCGTAATTGGTGAATCCCAGGATCACTGGGATCTCCTAAAGGCAGGCCTCACTCAAGGGCAGATCAAAGGACCCATGGTGCATGATGCGCGTATCTCGGCAATTTGTCAGGCTCATGGAGTCACAGAATTCTTTACCGCAGACAGGGACTTCAGCCGTTTCCCACTCCTCTCCACACGCAATCCTCTGCTGTAGGTGATTTCTCCTGATTCACGCATAGGAGCCGACGTCGGAGTCGACTCGCTGCCGTTGCACCCGCGGGCCTTGGGCAATATTGGCAATGTCAAAGGGAAGTACGCCGGCTCTCTACAGCCTGTGCCAGCCGCTCCAATACCGGTACGGTGGCATCGAAGGCGAGGCAACCATCGGTAATGCTCTGTCCGTAGGTCAGCGGCCGATCGGTGTCGTAATCCTGACGCCCGGCCAACAGGTGGCTCTCTATCATCACCCCGCGGATTGCATGCTGACCGGCTTCGATCTGTCTGGCGATGTCGTCGGCGACCAGCGGTTGCCGGGCCGGGTCCTTGCCGCTGTTAGCGTGGCTGCAATCGATCATCAGACCGGTCGGCAAGCCCCTCTTCTGCAGTAAAGCAACGGCCCTGGTAACCTGATCGGACGTGTAGTTTGGACCGGCCACTGTACCGCCGCGCAGTACCAGACAGCAGGATTCATTGCCACGAGTTTCAAAAATGGCCGGTACTCCCTCCCTCGTCAGGGAAGGAAACAGATGCTTGTGCCGTACAGCCAGGATTGCATCCGCTGCCACCTCAATGTTCCCGTCGGTTCGATTCTTGATTCCCACCGGCATGGACAGACCGGAGGCCAGTTCTCTATGAACCTGACTCTCCACGGTGCGGGCGCCGATTGCTCCCCAGCTAACCAGATCCGCATAGAACTGACCGAAGGTGGTATCGAGAAATTCAGATCCGGACGGAAGGCCCAGTTCGGTCACATCCAGCAGCAACTTGCGGGCAATGCGCAGTCCCTTGTTTATCTGGTAGCTCTCGTCCAGATCGGGATCGTTGATCAATCCCTTCCAGCCGATAACGGTACGCGGCTTCTCAAAATAGATGCGCATCACCAGGAAAAGGCTGGCGGCTAGTTCGGCGGCGACCGGTTGCAGCTTACGGGCATATTCACAGGCCGCGTCGGCATCGTGCACCGAGCAGGGACCAACCACTGCCAACAGGCGTGAATCGTTGCCGGCAAGAATAGCCTTCACCGCCTGACGGCTCTCGGCCACGACGCGAGCAGCCGCGTCAGTTAGGGGCAATTCGTCATACAGGACTGCCGGGGACAGCAGCGGCTTTATCTGTGTGATGTTCAGATCATCTGTTTGGGCTGTCATGGTGATCCGTTCTTTCAGGATGAATCGGGAGCGGCGACCAGCCTGGCGAGAATCAGCCCATAAAAGCGGTCCGTCCCGTCGCTAAATGCCCAGCCGAGGTGTTCGTTGCAGGATGAACAGTTGCTTATGCGCCAACTGTACCCGGGGAACCAGGTATGTTCGATGCTATCCTGCCCCGATAATCTACATCCCCACGCTCCGCTGAAACAGCCAATGCGGTAAGTGATCTCTGCTGGATTGGTGCAGGTGTGGATGTGGGAACCGTTGACGCTGGCCTCAAATCCCTTTGCCGTGATCCTGTTGCCACACCTTGCACAATTGAGGATTTCACCGGGATCTACGTCTTGCACCTTGTCCTTGACGAGAAGCTTGGTGGCCTCCTCGGCGCTCAACTTGTCGAAGAGAGCGATCTCTGATGCTGCTGGGGTGAGTTGCATTGCACCTCCCACCTTGAGTCTGAGCGCGTCGACTTTAGCACAGAGTCCGACGGCTGCTAGTCATCCACCAAAGGCGCCTGCTTTTTTCTGTTGACGTGCAGTTGCACGACGTCCGGTCTGGCATAGTGGCCGGATGAGTCGACGATCATCTTGGCATCCGCAATCTCATCCAGATCCAGCTCGGCAGTGATCAGACCTTCCTCTTCCAGTTCAGGACCTGCCAGATACTTGCCCCTTGGGTCGACGATTAGAGAATACCCGCCCCCCTTGTTCAGTCGTTCTACGCCGCTGCCATCGGCAAGGTGCTCGAGTATCTCCTCGCTCAGCAGTGAAGTCACGCTGATTACAAAGCACTGGGATTCAAACGCATAGTGACGAACTGCCGCGTCCATAATGGCATTGATGAACGGCATTCCGCCGGGCCAGCTGGCGATGTGTATCTGCTCGCCCTGGGCCTGTACCGCATAGCGAAACAGGGCATTGGAGTGCTCGTAACAGATCAACCCCCCAAGCACGCCTATGCAGGTGTCGTAGACAGGCAGATCCGATCCATCGCCACGGCCCCATACCATCCTCTCCTGGCTGGTCGGCACCAGCTTTCTCCTGCACCCTAGAATACGTCCCTCATCACTGATGAACAGTTGTGAATTGTAAAGGGTGCCCCCTTCCCTTTCGTTCAGACCCACCACGAGAAAGCAGTTTGTCTTCTTCGCTGTTTCGCAAAGCTTGTCGGTACACGGACTTGGAATCTCGACGGCTTGTTTGTAAAGGCGCCGGTTGAACCTGCCCAGGTGACTCAAAGGATCGTGGGTCAAGGTCCAATAGGGATAGCCCGGTAGCACGGTTTCCGGGAAGACCACCAGCTTGCAGCCCTGCTGAGCAGCCATCTGGGCATAGTGACAGATCTTGTCCAGAGTAGCATCTCGATCGAGAAATATCGGCGCGATCTGGGCGGCGGCAACCACAACCGATTGAGTCACAGATCCATCCCGCCAAGAAAGCTGAGTACGGCGCTGTTGAACAATTCCGGCTGTATGATGTTAACGGCGTGTCCCGCATTCGGGATGATCTCCTTACTGGCACCCGGAATCTTGATGGCCATGTAGTCGGTGGCGCCGAGGAATTGCTTGTCATCAGCCCCTACCAGCACCAGGGCCGGCACCGTTATCTCCGGCAGAGACTGGATTATCCTGTCATCTACCTGGGTTAGCATACCGCGCGCAGCACCAGCCAGACCTGCCGCCGACGTGTGACTGCTGACGCGCACTTCGTCACTGCTTCCGAGGGAAGCCAGCCCTTTTGCGTCGATGACTTCGGCCCGTTTCCTGGCCATGTCATTCCAGCTTGCACGCGCCTGGTCATTCTTATAGCCAGGCCCGGTATCGAACAACATGAGCCCGTGTACACGATGTCGATATTTCAGGTTGAACGCCAGGGACATGTAACCCCCCAACGACAGTCCGCCGATGACGGCAGACGAAACGTCACACGCATCCAGAATGGCTGCCATATCATCGATGCAATGTGCTTCTGAATAAGAGCTGTCATCCGCAGGGCTGTCCGACTGGCCGTGACCGCGCATGTCCCAGCTTATCAGCCGGTATTTCTCGGTCAGTGGTTCGATCTGTCCAGTCCACATTTTGGATGTGGCACCATAGCCATGGGTCAGAAGAATGGCCACGCCGCTGCCGTGATCCTCATAGTAAATCTTCACCCCGTCTCGAGTGATTGTTGCCAATGCTACTCCCGTTTATCTCTTCCCGGAGATCCAGTATATCCTCCAGCATCACTCTGCCGGGGCAAGTGTGATGTGATCAAACTATGAAATACCCGTCAATATTTCAAGCGTACCATGTCACGCATTGCTCAAACCAGGTTGCAGCCCGGCCCATGTGCTAACGACAGCGTTGTGCCGGGCTGGCCCCTGCCGGATTGCATCACAAAACAAAGGCAGGTTCTTCACCTGCGTACATTACTATAATTTGGCAACTATCGAAATTATATCCGACCGGAGAAGAGTGCCTGGCCGGGGCAGTTCTGCCCAAATCCAACTGGCGACGATCTCGGCTGGCAAAAAACCCTGATAAATAATCTTTCCCATATTGACCTTGGGGTATTGCATAGGCATAGTCACTCACTCGCCAAACTCTACAAAATTCGATGCAGGAGTTGCCGAACGTGAATCAACGAATAGATGCCAAGATGATGGCTAAAGCGTTCAAAGCACTGTCCAATCCAAATCGTCTCATCATCTACGTAGAGATCCTCAAACGACATCAAGCTGAACTGAATCAGCAGTGCGATGGCTGCCTGATCGCTGATGTCATGTCCTCGCTTCAGATCCGAGCACCAACCGTTTCACACCATGTAAAAGAGTTGGTGAACGCTGACCTCATAGAGGTAGAGCGGCAGGGGAAATTCGTCAACTGTCATATCAACGACGAGATGCTCGATCTGCTGCAGAACTTCTTCGCTCCCGAGAGCAGCGGGAAGTTGGCGGCGGTCAATTAACGCCTACTCACGCACGCGTGCGTGACACTGAAGAGCGAAACCACAGGCACCTGACCTCCTTTGCAGATTCCTCGATGCCTTCTAACGAATCCTTCCGGTTTTGTAGCGAACATTGAATCTGGCGTTCGACCGCATCGGATTGAATTCCCACTTTTCAATGCACGGGACCTTTCAAGTCAAACCGCTCACAGCGAATATCGTGCCAGGTGCGCTCTCTGAATCATCTCTGAAAGTTCAGCCGGGATTGGAATGCCTGAGAGACGGAGCCATTTGACCTGGGTTGGACACATCAGTATTGTTTGCGGACATGATCAACTAAGCGAACATCAGATGGCACGCAAGAAGAATTTCAAGTTCGAGGAATCACTGGCTCAGTTGGAGGAACTGGTCGAGCAGATGGAGGATGGTGAGCTCTCACTGGAAGAGTCCCTCAAGGCATTTGAAAAAGGGATAAAACTGACGCGTGAGTGTCAGCGGGCCCTGAAGCAGGCCGAACAAAAGATACACCTGCTGATGGAGAAAAATGACGAGGCAGGCGAGGAAACGGAAGCAGTACCTTTCGAGCCTGACGACGACATGGATGCCTAGCGCGGAATCCTCTTTCGATGCAGAGCACCGAACCCCCCTTCCTGGCTCAATACCGTAGCAGAGTCGAGCAACAACTGCAGATCCATCTAGCTGCCAGCGAAGCGCCCGAAAGACTGCAGCAGGCGATCAGCTACAGCTTGTTCAACGGCGGCAAGAGAATTCGTCCGATTCTGGCATACGCCACGGCCGACGCCCTGGGCGGTGACTCGAGCAGCGTTGACGCTGCCGCCTGTGCAGTCGAGTTGATCCACACTTACTCCCTTATCCACGACGACCTGCCCTGTATGGATGATGACGATTTGCGCAGGGGAAAACCGACCACCCACGTTGCTTTCGATGAAGCCACCGCTATCCTCGCGGGCGATGCCCTGCAGGCTATGGCGTTCGAACTGCTCAGCAGCGCTGACCACCCGGCCGATATCGTCTTGCTGATGATCCGGGAACTGGCCAGAGCCAGCGGGGCCGAGGGGATGGTGGCGGGGCAGATGATCGATCTCGAATCGATGGGGGTGCAGATCGATGCCGATACCCTCAAGACGATGCATCTGTGCAAGACAGGTGCCTTGATCAGGGCCAGCGTAAGATTGGCAGCCCTCTGCTGCAGCTATTCCGATCAGCAGCTGGATCAACTGGACTGGTATGCAGACAGTATCGGTCTTGCATTCCAGATTAAGGACGACATTCTCGACGTAGAAGGCAGTGAGGAGATCATGGGTAAGACGCAGGGAGCGGACAGCAGCATTGACAAGTCAACGTACGTGTCGTTGCACGGATTACAGGGCGCCAAGGACAATCTGCAACAGCTACATCAGGCGTCGATCTCGTCTCTGCAATCGTTCGGCCCGGCAGCAGACCAGTTGCGGTCATTGGCAGATCTTGTCGTTAACCGTTCCTCTTGAAATCCAACACAGAAATAATCCTGTCCAAGTTGCGTTTTGGGATGGATAAGTCAAGTACCATCTTTATCGATGGTGTAAAATCACCGCTTCAGTCGCCGCCAGCCCGCGAAATTGCAGATGTTTGAAGAGATTCCACTAATTCGACCGGATACTCCGCTGCTCGACCGGGTTGACACGCCCGCCGATCTCAGGGAATTCGAAGACAATCAGCTCGAGCAGCTATGTGAGGAACTGAGGCACTTCCTGCTGTACACGGTCGGTCAGACAGGTGGGCATTTCGGCGCGGGCCTGGGAGTGATCGAGCTGACAGTTGCCCTACACTATGTCTTCAATACGCCCGACGATCGCCTGGTCTGGGATGTGGGACACCAGACCTATCCCCATAAAATCCTCACCGAACGAAGAAAGCGAATGCATACCCTGCGGCAGAAAGATGGCATTGCACCGTTTCCATCCAGAGGCGAGAGCATCTATGACACGTTCGGCGTGGGTCACTCCTCCACCGCCATCAGTGCTGCCTTAGGCATGGCGACAGCAGCCGGCATGAATGGTGATGACAGGAAGACTGTGGCGATTGTCGGTGACGGTGCCATGACGGCAGGAATGGCCTTTGAAGCCTTGAACCACGTTACCGACACGGAAGCTGACCTGTTGGTCATCCTCAACGATAATGCCATGTCCATCTCCCGCAGCGCAGGTGGCCTGGCCAAGTATTTCGCACGTATCCTGGCCAGCAGACTGTATCTGACCTGGCGCGAAGGCAGTCGCCAGATCTTAAGCCGAATCCCGAAAGCCTGGGAACTGGCTCGAAGGACAGAGGAGCACATGAAGGGCATGGTTGTGCCTGGCACCCTCTTCGACGAATTGGGGTTCAACTATATGGGCCCCTTCGATGGTCACGACGTCAAGACCCTGGTACAGGTATTCAACAATATCAAGGACCTGAAGGGTCCGCAGTTCGTGCATCTGGTTACCCAGAAGGGTCAGGGATACCGCCCGGCGGAACTGGCCCCGGAAGGATCGCACAGTCTATCCAAGATCGAGCCAAGCAGGGGATTGAGACCGGCCCACCCGCCCGCCAAGAAAACCAGCTACTCCAGTGTCTTTGCGGACTGGATCTGTGATATGGCGGCACTGGATCCCAAGTTGGTTGCCATTACTCCGGCCATGCAGGAAGGTTCCGACCTGACAAGATTTGCCGAGCAGTTTCCGGAGCGATACTACGATGTAGCCATTGCCGAGCAACATGCTGTCACGTTTGCAGCCGGGCTGGCTTGTGAGGGTGCAAAACCGGTTGTGGCCATCTACTCCACGTTCCTGCAACGTGCATACGACCAACTGATTCACGATGTCTCCATCCAGAAGCTGGATGTTCTGCTCGCTATCGACAGAGCCGGTCTGTTGGAAGATGGACCAACACACTCAGGCAGTTTCGATCTCTCGTTTTTACGATGCATCCCCAATCTGGTAATAATGGCGCCATCCGATGAGAACGAAAACCGACAAATGCTCTATACCGGCTATTGCCACGATGGTCCCGCAGCTGTTAGATATCCGCGCGGGGCAGGACCGGGCAAACCGGTGGAACCATCGATGGCGGCTCTTGCTATCGGCAAAGGAGTGGTAAGACGCGAAGGTTCTCAGGTTGCCATCCTTGCGTTCGGCTCCATGCTGGAACCGGCCCTGGCGGCGGCAGACAGTCTGAACGCAACCGTGGTGGACATGCGCTTCGTCAAGCCGCTGGATGAAACACTGATCGCTCAAATGGCCGAAAGACACCGCATGCTGGTCACCGTTGAGGAGAATTCGGTCAAAGGCGGGGCTGGGTCCGGTGTCAATGAGTATCTGGCAGAGAGTGTGCTGGCAATTCCCATTCTCAATCTCGGTATAGACGATCATTTCGTGCAGCATGACAGGCAGGAAAGGATGTTGGCTGACTGTGGGCTTGATGAACGGGGAATTGCCGCTTCCATCCACAAGCGACTGGAATCTCTCGGTCTATTGACTGCGGTTGGTCGTTAGCCGTTAGTCTTCGCGGGTCGCCTGCCGCGGACCGCCGGGCGCGGACCGTCCGATCATTTTTCGCCCTTGCCCATCAAGTGACCCAGCTTGCCTGCCTTGGTAGCCAGATATTTGGCATTGTGGGAGTTGATACCGGTGTGCAGGGGTATTCTGTCGACGATATTGAGACCCAGTTTCGTCAGCGCTTGCACCTTAACAGGATTGTTGGTCATGAGCCGCAGGTCGCTCACCTGCAGGTGTGCAAACATGTTCTTACACATGCTGTAGTCCCTTAAGTCTGCATCGAATCCCAATTGCTCATTGGCTTCCACGGTATCTGCCCCTGCATCCTGCAGATGGTAGGCCCTGACCTTGTTGATCAATCCGATACCCCTTCCCTCCTGGCGAAGATACAGCAAGACACCCCTTTTCTCCTTGGCGATTTTTTCCAGGGCGGCTTCAAGTTGGGAGCCACAGTCACATCTCATGCTGAACAGAGAGTCTCCGGTGAGACACTCCGAATGCACCCTCGCCAATACCGGGCTTGCCGACGCGACGTTGCCATAGGTCAAGGCGATATGCTCTTTACCGGTATCTGAATCCTCAAATCCGTGCAGGGTAAATGTACCCCATGGAGTGGGTAGCTCGGCTGAAGCCACATAACCAACAGTCACAAAGAGTACCTTGCTTGATTCACTATCGGGATTTTAGCAAGAGATGGATGGCAACGATACAAACGCGATGAACGCGCCAGGTCCAGCCCCAGCCGACAAGGCCTAAATCTTGCTGATCAACAAAAGTACGCCCTTTTCCTCTCGTATCACCACCCGATCCAGAAAACTCATGCCGAGCAGAATATCCGTTGGATGATCGCCCGGCAGAACGACGGCTGCCACGTTATCCACCTTGATGGCACCGACCTGGACGCTGTCGAGCACCACCTCATAGGAGGCGACCACACCGGCCGCCGTTGTTGCCTGCAGCTTTCTCCCTGATTCAAAGTCCAAGCCCAACCGCTTGGCTTCAACGCCACTGATGGCCACGATATTGGCACCGGTATCCACCAACAGCCGAACCGGGCTACCGTTGATAGTCCCGCCCACCACGAATTGACCTACATCGTTGCGTTGAATGGAAACCGACACTTCCTTTGGCTTTTTGAAGCTGGTGGCGATTTTCCTGCTTAAGTAAATGGTTCGGGATTCACCATCCAGGCTGACAACCGCTTTTTCACTGTCCGCACTGACCAGAAGCACCCCCTCCGGCGATGTTTGACCCACCTTGAGCACACGCTGTTGGCCGTTGATACCCACTACAGCCGCATTTTTTAGCAGTCCCACCACCTCGATATCGACTGATTCAGCCAGCACCAGATTCATCACCATCAGGCATGCTGCCAGACAGGTCATCCGGCAACGACTGGCTGAGTCTGTAAATCGAATGCTGTACATAGTCTTCACCCGGTACTCCACCACGTCATTAGACCAGCATTGATCAGGTTAAGGCAAACCCAGGCCATGACAGCGGCGGCCACATCGTCCAACATGATACCCAGACCTCCGTTCACATTCTTGTCCAGCCAGACGATGGGCCAGGGCTTGTAGATATCGGCGACACGGAAGAGCAGAAAGCCGATCAGGATCCAATACCATGCCGCCGGCGCAGCGATCATGACGATCCAATAACCCACCATCTCATCCAAGACGATGCCACCTGGGTCGGCTTCGTCCATATCCTTCGATACCCGTTCACACAGGTACACCGCCAGGATGAAGCAGGCTGCCACGAAGAGTAGATAGAGGGGTAGGGCCAATTCTCTGATGAGCAGGTAGATGAGAACGCCGACGAGCGTTCCCATCGTACCAGGGGCTTTTGGCGACAGGCCGGCACCGAACCCAAATGCCAGCAGGTAGTCCGGTCTGGTCCAGACTTTACGGCTTAGCGGCGGCAATTCGCTCTGCATGGCATTGACCCTGGACTAGAAGTGATGGTATCCACGAGCGGCAGCAATCACCTCGTTACCCGAGTCGTCGACGCAGGTGATCTGTCTGCCGGCCACTATCTTGCCGATCCTGGTCATGGTCACACCGCTGTCCTGCGCCACCTGTTCGATGGCTGAGCGCTGACCTTCAGGGGCGGTAAAGCAGAGTTCATAGTCATCGCCGCCGGATAGTGCATAATCAAGGGCCTCCCTGCCGGCAACATGGGCCAGTAGTTGCCCTGAAAGGGGAATACGGTGGCTGTAAACCAGCGCTCCCGTGTTGCTGCTATCGGCGATGTGGCCAAGATCTGCAAGCAAACCGTCGGAAATGTCGATGGCTGAGGTGGCAAGTCGTAGCAGCCCACGTCCGGCGGATACTCTGGCTTCAGGATAGGCGAATCGGCCGTAGAGGTAGTCTTCGTCGCTGGACCTGGGTGGGCCATTCTGCTTAGAGAGTTGCAGCCCGGCGGCGGCGTCGCCCAGAAAGCCGGTCACATAGATGTCGTCGTCGATAACGGCCCCCGAGCGTTTCAAGGCAGCATCGTCCGGCAGCATGCCCGTGACCTGCATGGTGATGCTCAAGGGACCACGCGTCAGATCGCCCCCTGCCAACGCGATGGCGTATTTATGGGCGCAGCCTGCCAGGCTCGTGCTGAACTCTCTAAGCCAAATTGCGTCGAACTCCGGAAGCGTCAGTGCCAGAACAAAAACAGCGGGAGACGCCCCCATCGCTGCCAGATCGCTGACATTCACCGCCAGGGATCGATGCGCGATCACATCGGCGCTGGCACTCGATGGAAAATGCACGCCTGCTACCAGCGTATCGATGGAAAAACACAGCCGTTTACCCGGCGGTGCGTTGAGTATGGCGCAGTCATCCCCCGGACCAAGACTCAGGTCCTTCGTTAGAGGATAGTCGGCTTCGATAAAGAAGCGCTTGATGATCTCAAATTCCTGTACTGTTTCCATCATCACAAGCGGAGCGGCTCAGGGCTGCTGCATCTCAGCCTGTCTGTGCTGATGGGCGAGTCTGTCCAGGATTGAATTCACATACTTGTAACTGTCTGTCGCACCAAATACCTTGGCGAGTTCGATTCCTTCGTTGATCACCACCTTATAGGGTATATCCAGTCTGCTCATCAGCTCATAAGCGCCCATCAGCAGAATCGACAATTCGATGGGATCCAGTTCAGACATCTTTCTGTCGATGCATTCTTTTATCTGATCGCACAGATCACTTTCGTTGGCGGGTATCCCCATCAACAATTCATGGAAGTAGACTGTGTCCACCTTTGCCATGTCGTTATCCTCGAGAAACTGGGCTTCAATCTCCGTCTCCGAAGTGCCGGAGAGCCGTCTCTGGTACAGCGCCTGCAGCACAAATCGGCGTGCCTTCCTGCGCGCCCTGATCCCCAACTTCCGAGGAGGTCCGGCAACTTCCGATGCTGCCTTCGCGCCCGCCAAAGTATGTTTCTGTTTGGCTGCCAAGTTACTTGTCCAGGTTCCTGATCAGGCTGGTCATTTCCAACGCAGTCATGGCCGCATCAACTCCCTTGTTGCCGCCCTTCGATCCCGATCTTTCAATTGCCTGTTCGATCGTGTCGGTGGTTAAGACACCAAACGCAATCGGGATCTGCTCCTCTATCGAGATCCGGGCGAGTCCTTTGGCACACTCGCCGGCCACATAATCGAAGTGCGGTGTCGCTCCCCTAATCACCGCCCCAAGCGCAATGATTGCATCGCAATCACCTTTTTGAGCGATCTTTTTGGCGGTCAACGGTATCTCGAACGCTCCCGGTACTCGCACCACTTTAGTATTGCTGTCATCTACGCCGTGACGTTTCAGTGTGTCCAGTGCGCCACTCAGCAGACCCTCTACGACGAAACCATTGAACCGACTCACGATCAGCGCAAATCGAGCTGTCTTCGCGGAAAAATCACCTTCAACTATTGTTACCATGGTTACAACCTACCTCTCGCTAACGATTCCTTACTGTTGCAGTTAGACGAATGTCCGCGCCGATGTGCCTGACATCGGCGAACTCCAGGTCCACAGCATCATTCATGCTGACTATCTCGGGCAGCCTGGCTAAGGGAAGAGCATCATTCCCCAACAGCCGCGCAGCCATGTATATTACCAATTCATCCATCATTCCGCTTCTAATCAGGGAGCCAGCCAGGGTTGCGCCGGTTTCGAACAGCACTTCGTTACAGTCCCTGCCGGCCAACAATGTTAGCAGCTCCACCAGATCTATACTGTTGTCCGCGCCCGCCAGTTTTATTATGTCGATGCCCTGACCGCACAATCCCGCATACCGATCTGCGCCCGCATCGTTACACACCACCAGCGTCTGACCCGGTTGTTGGAACAGTCTGGCTGTCGGCGCTATCTGCAATTCAGGATCCAGAACCACGCGCACCGGTTGATGCCGCAGCGCCAGGTCGACCTCGCCAACATCCAGTTCCCCTGCTCGAATCGTCAAGGATGGATCGTCAGCCAGCACTGTGCCAATACCGGTGACGATGGCGGAACTTCGGGCTCGCAGCTTCTGTACGTCCCTGCGTGCATCGTCCCCACTAATCCACTTGCTGTCACCGTTTGCCAACGCAGTCCTGCCATCCAGGCTCATCGCCAGTTTACAGCGCACGAAGGGCAAGCCCAGCTCAATTCGTTTGACGTAACCGGGATTCAGCGCTCTCGCCTGGTCCTCCAGCAATGGCGTGACGACCTCAATGCCCGCAGACCGCAGATATTCGAACCCCTTACCGGCCACCTCGGGGAACGGATCGGCCATCGCGGCCACCACCCGGCTTACCCCGGCTGCTGCCAACGCCTTGCAGCATGCGCCGGTCCGGCCCTGGTGGCTGCAGGGCTCAAGGGAAACGTAGGCCGTTGCCCCGCGAACATCTTCCCGCGCGTTCTTGATCGCATCGATTTCAGCATGGTCGCTGCCTGCCAATTTGTGCCAGCCCGTGCCGATGACCGCTCCATTCTTGACCAGCACACAGCCCACCCGCGGATTCGGATCGGTGCTATACAGCCCCCGCTCCGCCAATTGCAGGGCCAGCGCCATATACTCGCGATCGCTTGGCTGTGCATTAGTCACGGCGTGTTCTCCTCTGACTATCTCTGTCCAGCCGATCGATCTCTTTCTTAAACTCGTTTACGTCCTGGAAGCTTCTGTATACCGAAGCAAATCTCACATAGGCAACGTCGTCCAGATCGCGCAGTGCAGACATCACCAACTCGCCGACGACGCGCGATTTGACCTCCCGTTCGCCGAGACCCTGTAACTCGTGTTTGATCTGATCCAGCGTCGATTCGATGGTCTCGATGCTCACCGGACGTTTTTCCAGGGCTCTCAACATACCGGTGCGCAGTTTATCCTCGTCGAACGGTTGTCGATTACCGTTGGATTTGATCACACTCGGCATCAGCAGTTCTGCACTCTCAAAGGTGGTAAACCGGTCGGCACAGTCCGGATTCTGACACTCGCGGCGACGCCTAACCTGATTGCCGTCGGCAACCAGCCGCGAATCGATCACTTTGGTATCCGTTTCCCCACAAAAAGGGCAGTGCACTGGATTCTCCTCAAGATGCCAACAGCTCCGCTATCGACAACAAATCCCCGTCTATAGCTGCATAGCGCCGAGTGGTTGTCAGGGGCTGCGCATTTTACTCCATCTAACAGGATGTTTCTTTCTGTTTGTGCTCAGGCGGTCTTCGAAGGGCTGGCAGTAACCGGTTGATACGTCACGTTCTTGTTGTTGGTCGTATCTGAGAGTCCCTGAGACATGGAATGAGGGTGTTGCTTACGCTACTTGCCCTGGCTAGGCGCCCCCGTCTCACGGTTCCGCCATCCATGGCTCCACCGCGCTCCGAAGGCGCTCCACCAACACCCTCATCCCATGTCTCAACCAACTGCTTGCTGGGTGATTACTGGCCAATGTCTTGTGGTTTGGGATAAGACGCTCTAGCGACATGTGCCCTCTTGAGAATTCAGGCATGTTGTATTCAGATCAGATCATTGCTTTGGCTATAGGAGAAAAGCTGGTTTAATCTACGCTCACCGCAGTTCCTGCAAGATCTGCAGTTAGAGGAGAAGTGATGCCGTCGAATATCAACCCACGTGTTCTGTTCGTGATCGGCAACCTGGCGCTCTTTATGATCGGTCTGGGTTTCGCCGTGCGAGCGAATATTGCAGCGGATATCCAAACGGAACTCTTCAATCCAATCGATCTTGCACAATCTGCATCCATGGTGGGAGAGGTGCTCGGTGCTACGTTTACCGGCTTCGCCCTTACGCTTCTGTTTGGCAGCGCTCTCCTCGACCACATCGGCATGAAAGTTATGCTGTTGTTCGCCGCCTTTGGCTTTTTTGCCGGCAGCATGGCAATCCTGTTGGTATCGGTCATGCCGCCAACCGAGTCGACTTATTGGGTTATCCTGATCAGCTTTCTCCTAACAGGTCTGGGATGGGGCGCCGTCGAAGCCGCGACCAACCCGATGGTGGCGACGCTATTTCCGGAAGACAAGACGCATCGGCTCAACATACTGCACGCCTGGTGGCCGGCTGGAATCGTCGTGGGTGGCCTCGCCGGCCTGGCAGTGAGTGAGGTGGGGCTGCCGTGGCAGGTAAATCTAGTGCTGCTGATGGTCCCCGCGATCGTGCTGGCCTGGCTCGTGCTGATTTCCGTCTTCCCGGTCACCGAGCGGGTCGCGGCCGGTATCAGCCATCGGGACATGTACCTTGAGATACTGCGTTCGCCGGGATTCTGGATCTGGTTTGTCTGCATGATGCTGACCGCAACTTCGGAACTCGCACCCGGCCAGTGGGTGGATCTGGCTCTCTCCAACGTCGTCGGTATGCAGGGCATAATACTGCTCATCTATGTGAGCAGCCTGATGTTCGTGATGCGTCATTTTGCGGGACCCATCGCGCAGCGATTCAGTCCTGCCGGCCTGCTCTGGTTTTCCAGCCTGTTCGCGGCCATTGGCCTCTATCTGCTGAGTATCGCCACAACGCCGGTTTGGGCGTTCTGCGCCGCCACCGTATGGGGAATCGGGGTCTGCTACATGTATCCAACCATGCTGGCGTCGGTATCGGAACGGTATCCGCGGGGGGGTGCATTTCTGATGGGTTTGATGGGATTCGCCGCAGGCATGGCCATTCAATTCGTACTTCCCCGCATGGGCGCGATTTTCGATGCGGCTAAAATAGAGGCTGCCGGGGGTGTGGAAGCCCTGGCAGGGCTTTCCGGGAATGAACTGGCGGAGGTGTTGCGTTACGCATCGGTCGAGTCATTCCAAGCGGTGACGATCGTACCTCTGCTGCTGCTGCCGATTTTCGGTTTTATCTGGTGGCGGGACGGGAGATCCGCCGCAACCGATCCGTCAGAATGATCAGCTCCAGGTATCGTTGCGACTAACATGGCTCAGTACGTATACACTATGATTGGCGTTGGCAAAGTAGTTCCCCCCAACCGTGAAATACTGCATGACATCTCCCTCTCCTTCTTTCCTGGCGCCAAAATAGGTGTGCTCGGTATAAACGGCGCAGGTAAGTCATCCCTGCTGCGAATTATGGCGGGAATCGATGCCGAATTCGTGGGTGAAGCCAGGCCCGCCGCGGACTTGAATATCGGTTACCTGGCACAGGAACCCGAATTGGACCCTGAAAAAGATGTCAGGGGCAACGTGTACGATGGCGTCAGAGAAACCAAGGATCTGCTCGATCAGTTCAACGCAGTCAGTGACCGTTTTGCCGAATCGTTGTCGGACGCGGAGATGGACGAGTTGATGCAGAAACAAGGGGAGCTGCAGTTGGCAATCGATGCAGCCGACGGTTGGGATCTGGAAAGGAAACTGGATATCGCGGCGGACGCGTTGCGCCTGCCAGCCTGGGACGCTGCGGTAACCACCCTCTCCGGTGGTGAGAGAAGGCGCGTCGCCCTGTGCAGGTTACTGATGGACAACCCGGACATGCTGCTGCTGGACGAGCCCACCAACCATCTGGATGCGGAGAGTGTCGCCTGGCTGGAACGGTATCTGCAGGAATTCAAAGGCACCGTGGTGGCCATTACCCATGACCGATACTTCCTGGATAACGCCGCAGGCTGGATCCTGGAGCTGGATAGAGGACGTGGCATTCCCTACGAGGGTAACTACTCCGCCTGGCTGGAAATCAAGGAGCAAAGACTGTCGCTGGAAGAGCAGCAGGCGGCCGCCAGGCAGAGATCCATCAAGGCGGAGCTGGATTGGGTGAGAGCCCAGCCCAAGGGGAGACAGGCGAAGAACAAAGCAAGACTGGCGCGCTTCGAGGAACTGACCAGCCAACAAGAACAGCAGCGCAATGAAACGAATGAGCTATACATACCGCCGGGACCGCGCCTCGGTGACCTGGTGCTGACAATAGAGGGTCTCAGCAAGGGATTCGATGGGACCGTTCTGATGGAAGACGTCAGTTTCGATGTGCCGAAGGGCGCCATCGTCGGTATCATCGGCGGTAACGGTGCCGGCAAGTCGACCCTGTTTCGCCTGATCTGTGGCGACCAAGAACCGGATGCAGGCAGCATTCGTCTCGGCGATACCGTCAGTCTGGCCTACGTCGATCAGAGCAGAGACGAATTGCGGGGGGAAAGAAGTGTCTGGGAGGAGATTTCCGAAGGCCAGGAGCTGATCCAGATAGGAAGCTATCAGATCCAGTCAAGGGCATACGTGAGTCGTTTCAATTTCAGAGGCAATGATCAACAAAAACTGGTAAAGGACCTTTCCGGCGGCGAGCGCAACAGACTGCATTTGGCCAAGGTGCTCAAAAAAGGGGGTAATCTGATCCTTCTGGATGAACCCACTAACGACCTTGATGTGGCTACTTTACGGGCGTTGGAGGAAGCGATCCTGGCTTTTCCCGGCAGCGTCATGGTGATTTCCCACGACCGCTGGTTCCTGGACCGCATCACTACCCACATCCTGGCATTCGAAGGCGACAGCAAGCTGGTCTGGTTTGCCGGTGGCTATGCCGAGTATGAGCAGGACCGGCGTAAGCGACTGGGTGCTAACGCCCTGCAGCCACACCGGGTTAAGTACAAGAAGCTTCTGTAAAATTGGGCCTGCTGGCAATCCAAGGACTTTGTGGTACGGTGTCACCCCTTTGTTGGATCAGCCACGATGATGCTGGATCAGCCACGATGATGTTGGATCAGCCACGATGATGTTGGATGGGCCACGATGCTCCAGGCGCCGTACGTCAAAGGAGGTGAATTCGTGTTCTATGAGCACGTAAGACACCGCGGTGGCCTAGCGACACAGATAACGGCGACCTCACCTGCCGCAAGCCTCCTGGAGAGAATCGGTGGGCGCGGTGTAGTCGAGCGAATCGTCGACGGTCTCTACGACGGAATCGAAGCGGACCCGTCGTTACGACCTATGTTTGTCACCGATTTGGCTGGCGAACGAGACAAACAGAAAGACTTTTTCTGCCAGTGGCTCGGAGGAGAGCCCGAATGGACGCGACATCATGCCTACAACGGGCTGCAGCACCGGCATAGCCATATCCATATCACCCGGGAAGCCGCGAATCGTTGGCTCGGCCACCTGACCGGTGCGCTAGACACGGCTGTCGACGAGGAGCGGCACCGAAAAGAAATCCTCGCGGTTGCACGGCCCATGGCACTGTCGTTCGTCAACGAAGATGCCCCACCGGCGCGCTCGCTTGACCTGCGTTGCCGGCGGATACGTCCGTTCCGCGCCATTCGCCAACTTGCCGGCAAAGGGGATGCGAAGTCGCTTGCCGGCGAGTTGGCCGCTCAGCCCCAATTGTTGGCCGACCCGATCGAAATGGCCGATGTCATGCTCGAAGCGTCATTGCGAGGACGAGCAGCCGTGGTTGAAGTGTTGCTGGAAGCCGGCGTCGATCCCAACGTCCCTGCCCATTACAAAGAGGGCTGCATCTTCCAGACCTTACTCGTAACACCACTTTGCGGGGCACTCGTGAAACACCGTGACGACACTGTTGCGCTACTTCGGTCCCGGGGGGCGGTGTACGACATCTTCTCGGCGAGCTATCTTGGCGACGCGACTGCGGTGGTAAACTGGATCACCGAGACGCCGGAACTGGCGAATGTAGAAGACCCCGCAAGCGATCTGCTCCAATCGACACCGTTACATCACGCAGTTTATGGTGGTCACACCGAACTCGTTGAGTGGCTGTTCAGTCATGGTGCCAGCGTCGGTAACAACAGCTCGGTCATGGTCAAACACGCAGCCAACAACCACGCAGAGAAGCTGGTGCGTCTGCTTCTGGACCATGGTGCCGACGCTACTCGAGTGGGCCCCGGGCACTGGGTCCTTTCCCCAGCAATCGTAGATCTGTTGATGCCACGGGGTGCGGACGTGAACTATCCTCATGGCCAATGGATCTGGCGGTCCTGCACGGGTAACAACAGTCAGCGAGACAATCCGGAGTTGGTAGCTGCCTTGCTCGACTGCGGCGCTGGCCTGGGAACAAGGTTGCGGGGCGCGACGGCACTGCACTATGCGGTAAAGGCAGGATTTGTGGGCGCGACCGAGGTACTACTCGAGAGCGGCGCTGATGTGAACGCGAAGAGCGACGCCGGCGAGACACCGCTCTTTTACGCCATGAAAGCCGGTGCACGGGCCAACGTGGCGACGATGGTGAAGGTACTCATCGCAGGGGGGGCTGATGTTAATCATCCGAACGCAAAAGGAGAAACCGTTCAAGCTACAGCTAAACGAAGACGTCGATCGGACTGCGGCGAAATTCTGAAGGCCTTGGGCGATTCATCTCGCCGATAATGGGTCACGCATAAAGCGGGAAACGACCGGTTACGGTCGACGCGGTCAGAACAAAGTGGCTGCATCGTCGACCGATGGGGAAGAGGGTTCCTCAGATGAATCGAGGAAGGTTTGCATCAACCGACGGCTTCCAGCGCCTGCGACAATCCACGGACCCCCACTAGAGACATGTTGCCGATCTCTTTTCTGGGCAGATTACCCTCGGGAATGATGGCCCGATGGAAACCATGCTTGGCAGCCTCCTGCAGCCTTTCCTGTCCGTTCGGCACCGGCCTGACCTCTCCTGAAAGGCCTACTTCGCCGAATACAACCAGATCCCTGGGTAGAGGCTTGTTGGTGAAGCTGGAGACCATGGCCAGCAGGAAAGCCAGATCACTGCTGGTCTCGGTCACCTGAATGCCGCCGACCACATTGATGAAGACATCCTGGTCTCCCACCTCTAAGCCGGCGTGCTTGTGCAGGACAGCCAGCAACATAGCCAGTCGATTCTGTTCAAAACCGACCACCACCCTGCGGGGATTGCCAAGTGAATTCTGATCCACCAGCGCCTGGGCTTCCACCAACAGCGGTCGCGTTCCCTCCCACACCACCATCACCAAACTCCCTGGGACTTCCTGATCGGTGCGGTTGAGGAAAATGGCTGAAGGGTTCTTTACCTCTTTCATGCCCTGGTCGGTCATCGCGAACACGCCCAACTCGTTGACTGCACCAAAGCGATTCTTGCTGACTCGCAAGGTTCGGTAACGGCTGTCGCTCTCGCCCTCCAGCATGATGAAGCAATCTATCATGTGCTCCAGAATCTTCGGACCGGCAAGACTGCCATCCTTGGTTACGTGGCCTACTAACAACAGTACTGTGTTTGACAGCTTGGCGAATCTAATCAGCCAGGAGGCACTTTCCTTGACCTGAAGGACGCCGCCGGGGGACGAATCCAAATCTTCCCGATACATCACCTGAATAGAATCCACAACCATGAGCTTTGGCTGTAGCTGTTCGGCTTTGCGACAGATAACGTCCACGTTGGTCTGCACCATCACCTTGAGATCTTCAAGGGGCAGATTCAGCCTGTTGGCACGACCAGCCACCTGCTGCAGTGATTCCTCGCCGGTGACATAGAGCGCTGTGTGTCTGCCAGCCATCGCGCACATGATCTGCAGCAGCAGCGTGCTCTTACCGGCACCTGGATGACCACCGATTAGGATAGCCGAACCAGGGACGAAGCCTCCTCCCAGAACTCGATCGAACTCACTCACTCCGGTTACCAGCCTCGGTGTGTTCTGCAAATCCACGTCCTGAAGGGACCTTATCTCTGCGTCGACAGCGGCCGGCGCGTTGGCAGAGACATTGGGTGAGATCGAAATTCGCGTGAGCGTATTCCACTCACGGCAGTCGTTGCATTGGCCCTGCCACTTGGCATACTCGGAGCCACACTCGTTACACACGTAGGCGGTTTTCGATTTAGCCAATTGTCTCCTACCCCTCAACAGGTTGCAGCGAAGAATCTTCGCCGCAGACAAGTGTCAGCAATAGTCATATTCCGTTCGACTGGTGATGCCACAACACAAGGTGTAGGCGATCGTGCCCATATGGGTTGCGACCTCCTCCAGTGGTAGTCCCTCACCCCACAGAGTCGCCGTGTCCCCGACCTTGACCTTCGGGTGGTCGGTCAGGTCGATACAGAGCATGTCCATGGAGACCCTGCCGGCCAACGGACAGCGCGCACCATTGACCAGCAGCGGGGTCCCTGCAGGCGCCTGCCTCGGATAGCCGTCGGCATATCCTGCAGCGACCACGCCGACTAAAGAGTTACGAGCGCATGTCCAGGTTGCGCCGTAGCCCACTGAGTCACCTGCCGCGACTTCATGTAGAGCGATGATTCTGGACTTGAATGTCATTACTGCGAAAAGCCCATCGTCAGCAGCCTGACCATTCTGAAAAGGTGACAGGCCATATAGCATGATGCCCGGTCTGATCCATTGACGTTGACTGGCAGGCCAGCTCAACAAGCCGGCAGAGTTTGCCAGGCTGGTGGGACATTGCATATCGCCGGTGATCCGGTCAAACAGCTCTATCTGTCGGTCGGTGCTGGAATCCAACCGATCGTCCGCGCAAGCGAAATGGGTCATCAACACCGACACATCGACTTGTGGGTGGGCTTTGAGGCGATCATAGATCTGTCCAAACCTGCTCGCATCAAAGCCCAATCGATGCATGCCCGTGTCAAGCTTCAACCAGACGCTGAGAGGATTGTCGTCTGATTTTCTTAGTTCGGACTCGAGCAGAGTAATTTGATGATCTGCATGTATGACCGGATGAAATCCCATCTCTCTTACTGCGGACAGGTCCGATCCGTCCTGGAAGCCCTCCAATACAACAACGGGCTTGTCGATCCCGCCCTCTCTCAGCCTTACTGCTTCATCGATTCGAGCAACCCCGTAAGCGTCCACGCTGTCCAATGCGTGGCTGACTCTCAGCAGGCCGTGACCATATGCATTGCCCTTCACAATGGCGAGCGTACGGCTATTGGGGGCTGCGCTTTTTGCTCGGCCGAGGTTCTTCTTTAGGGCGGTGAGATCGATTCGAGCGACGGCCGCTCTGCTCATAGAAAATCCTCATAGCCCTGAGCAAGATCTTCAAATTTCGTATATTGACCGATGAAGGCGAGCCTCTTCCGTCCGATGGGACCGTTCCTCTGCTTCAGGACAATGATCTCGGCAATGCCCTGTTCCGCATCTTCGTTATAAACCTCATCCCGGTAGATGGCCATGATCACGTCGGCGTCCTGCTCGATTGCGCCGGACTCTCTGAGATCCGACATAATCGGGCGTTTGTCGGGGCGCTGCTCAAGGCTGCGGTTGAGTTGTGAGAGTGCGACCACGGGGCAGCCAAAATCTTTGGCTATGTTCTTCAGAGAGCGGGAAATTTCCGAGATCTCTCCGGTACGATTTTCCGGTGTGCCCGTCACCTGCATCAGCTGGATATAATCTACAACGATCAGACTAAGGTGACCATGCTCTCTAACGAGTCTACGAGCGCGCGAGCGTATATCGTTGGGAGTCAGCGCGGCCGTGTCGTCTATCCACAACGGTTTGTCATTGAGCAGTGTCACTGCAGAGGTTAGACGAGGCCAATCGTCATCCTTGAGTTGCCCTGTACGAATCTTGCTTTGATCTATCCTGCCAAGAGATGACAATACCCTCATCATCAGTGCGTCCGCCGGCATTTCCATACTGAACACCAGTACGGACCCTTCACCATTGATGACCGCGCTTTCGGCAAAATTCATGGCAAGGCTTGTCTTGCCCATGGATGGGCGACCGGCAACGACGATCAGATCAGAATCCTGCAAACCGGAGGTGATATCGTCCAGATCCTTGAATCCTGTACTCAGGCCGGTCAATGCCCCTTTCGTCTGAAAGAGTTCATCGATTCGCGCAACCACTTTCGTCAGCAACGGTTGCACGGATTGAGGACCGCCGGTATTGGGTCGGTCATCTGCAATCTGAAACACCTTTGACTCGGCCTGATCAACCAGGACGGCGCTAGTGCGACCGTCCGGGTTAAAACAGCTATCCGCTATTTCATTGGCGGTGCTGATCAGCTTGCGGACGGTCGATCTCTCCAGCACAATCTCCGCGTATGCTTTGACGTTGGAAGCGGTAGGCGTGTTGTCGAACAGATCGACCAGGTATGCCTGTCCACCAACATTTTCCAGCTCGTTGATGCTGTCCAGCGCTTCAGAAACCGTGATGAAATCCAACGGTTTGTTGTCCTCCGCCAACAGCGTCATGCAACGAAAGATCGATCGGTGATTACCGTGGTAGAAGTCTTCAGGAGAAAGCACGGCCGAGACCGCGTCCCAGCTGTTGTTATCCAGCATCAAGCCGCCTAACACAGATCGCTCCGCTTCCACCGAGTGGGGTGGCACTTTGAGAGACGCTACGTCTCCCAGCTCGCCATTGGAGTCACTTAAGGGAATTTCGGACACGGCTGATGGCTAATTTGGATTATTGAAAGTGCAAGTGCAGTGCTCGAAATACTACCACGGCGCTAGTGTGCTGTCCCACAATTAAGTGGTCATTATCTGGTCGGCGTATTTTGTTCCTGGCAAGGCGCGAGGACGCACTGGGTTGGGCACCCTCGCCGGGCACCCCGACAACGACGAACACCGGGGACGCCTAGTCGGGGACGCCCAGTCGAAGTCCAGGGACGAAATAGGCCAGCGAATAAGGCCACTGAATTGTGGGACAGCGCACTTATTCAACTACAGTTTTGGCAGATTCCAGACAGCTGGGTTCCGTGGCTCGATTACTCCGGAACGACTCCCAACTTCAACACGACGTTGACTTCAGAATGCAGGTGGATATCGATCTCGTATTCGCCCAACTCTCGGAGGGGACCATGGGGCATGCGCACTTCGCTTTTGGCGATTTCGACTCCCTGCTGAGAGACGACCTCGGCAATGTCTCTGGTTCCGATGGAACCATACAGTTTGCCCTCCTCTCCCGCATTGGCAGTCATGGTGATGTCCATCAGAGCGATCTTGTCGGCACGTTCCTGCGCTGCTGCCAGCTTTTCATCTTCCCGTAACTGCAGCTCGTACCGTCGCGCTTCAAAATTCTCAACGTTATCCTGGGTGGCAGGGATGGCCTTTTTGTGGGGAAACAGGTAGTTCCGGCCATAGCCTGACTTCACTGTGACTTTCTCACCCAACTCGCCCAGATTGTCGATCTTCTCCAATAGGATAACTTCCATTACATCACCTCTTAAATGCAGAATGATTTAGTGCCTGGCCGGATTGAGCCCATGCGCCGTTGCCGGCACCGGGAACCTAATCTGACGGACCCGACAGTCGCCTCCTCACATCGATCCAACTGTCGACCAATGCCAGCAGCAGTAATATTGGATACACAAACCGCAGGAAAATCAGTAGCAACACATAAAACACCAGCAACCAGTTTTTGCCTAGACTTCTCCTGGCAGCTCCCCAGTGAACCAAGGAAATCCCGGCCACCACAAGCGGTATCGTGAACACCGGAATCCAACCGGCCAGGTACGGATTAACGATGTTAGCGCACATTACCATCAACGCTACCAATGCCAATACCATGCCTGGCGGTAAACGCAAATGGTGAAGCTCTTGCTTGAATCCACCGGGATTATAGAGCGCACTTTGCCACCACCTGGCCAGCATCAAACACAGCAGCATGAGACCAACTTGCCAGGCACCTAGAATGCCGATCCACCACCTTTCCGACCATAGCTCCAGCTCATCCATCTCTAACATTGGCTGCATGCCTGTTTCCTGCATAATCTGGACGGTCACATTGACCAGGATTGCCACAATCTCCGGCAATGCCACCTCGAACATGTAGCCCACGGCCAGACCAAGGAGAACAGAGACCGCCAGCGTGTATACCCAGGATACCGTCACACGCAAAATATAGGCTAGCCCGACCGTGCCGACCATCGTTATGAGCGGCGTCGGGTCACGCGCCACAACCAGCCACATCAGGGTCGGCAAACACGCCCACATGAGTACGATGGATCCTTCGTAGCTCCCCTTTCGGAGTACCACCAGGCTTATTACGGCCGTGCTGAGCCAATACAGGAGGGGTAGTGCAGCACCCAACACCGACACAGATAGGGCCTCCCGACGACCCCGCATTACATATTCAGCTATCACGCGCATGGATCTGCCCGTCGGCGTTACTGATGCCTGTCTGTGTAGGGTACCAATGCCAGAAACCTGGCTCTCTTTATGGCGGTCGCCAACTGTCGCTGATACCTGGCTTTGGTCCCGGTAATGCGGCTGGGGACAATCTTGCCGGTCTCCGAGATATTCGCTTTTAGAATCTCCAGATCCTTGTAATCGATCTCTTTGATCCCTTCAGCGGTAAATCTGCAGTATTTCCTTCGTCGATAAAATCGTGCCATTTGACTATTCCTCGGGAGAGCTCTCACTGGATTCATCGGTTGCTACCGCCACAGGCGCATCTGATTCGCCTGCCGCAGGGTCGCTTGTCGAAGAATCGGCTGCCGAACGCTCTACCGCATCATCGCTCGATTTGTCCACAGTCTCAGCGGTTTGTCTTTGGTCAGACCTCCTGGGTCTGTCATAGTCCGAATCTCGGTCTCTCCTGTCCCGACTCTCCTTTTCGCCTTTCATAATCGGGGAATCTGCCGTGACCGCCTCCTTTTTACGAATCACCAGGTTGCGCAAGACAGCATCGTTGAATCGAAACGCATTGCTCAATTCATCCAGCACGTCATTACTACACTCGATGTTCATGAGTATGAAATGTGCTTTGTGGATTTTGTTGATGGGATAGGCAAGCTGGCGCCTGCCCCAATCTTCAAGTCGGTGTATCTGACCATCACCATCTTCGATGGACTTTGTGTAGCGTTCGATCATTCCCGGCACCTGCTCGCTCTGATCTGGATGCACGAGAAATACGATTTCATAATGTCGCATTAGAATAGCTCCTCTCGGGTTCATGCTGCCCGCAATATCAATCCGGTGCAGCAAGGAGTTGGGACCGCGCATTGTAGTGAATGCGCCCAGTGGTTGCAAGCAAAAGCAAACAAGCTGAGAAGTCACAGTTCATGTCAGTGCCCACACCGTCCAGTCTGACATCAATGGTACTTTCTTTGTATTTGATCAAGTCTGTTTCGCAGAAGGGACTGGGGTCCGACGGCGGCACCCCTCCTTCTCTTCGCGGCGCGCGGCTCTCCCAGCTTCCCTCACTTGGTCAGGAGCCCCTTCGGGCCCGTCGGCGGTACCCCTCCCTCCACGCGCTCGGCGCTGTCCGATCGCGGCCCGGCCTGATTGCTACGAGAAGGCCGGGGTCGCGCACGACACCCCAGCCCCTTCTGCTACGCCCCCTAAGACGGTACCCTTGAATAAATCAGAACGCGTAAACAGGCGTTCACATGGTCATGCACATGATTTACCCGTTGTTTACGCAAATTCCACGGCCCAAGAAACGACTCTCCCTGGCCCTCCAGAAGTGCTGCCATCCTGAGAGCTTTGGTTTTTTGAAGTGAGCACCAAGGTTCTTCCTAGTGCTAAAGGTGGGAGCCAGGAGAGAGGGGCCACTGCCAGGACCGTCGGAGGCAGGGATGCCGATCCGGATGCGGCCCAGATGCGCTTACTGGGATTTTTGCTTTGGGCCTCTGGGGGGGGGTGGCCGGGCTGGGGCCCCTCTCTCCTGGCAATTGCTGCCCAAAATAATTAGAAGAGCGCATCCCAAAAACCTCCACCTACTGTCAGTCTGTTCCGGTGACCCCAGATA
>JASMJM010000103.1 GCA_030749725.1 Pseudomonadales bacterium | reverse complement strand
TGCACTTGCGTGCCATCGACAAGCATGGGCATGGCTCGGACATCGGTTAGCCAGTCAGAGACTTTCTGCTCAGTACCACGAAATGCTATGGTGACGTAGGGCGGTTGGTCTGCTTCATTTCTTATGCACACGAAGCCTTGTGTTTCATCTTTGTTCAGTGTGCCAATCAGTTCAAAGCCGGACTTGTCGAGAACACCGCGAAGTACATTCTCATTAATGTCGGTACTGTTGAGTAGATTCTCAGTTAGCTGCTCGAAGTGACTTCGCAAGCTCTCCTCGTCTCCTGAGTCCAAGTGATTCAAAGCCTGCTGTATGGCATCCTCAATAACCCCGCTCTTGCCTTCAAATTGAAAATAGGCGAGGGTCGATAATTCGGCCAATACATATGCCATGCGATCACTGTAGGCAGCCCGTGGTTGGGGCGGTGTAAGAAGATCTGGGTCGGTGAAATACGGTCCTGGTTTCACAGCACCGGGTTTGTGACGACGCACAAAAGCCAGGGCACCCGAAAACAGGGCGCATAGGGTTGGCAACGTTATGGATGTTGCCAAGATCTTGTTATTTAAGATGGCCTCCAGAAATTCAACTATCTGGGTAGACACGTCCATAACTGTTTTCCTTACGTTTACCTATCCGAATTCACAGTTCCATCCGAAAAGGAAGAATCACAGACTCAACAGCATATCCATCATCTCGGGTTGAGGGAATAGATCGAATTTGTCCTGCCGCGTGTTTGTGTGAGTCCACATCCCCTTAGTTCTGCCGTTGTATGCCTCCTCATTGAACTCGAAAGCTTTGGCGCCCGTCTGTTTGATCTCGGCAACCAGGCCATCGCGAACGTCGATTGAATCTCGTTCTGCCAACCACAGAATAAACAACCTGAGGGTTGTGATCTGTTTGTCTGAATAGGCGTGCCATTGGCTGTGACCTCGGAAGGGATCGGGCAACGTGACCAGCTGGTCTGCGGCAATGGGAGTGTTTACATACGTCTTGCCATCGACTGCGTAACTGAAATTGCAGATCTCTATCGCTACCGAATGCGTATGCATATACTGCGAACCATTCTTACCCAGGTGCCAGCCATACCCGCCTTCGGGTAAACACTGCACTAATTCACCATCGTAACGATCGTCATTGCCCCTTACCGAGCAGCCGCCCAACACAAACTCGGTTGCCACTGCCCCCCGATCATCCTTAGCCCAACCGTCAACGGTTTTGTAGGGGTTGTTCCAACCCGCTGTATGGTGCAGAAACAGATACTCTTTCTTGGTAGGTCCTTCCTTGTACTCACCTTTAGGAAGCATGTACTTGTTCACCACTAAGTCCTCGTAGGGCGAATAGACCTTCTCGGAGTTATCTGTAGTGGCATTGGCTTCCCGGATGGCTGCAAGAGTCTGCGGTCCGACAATTCCGTCAACTACTAGGTCGTTGTCCCGTTGATAGGCCTCGACCGCTGCCCTGGTGCCGGGACCAAACGCACCATCGGCATCGATTCCCAACGCCTGTTGCAGTTCGGTGACCTCCTGCCCCCTGGAACCCTCTCTCATTAACATGGCAAAAGTCCTTACAGTTTGTGTGTGGGAAGTTTCATTATCCCACAGAAGGCAGGTCGTCAGGATTATTCAACTAAGCATGGTTCCACTGATTGGGAACGTTAGCCAAAGGCCGGGAGCTTCGGTTCGATGGCACGCATCCTTTGATAGATCTTACGTGCTATCTTTCTGAATCCGCTTGCTGTTGGATGTATCTCATTCAGCCAGTCGCGTCTGTTTCCGTATTCCAGAGTTCTTTGGGTATTAACGAGGATGAATTTCCCTGCGGCTGCTCTACTGGCTGAAAGGGCCTCCAATCTGATGCGAATCCCATCCAACAGGATTCTGCAGATTTTTCCCTGAAGTAGTTCGGGGATTCCCTTGTCCTCCATGTAAGGTTGAAGCCAAGGACCTGTACGCACCAAGCCCCACAGGAATCGTCCGCCTTGTTTGGACGGCTTCATATAATCATAGGTGTGGCAGACAATTACAGTATCTGGTGAATATTCATTCCTGAGCTCAATCAGTTCCGTATATGCCAATTCTACTTGTTTGATTTTTCGATTGAGTCTGGCGGTCCGAATGCAGTCTCTGGCTGAGAAACCAGGCTGGTACTGCTTCAATAGCCTTTCCATATCCCACTTACCAACAACATCGTTCCCCCCTGCTGAAAACATCAGGAAGTCGATTCTGTTGTTGTTCGATTTGAGAATGCCGGCAAGTTCATGCTTCTGCTCACCGGAGATGATCTCGACTGCTTCATGACCGCTGGACGAAAGCCGCAGCAGATTGACTCTGTTCTTGTTTCGCACAGCCTTGGCAACATGATCGATGATATTTGCGTTCTGTCCGAAAATGATGTTCTTTCTGGGATATGCGAACCAAGAGTCACCTTCAGATACAATGTTGATTCTATCCGTATTGTTAACAAGCCACTTAAAGTCACGAGAGCTGGAAGTTACACCACTGTTCTTCAATCTGTTGGTTCTTAAACGTTCTCTACTCGTTGGGGGCATGTCGAACTCCTGAGGTATTTTATCGATGAGAGAGTGTCGATCTTCGTACAGCCAGGATGGATTCTGAGCAGATGGGGAATTGTCATCGAAGCTGATCGGTCGGATACCGATGCTTTCACAAGGATTGGTTGCACACGCTCTCGCGTTGCACCTGTATAGTCACCCCGGTAGCGGAGATCAACTATGCGGTTCAGGGCATTGACTCGCCATCATCCCATCGTCAGGACAGCAGCTCTACTCAAAACGACCAACGTCAACGGCTGAGCATCGCACAAGACTGCAAGCGCTTGTCACAACAAATCCCGACACCGTCGTCGGTAGCATAGCATTTCAGTTTCTGTTGCCCCATTGTCGATCTCGGCATCAGGTCGCGGACATAGTAGGGTGAGACACACTGAAAGTCCCCTCTTCTGGGCCGCTTCAATTTCTTCGGATCGGAAGACATCAGTCCCTTGACGCTGAACCATTCACTCATAATCGCACGCGTAACGTCAGAGCAGCCTGCGACCACAGAGCCCGTGCCAACGCCGAAGTCACCGATCGCCGCCTCTGCAACAGGGGCTGCAAGGAGAATAAGAACCATCAGGATGTTCTTTCTAAGCATGATATGACCTCCTGTATCTGAGCAGTTTAGTCGATAGCTTTACCCATTACTAAGCTGCTTCTCGTTGGCGTTATTATACGCCTGATGTGGGCACTGAGGTGCCTAATAATCCAAGGCGCTGCATGCATTTCGCCAGCTCTTGTTTAGTCAGCCAGTGTAGTCAAGTTCTGCCCGGTTGGTCGCAGTGTAGCTTTCCGTTAGAGATCCGGTACTTAACACGGCCTGCGTTCAGACTTGAGAAATGCCACCAGTCGCCAGGTGTCAGTAGAGCCCTCTGGTAGCTTGTTGCCGACCCCCAGCATCTTGGTACCTTCAACACCGTTCGTGATGGTCGTGAAAATCTGATCGTCGGAGCCGCCATGCAGCCATTCACAGTCGAACAGGTAAGGTATGTCCTTTTTCGCGTCCTGCATGCTGTGGCAGTAACCCATACAACTGCCAACGAATAGATTGCGCCCCCTCTTCAAGTCTTCGGGTTGCTGCAGCATTCTGTCTGCGGGCCCGGAATCGCCACAGGCTGTCAACAGCACGACCACAGCGACCAGCGGCAATAGGGCTCTGCCGACAGAGCCAACTGGTGTTTCTGTAACCAATTTCTCTAAGGGATCGCAAAAACGAACAGGTGGCCACCCTCCGGTATATTTGCGGGCCCGCCAGTGAATGTTTCAAAACTGGCCCAACTGCCTGATCCTATCGCGACGTAAGCTGTACCGTCTATCTCGTATGCGATGGGTTGGCTTCTCACGCCGCCACCCATTTTGAACTTCCACAGCAATTTGCCATCCGCAGCATCCAGGGCCAGTGCGTAGCCATTCAGATTGCCGCTAAAGACAACGCCACCTGCCGTGGAAAGCGTGCCGGCCATCATCGGCTGATCGTCTCGGTAGCGCCACTTTACAGCTCCCGTTTGTACATCGATTGCGGACAGATTCCCATAGGCCCGGCCCGACACTGTATCGCTGGGTTGAGGAGCACCACCCATAAATGAATTCCCCTCTATGTAGACGGAGATGCCCTTCTGGAATAACTGACATGCCTCCACCGAGGAAACGAACACGGTTTTGAGGTCAGGACTGTAGGCGCCGCTCCAAGCGCCGTTGGTACCACCGATGTTGCCGGGGCAGACGCGATGACTCGGTTCCTCAGTGGGGTACGCAGCAGCGTCGACCTCTGGCCTGCCCTTGTCATCGATGCTGGCCCAGTTTACTTGTTCCAGATAGGAACTGGCGCTGAGGAACTCGCCGTTGCTGCGATCCAGGATATAGAAGAATCCGTTGCGATTGGCCTGCACCACTGCTTTGACAGCGCGCCCCTGGTACGTGATATCCACCAGGAATATGTGGCTGTTGCCGTCGTAATCCCACACATCGTGGGGCGTGAACTGAAAGTGCCACAGGCGTTCACCAGTATCCGGATTCAGGGCAATGAGGCTGTTGGAGAACAGGTTGTCGCCCATTCTGGCGTCACCGTTCCAATCGGGTGCAGGATTACCGGTGGTCCAATAGAGCGTATCGGTCTCCGGGTCATAGGCTCCCGTGGTCCAGGCGGGCGATCCACCCCTCAGGTAGGAATCGCCGCTCCAGGTTTCCTCGCCTGGTTGACCGGCCGCGGGGAGCGTGTAGTGTCGCCACACCCGCTGACCGTCATTGATATCATAGGCGTCGAAGAACCCTCTGACACCGTATTCACCCCCCGCGACGCCGATGATTGCCAGGTTCTTGACGATCAATGGCGCTGATGTGGTGGAGAATCCTGCCCGATAATCGGCAATGGTGGTATCCCACAACAGCTGCCCTGTCTTGCGATGAAAGGCGAGCAGACGGGCGTCCAGGGTTGCCATCAGCACGGAATCTCCGCTGATGGCCACGCCTCGATTGATCGGACCACAGCAAATCCGAAGGTCATCCGGTTGGGCATGGTCATATCGCCAGATCAACTCGCCGGTCGTTGCAGCCAGAGCGAATAGCCGATTGTAAGAGGAGGTCACATACATGACACCATCGTAAACGACAGGGGAGACTTCGAACTGCCCCAATGTACCGGTTGGGAAGGCCCACGCAACGCGGAGATTCGGCACGGCCTCGGGGGTCAGTCGCGTAATTGGGCTATGTCGATGATTGGCATAATCGCCGCCATACTGGATCCATCGATTCGCTACCCGGTTTCCGGCGACCAGCATGGACGGCGAAACAGGCCCGGCATCCATTCCCGAGAGGTCTTCGTTAGTCCAATGGGTTGGTAGAGGCGGTGCTGCTGCCTCCACCGGGTCCACACCAGCGGTGGGACTGGAGGGTTCACTCGGGCTGGAAGCGGGTTGCGGATCGCTGCATCCTTGCACAGTCAGAAGCAAACAAAGACTCAGCATTACTGGGCGTAGTAGATTCATTGCAGTTCCCTCTAAGAGTTCACAACAGGTTTTTGTTCATCGCTAACGAGTATAACCGGCCGGAACGGACACTGACTGCTTCTGACCGGCAGCATTCAATAGCGTCGTGTTTATAACTTCAGAAGCTGTTCGCCACGATTCTAAAGAGCGAACTATACTATTTGCGCCAGTATATTGTATATTCCTTATGTGGCCGATTGCGTATTCCATACGTTTGGGGATTGGCATAGTGCAGACAGAGCTGCTAACACCACTGAACAGCCCTTGAGTATGGACGATCACGGGCAGTCAGATTGGCAAATACGTTACGAGGCAGATAATGGCGCGATCAGAACATCATCCTGATGGGCTCATTCATTACAATCCTCAGCTCAGTTGGCGCGGCTACACGCTATTCACTGCCAATTACAATACCGCGCTGTTGATGGACATGGAAGGCCGAATTGTACATCGGTGGCAATACCAGAAGGGAATCACCAACGCTGAACTCCTCCCCAATGGCAATTTGATGGCCCTCGCCATGCCCTCCGAGAATGTCGAGGGACAGCGTGGTCTGAACGGCCAAGCCGCTTCCTGTTTCGAATTGGATTGGGATGGCAACCTGGTGTGGGAGTATGAAGACCCATGGATGCACCATGACTTTCAGCGCATGCCCAATGGCAACACGCTGATCGTGAAATGGGAACCGATGCCCCGTGGCATGGTTCGAAAGGTCAAAGGAGGATATAACGCCGATGGCGATGATCCCAAGCATATGTTGGGGGATACGGTCCTTGAAGTGACCCCGGACGGCGTAATCAAGAAGCACTGGAAGTCCTGGCATCACTTCGATACAGCCACTGAAGTGATCTGCCCATTGGACCACAGGATGGAATGGACCCATTGCAATTCCATCTCGTTGAGCCCCAAAGGTGACTGGCTGATGAGCTTTCGTCGAACCAGCACGATCGCGGAGATCAGCGCTCGCACTGGAAAAGTAAAATGGAAGTGGGGGGATGGCACGACAGGACATCAGCACGATGCGAAATATACACCCCAGGGAACCATCACTATCTTTGACAATGGCATCCACCGTCGCGGCATCGACTACTCGCGTGCCTTGGAAATTGACGCCAAGACCCGCAAGATCCTCTGGCAATACACGGATAATCCCCCTTTCTCTTTCTACTCCTTGATGGGGGGCAGCGTCGACAGACTACCCAATGGCAACACCCTGATCTGCGAAACGGCCAAGGGTCAGTTCTTCGAGGTCACTCTCGATAAGAAGGTCGTCTGGGAATATATCAATCCGTTCTTTGTCAGCAATCCCCGCGTGGGTGGGCGCATGAACCTGGTATTCCGTGCCCATCGCTACGGTCTTGAGCATGCCGCCTTTGCCGACAGGGATCTGGATCCTGACCGATACAAGAACTTGAACCGGCTCTATCCAGCCTGATTAGCGACCTGAGCCCGAGGCGTTCTCTTCAATCTTGTCAAGACGGTCCTCGATGGTCTTGCTGTCCAGCCACAGGCCACGGGACATTACCCCGGCAATCAGTCGCGTGTTGTTGATGTCGTCGAGTGGATTGGCATGCATCAGGATAAGGTCAGCCTGATTTCCCGGTGCAATCACGCCGAGCGCTTTCGATCCCTGCAGGTAAGTTCCAATATTGCGGGTGCCTGATGCCAGCACTTCTGCAGTCGTCATACCTGCAGCAACCATGGCAGCCATTTCGCGATGGATGGAAAAGCCCGGCACGCTGAACGCCTGAGGAGAGTCGGAACCCAGCAGGATGCCAGCGCCTTCGTCGTTCAAGACCTTGAGCAGAACGCTTCGAGCGGCTGAATACGCCTGCAGTTCTTTGCGTCGCGCCGAACTGTCCGGGTGTGATCTCTGCTGGCGACGGTACCAGTTATCTACCTGGGTCTTAGGCCAGTATCTTAATTCATCCCACCTAATTACCTCGTTAGGATCGCTTAGTCCAATAATATGATCCCAGACAACCAGGGTCGGCACGATCCAGGCTCCGCTGCTTTTAGTTTGCTGCGCCCAGTGAGTCATCTCTGTCATCACATAGGCCTTTGCCGGAAAGTCCAGCTGCTCGAGATAGCCGTCGATATGATCGAAGGTATGCTGCCCCATCTGTAGCGCGTGTTTGAGACCCACTGCCTGCGGTACGTGACCCGCAAATCGAATACCCAGTCGGTGAGCGGTTTCGGCCATGGCGTCATACTCGGCTGTTGTCAGTCCTGGCAGCACTTTCAGCAGATCCCAGCCTTCGTTGAACTGTTGGACCACCCGCCTGCTGGCTTGTTTTGGTGAAGATATTGAACCGCCCGTAAAACCGGGGCCCGCCAGATAGAGATTCGGACCAGCTACCTCTCCATTTTGAATCATCTCCCGTAACTCAAACTGTCCCCCGCCGCCGAGCATACCTCTGACTGTAGTCACACCGTTAGCGAGGTATAGAAACAACATGTCCGTAACGTACTGACTGGAAGGAATTCCATTAGGTAGCTGCATATGTCCATGCATTTCGGCGAGGCCAGGCGTCAGGTACTTGCCTTTGGCGTCGATGCGCCGTGTTCCTTCGGGCAGCTTGAGCTGATCACTTCGTGCAACTTCAAAAATCAGTTCGTTCCTAACGAGCACTGTGTGGCCGAAGAGAATTCGGTCATCGACCATGGAGATGACGTTGGCATCTGCAAATGCTGTGAACGTCTCTGCCAGCGCGCTGGCTTGGCCAAGTAACAGGATGAATAGTAGGACGCTGATTCTAGTCACGTTGAGTCATTCCTTTGAGATGAATCTTCGGCGGTGAATCGGCAATATGATACGAAAGGTTTGGTAGGTCAAGAGGCTTAGATACTCCACGGCTGCCCTTGGACCAACGCAGATCAGGTGGTAGGCTGGCTCTGTCAATTGGTCCTTCAACCTGAGGAAGGAAAATGAAAATCCAAACAATATCCTGGGCCGCACTTCTGCTGCTCTCCTATATCGTTCCCACCTACGCAGAAAGGAGCGCCCGGACGGAACTCCTACTGTCCGTAAAAGAAGTCATGACTGCAATTGTCGTCCCCATGACGAATATCATCTGGCGAGCGCAAGACATTCAGACGGATGCCCAATGGCAGGAGTTGGAGAATGCAGCGACAGCAATCATCGCAGCCGGAAACTTGACGGCACGAGGTGGCACCGGATCGAATGACGACAGTTGGGCCAGTGAAACCGATTGGCAACAGTACAACAGTGACATGATCTCAGCGGCCAGGCACGCGATCACGGCGATCAAGAATAAAGACATCGACGCTTTGTCCGAAGTGGGGAACAATCTCCTCTATCCTCCCTGCGAGAATTGTCACGCCAAATACTTACAGCAATAAGCATCTCTTGAGCGCACGTCTGTCTCCTAAGTGGCAAGACCGGGCGTTCTGAACCAATCTCTAAATAGCTTGAGATCGATCGGACATCAAAGAACTGCATTTGATAAATAAAGGTGTTTCGCGCTAGAATAACTGGCAAGCGCTGAGGACGCTTCGTGGCCTGCGGAAAGGACTTAGTCCACCTCCTTCGATTTTGTGACAGATCACCTTCTTTTCTGTCCGTGAGTGCAGGTCCCGGACACAGTCGAAAGGAAGGTCATCATGACTCGTGTGCTACCACCTCAGCCCGACCTCGATCATCTCAAGAACGAGGCCAAATCTTTACATAAAACGCATTCTCAGCGCGAAGCCAAAGTCTGTCATTTGCTGCGTCGCTTGCATCGATTTGTCGACGCCACCGACGAGGAAATCTTTTTGGCCGACGTGTCTTTGACGGATGTCCAATTCGCGCTGGCGATGGACTACGGCTTCGATAGCTGGAAATCATTGAGACAAGCTGTGTTAGGTGCTAAGACAGTAAGGGCTCATATACCTCGTGCGCTGACAGATGACATTAGGATCAATCTGTTGCCCTGGCGAGAAGAACTACAGGAAAAGAGAAAGAAGGGTATCTCGGAGAAGGTGTCGAAAACCGTGTTGGGGCTTGACATAAGCTCCACCAGCGTCAAATTGCTTGAGCTGAGTAAGTCAGGTTCGACTTTTCGAGTCGAGAGTTGCGATGTCGAATCGCTGCCGGGTCAAGCCGTAGTCGAAAAGGAAATCAGCGATATTGAAGTGGTTGGTGAAACCATCGCGCGACTGATACAGCGTTCCAACACCCAAGTAACGGACGTTGCAGTTGCAGTCGCTGGATCCGGTCTGATTACCAAGACCATCGAGATGCCTGCTGTTATGGGCGAGGACGAGCGGTACAGTCAGATCGTCAAGGAGGCGGACCGGTACATTCCACTCCCTTTGGATCAGGTTGTATTGGATTTTGAAGTTCAGCGTACATCGCCCGGTAATAAAGAACAGGTCGAGGTCCTGCTGGCGGCCTGTCGACGTGAATACGTTGAGATGCGGCAGGAGGCCGTCAAACTTGGCGGGCTGACCGCGAAAGTCGTTGATATCGAAGGGCATTGCATACGGAGAGCGTATCAACTGATCGCCGAACAACTCGGTGACGAGCCAAAGGAGGTCGTTGCGATCGTCGACGGTGGTGCCACCATGACCACGCTGACCATTCTGACAGACGCATCGACGCCTTTTATTCGAGAGAAACTTTTTGGCGGCAGACAGCTAACGGATGAGATCCAGCGTCGGTATCCCCGATCATTTCAAGAAGCGGAGTTGGCTAAGAAACAAGGTGGTTTACCTGACGACTACGAAGAGGAAGTATTGAAGCCTTTCAAACAAGCTTTGGTCCAGCAGGTGATGAGAACCCTGCAGTTCTTTTATTCAGTGAGTCGATATAGCACGGTTGATCAGATCGTTCTGACCGGCGGATCGTCATCCATCGATGGAATTGCGGATTTGATGACCTCTGAATCGGGCATTCCAACGATGTGCGCCAATCCCGTTATGGGAATGGCGTCGTCATCGGCTGTCAACGCCACGGTGCTGGCAGAGGCCGCTCCTGCGTTGATGATGGCTTGTGGTCTTGCCATGAGAAGCTTTGATTGACGTGTGATCGTGCTGACTGTGACTAGTGGGTCAGAGCATAAACTAGATAGTTAATGCCCAATTGATAGGCGAGATTGGCATATTCAGTAGGATAGTCAGGATGGTAGGTGTGTTCCCAGCCGTCGCCTATATCTGAATTCCAGTTGATCAACACCATGACTCTGCCGTGGTCGTCGAGGATTACATGATTGCTAGCCTCGGCTACATCCTCTTCCGGGTAGTTGTACCTGTTCCCCACATCCGGGATCATTTGCGGCCCATCTATGTCATAGAAACTGTGAAATATAGGATGATCACTATGCAGTTCCTGCATTTTCCGATCCGGGAAGACTCTTGAGAAGGTTCGGTAGAACCTTTCCCACTCATAGGTACCCCAAAAATCATCGATAAAGAGAAAGCCTCCGCGTAGCAGGAATTCTCTGAGGTTTTCGATTTCTTTGTCGCTGAGAACGATTCCGCCACTCTGACCCATTTCCAGGCCATAGATGAATGGATAGCTGAATATGCGGTCATCATCCAGACGCAAGACGACCGGTTCCGGATCTGCTCTTATGCTGGTGAGACGAATCACGCCGCGTAGAAAATTCAGATCGGCGGCCGGGTGGTCGATACTCCAGCTTCCATAACGGTAGCTGTAATATCCGGTCGCAGCCGTATCGTATTGCAGTCTTACAAACGTGAAATCGTGTTCCGAGGCAGGCTCGTCCTGAGCGACGGCATGCAGACTGCCAATGCAGAGTAGGATCATCAGCAGGGCGGTGAATGATCTCATCCTATCCCGATTGAAGTTGCCTTCTCGGCCCACCGTTCTTCCTCTTTTACTCGCTCGCCACCAAAGCGCCAGCTGAATCGGCATGCGACTGTGCCTTTCACCTGTCCCAAGTTTACTTGTTCTGCCAGCAGAAATAAGGCAAATTCCAACCGATAGCCAATCGAATCAGATCGACTGGCGGCGCTAACACGCTAAGTGATTGATATTTATGGATAGTCTTGCCAACAAACGGCCAATATGCGTGTCCAGAAATGCCAGTCAGTGCTTTCGGTTAGTGCACGTGTCGGCATTCGCTGCAGATAGAGTACCGTGGAACATCAGCATATCACGCCACGCTCGTTTTGCGCTGAGCACGCCATTCGGACCATAGGTCTGTTTCGGCCGTTTGCCGGACGAGCGGCGAAATTCAGAGGTTCGTCTAGTCTGGCCTGCCCGGATCCAGCGTTTTGTCCCGCGATTCTTCCTGGGCCTCTAGCCAGGCACGCGCTTCCTCCATGAAAAGAAAGCTCTTCGTGGTCGAACCCCTATTAGCCGCGACAGTGTCAATGAACGGCAAGGCCTGATCGCCCGGACGATAGACAATGGCCACAGCGATACCGCGCATTTCTTCAGGAACTTCTGCACCAAAACTAAAGGTCTCCGTGATACTGGTCTTGGATTCTTGATCCCGTCCATCAATGATCACCCTCGTGACGCCTTCCTGTTGGCAGAATTCAACAATCCTCTTTCTGTTTTTTCTCCTGTCTTCCAGCGTGATAAGGACCTTGCCAATGGAAAACAGCGATACGCGTATCGGGAATAACACTCAGCGTGTATTTCATGTCCAATTCTCCGCGTACGCAACGGTCGGTGGGTGGAGCTATTTTACCCGCGCTTGGCATCTTTCCAAAACGGCATCATGGGCGTGTGTGTGCCCCAGCCTGCCAGTTTAGTAACCCTGATAACTGTGTGGTTATGTTGGCTCACTGGCTGAGGCAGGTCCGAGAGCTAGAATTGGTCGGCCCAGAACGCAGAGGCAATTATGGAGCCGCTGTGCCATCTAAAGCGCCGCTTACCCCTCATAAGCTGACAGGGAGAATAAGGGGATCCGGACGAGCAATAGCGTCGCAGTCGACCCGAAGCGGCCCGAGCCTTAACTGATGGGTCGACAAGATACTCCATCATCTTGGCCAGATTGGCCCATTTCACACGCAACAAAATGCGGCCGTCGAATCTCAATGTGCTTTGACATCTTTCGCATACGTTGTTTATTCTTCTGCCCCACGCTCTTGTGCAGTAGGATAGGCTGAATGTTGAAATCGAGGCTGTTTGCCATATGCCAAGTTTGAAGTCATGGACAGGCAGAGAAATACTGGTAGCTGCATGTATAGTGTCTGCTGACAATTGTAGCTAGATATTTTGAGGTGCTTGCAGTCATTGAAGAGCAACGCATCTGGCAAAGGGTCAGAGCGCCCGATTTGGCAGACGAAGTCACCTTGTTCATCATCGACGATCGGTTCTACAAAGACTATGAAGCATTCCCGTTGCGACGGCTCGATGTCGCTCGCATGGCTGCCAATCTGAAGCTGCTGGGGGCCAGAGTCACCGCGATTAATTTCCTGTACGACCTGCCAAGCTCGATAACAGGCGAAGATGAAGAAGCGGCTGCGTTGTTCAGAGAAGCTGGCAATGTCGTTCTGTCATCAGTCTACGAGCGTCAAGAAGGTCATGAGATCCGTTTTTACCATCCTTACAAACCGTATGCAGAGGTAACGTCCTGGGGTTACCTTAATTTACCGTCAGCAAGCTCGTTGGTTGAGACACTGTCACGGCAGTATCTTCTTGAAGCTGATCATTATGAAAACGAATGGCCGATGCCGGTTCAGGTTGTGGCAAAGTACCTGGAAACCCAGCCGAGCATGAACCCGGGATTCTTAAGTATTGGTGATAAGATCAACGTTCCGGTCGATCGATCAGCATCGATTCTGATCGACTATCCTGACATAAGAATGGCCGGTGCCCGCATCGTCTCGGCCTGGGACATCCTGCACCTCGATGAAGTCGACGACATTCGAAAACAGCAATTACGGAATCTGGCAGACGATCGCATCGTAATGCTGGGTGATGCATCCATGATGTCGCAGAACTATTTCCATACGCCTATCGGGACCCTGTTCGGGATCGAGATTGTCGCCTCCATCGTGTCTTCGTTGCTGCACAGCAATCTACGGACCGCCCCTTTCTGGCTCGATTCTGTACAATCGATATTGATGATCACTTTGGTCATTGGGATATGGCGCCATCAGCCGCGCCGACGAAGGCTGTGGATGACCGGGGGCGTGTATGTCGCTTGGATCATATCCATCGGTTGCCTTTATGTATTCAACGGATTAGCGCTATCAATATCGTACGGCCTGATGGCCGGAATCTTGAGCATAGTATTCTTGAAACCGGGGCATACGACCAGAGATTCATCCAATACCAAACAGAAACCGGTCGTATTCATAAGCCATGCCTCTGAAGACCAGCCTTTCGTCGGCGAGCACATCGTTGATTTTCTACGAGAGAACGGCATCGAGCCCTGGTATTCCCAAGAAGCCATTCGCTTGGCAACCGATTGGGAACGCAGCATCGTCAAGGGATTGAAAGAGTGCGACTGGTTTATGCTTGTGTTATCACCCAATGCAATCAACTCAGAATGGGTTAAGGATGAGCTGTTCTGGGCGATCGAAAATCGACCCGATCATGTCATCCCAGTATTAATCTCTGAGTGCAATCCGCAAGACCTGCACATTCGCCTGAACCGCCTGCAGTTTATTGACTTCGCCAAGGATATTGATGCGTCCCAACAAGAGATTCTGGGCTTCTTGGATGATGTGATGAAACAGACCGACACTCGATCGGCAGACGATCATTCGACAGACGGTCCAATAGAAGAATCCCAAAACCAATAGATTGAATCAGACAGTCTACTCACCGTCTGCTATCCTCTTGATTGGCCGATATGGCCGTTTCTACCAGATTGGGATTTTGTCATAAGGACCAACACAACCACCGCAGATCATTCCAAAGCAGACAGGACGCAGAATGAGCTTGGGACTACCTGATCGGCCTACCCATGCGATTATGGATGCGGATTCCTATACCACCTTCACTGCTGGCATTGCCAGCAATCTAGGTCTCCCGATCTACAACTTCAAACAACCAGAAGTCACCCGATGCGAGCGCCTCACGTAACTGCTCAACTTTGAAATCAGGATCGGCCCCGCCACCATACTTCTTCGCATTGATCGTCATGATCTGCAGGAGCTGAGGATGCGCCATCAAACGGGCCAGACGCTGCTCATACAGCTTGCCATCGACTCTCAGGATAATTCTGTCGTCCGTCAGAAGATGGTGCGGCCACTGTTTCCATATCTTGCCGTAGCCGGTATTCATGTAGCCACTTATGATATATAGCCGCTGCTCGAAGACAACCAGCCAGACTATTCGTGACGTATCAGGTTCCATGGTTTGAAACTCGATTTCCATCCGATCTGTCAGGAAACTCCAGTCATCTGGGGCCTCAGCCAACTCACCCGTTTTGAAAGGACCACCGGACACGATTTCAAGCGGCCCGTCATGGAAACGCATGCCAAAGAGGAAGACGGAGATCCCCAGCGCAAGCACAACAATGATGATCCCAAGCCACTTCAAAAAACCCAGCATTCTCAGCGTCTCCACTTTATTCTTCGGGAGCATAACGCCTCTTGCTGGCGAGATGAATCTGATTCGGGATCAATTCGAACACATACATGAAGGATTGCACTGGCAACGCTGGTGCCGAAGCCCAGAACAGATCGGTGCATGGCAAATGGCATCTATACGCCAAAAGACCCTTCTCTGGTCCCGCTGCTGTACTTGAATATCTTTCTCGTTACACTCATCGGGTCGCCATAGCAGCGATGATCTTCTTCTCTTGATGGGATCACTCATACTCTCTAGTTCCAGGGTCATGCACGAAAGTTCAGGGGCCAGAGAAGCTGCTCTTCCTACAGTGGCTGCTTTCATCAGATAATCAAAGCTCGTCTTCGGTTGGGTGCCAGGACCGGTCCTTTCGCGAGCCATCACAGAACGACCGGTATCAGCACATGCCGTGATTCATGTGGCAAGAGGGTTCCGTGACGAATCTGGTTGATTGGTTGTAAACGGTAGAATATGCCAAGAGCATCAGGTCGAGCAGGAACCCGGTTACCAGAGCTGGCTTACCAACGTCGGTCTTGACCCCACATGAGCCAAGAAGCAACTGATCAGCTCAACCAGGTCTCTCATGTGACAGGCGCTGGAACTGTCGGAATGGGTAGGCTGTTCCCAGGAGGTCCGGCTATGGGAACCGTGTGGATGGGCGATCAAGAAGTAAAGGTAGAGGAGTCAGCCAGACAATTAGCGAATGATGTCGATGGCTGAATGATTTGCTGCAGGACATTCGAAGGGAGCTGGTTGTTAAGCTGGTGCTGCGTGGATTGGTTGATTACCAACCACGTTTAGTCACCAGCAGTTGCGGGGTGCCAACGGTTTCGCAGTCATCAATCCGGCGCAAATCGGTATTCGAGTGTTCTCCCATCGGACGTGCCATGGCTCTCAAATTCAACGGATATAACCCCGTGCGCAGGACCATTCGCTGCTAAGTACCCCGCCCGAGTAACCTTCCACTCCATGGGGAGAGAGGTCAGTGTCTCGCCTCGGTCGTCGATGCGAACTAGCGTGCCGCTCCCGAAGAACATTGAGCGGACATCATCCTCTGCCACTCGTACCAAGAGTCTTCTCGATGGCCGCCGGCGTGCCACTTTGCGTTCTTCTTCAGCGACTTGATCTTCAACTTGCTCTACCATCGGTATGGCCCCTCCGTGAAAAAACCAATCCCTCAAAGCGGTAGGTGTGCTAACGGTTTTATCAGTCGTGTGTTGTAAAGTAGTATTGCCGTGTGGGGTGACCAGGCAGTGTTCCACCGTTCGGGTCGGGGCAGCTAAAGACACAGGTGATCCGATTGAACGTTGGCTCGTAAGTCGACTCTGTAATCGCCCATTCTGGCGGCATCTGTGTCAGTATCTCCAGTTCGGCGTCGTCGGGAACTAGCTCGCCGCTGCCAAAAAACAGCGATCCAATATCATCCGCCAAAATGTGTACTTCGATTCTCAGTGCCATTGGTCCTCTCCTTAGTGAAATCTAACGAGTGGCCGCCGCGACCCGTTTCCAGTGTTGGCGCAAATGTGCCCGTTTGCGTAGCGGTGCGCCTCCATGCAGGTCCATTTTAGACTATAGGGTGCCGGCTTCAATATGCAGGTCGAAATCTGTGGGGATTGGCTTCAGGAATAATGGAATATCCTAAGTGGGCCGTTGGCAGCAGTTCGTAAGCCATTGATTGTCGCCAAGCAAAATCTTATCCTGTGAATCAGGTCGATTCTACAGATAAAGAGGAATGGGTAATGCCCGAGCTTGATGATAGCGAACGCAACGAGCTTCAGAACACAGTTGCCCGCTTGCTCGCGGATCGCAGCAGCGAATCGGATGTGCGCAAGACCATGGAGACAGAGACGGGTTTCGATCCGGCCCTTTGGCAATTGCTCGCCGAAATGGGCATTGTCGGATTGCTGATCGATGAGCAGTTCGGTGGCTATGGTGCCGGTGCGATGGAAATAGAGCGCGTGATGGAGGAGGTGGGTGCAGCATTGCTATGTTCGCCCTTGTTGGCATCGGCGGTATTGGCGGCGAGTGTACTGGGTGCATCTGGTGACGACGACGCACAGAGGCGTCTGCTTCCGGATATGGCGAAAGGTACGTCGATCGCCACCATTGCACTGACCGGAACAGAGGGCAGTTGGACACCCGAAGGGGTGGCGGTCCGAGCTGAATCGAACGGCACGGATTGGACATTGAGCGGCACGGCTTCCTTCGTGATTCACGGTCAGAACGCAGATGTCGTGCTGGTCGTGGCAAATACCGAGCAGGGCACTGCATTGTTCCAAGTGGAGCCGTCGGAACTTGGCACAGCGATCCGGGCTCTGCCGACCTTCGATCACACGCTACGCCTGGCAGAGATCGAGTTTGCCGCAACCAAGGCGCAACTGATCGGTGAGGATGGCAATGGCTGGCCCGCGGTCGAACAAGGCCTGAACCTGACACGCGTGGCGCTTGCCGGCGAGCAGGCCGGTGGGGCACGCCGGGTGCTGGATATGACAGTGGAATATGCCAAGAATCGAGTTCAGTTCGGACGCGCCATTGGGAGTTTTCAGGCCATCAAGCACATGGCGGCGGACCTGCTGCTCGAATCGGAGTCGGCGACCTCGGCCGCACGTCACGCAGCCATGTCGTTGGCATCCACGAGCGACGATGCGGAACCGGCGATCAGCCTGGCAGGCTTCGCCTGCGCCGATGCATTCAGTGCTGTAACGGCAGCCAGCATCCAGATGCATGGGGGCATTGGATTTACATGGGAGCACCCGGCGCATCTCTACCTGCGTCGCGCCCGTGCCGATGCGCAACTGTTCGGCACACCGATGTTCTATCGGGAACGATACATTCAACAACTGGGAGGTTGATGATGAGCGAAGCGAGCGGGGATAACCCGGCGTCTGTGAGCAACGACGCGATTCGAGACGAAGTGCAATCCTGGTTGGCTGACAACTGGGATCCCGAGGCCATGAAAAAGGGTGCGTTCGGGCCACTGGGCCGCGATTGGACCGCCAAGGTGGTGGACGCGGCTTGGGCGGCGACGAGATGGCCAAAACAATGGTACGGCCGGGACTACAACGATGCCCAGGCACGCATTGTTGAGACGGAGTTTGCCAGGGTTGGCGCTCCCGGCACCGGCCAGGACCGCATCAATCTCTGGGCGAATACGGTCCTCACATTTGGTAACGAGCAGTTCAAGAAGAAGTATGTTCCTGCCCTGCTGAAGAGCGAGATTAATATGTGCTTGCTGTATAGCGAGCCCGGCGCCGGTTCCGACCTCGCAGGCCTACGCACGCGCGCTGAACGGGATGGCGACGAGTGGGTGGTCAATGGCCAGAAGGTGTGGACATCCGGTGCTGCCACAGCAGACTACGGCATGCTGGTGGCGCGCACCGACTGGGAGTCACCCAAACACGGCGGCATCAGCTTTTTCTTCTGTCCCATGAAACAACCGGGCGTGGAGGTGCGACCCCTGCGCCAGATAACCAATGAGTCGCATTTCAACGAGGTATTCCTGACGGATGTGCGCATCCCCGCCACCAATCTCCTCGGACCCCTGAACGGTGGCTGGCGTGTATTGCAGACCGCATTGGCCTACGAACGTTCGATGATGGGTGAAGGCGCACGCGGGCCGCGTAGTGGTGCCAAAGGCGCCTCCGAAAAAGGCGAAGAGGAACTGATCGCCCTGGCCCGGGAAGCGGGCAGACTGAGTGACCCCGTGCTGCGCCAGGATATAGCGCGCGTCATCGCCTACAAGAAACTCAACGCGCTCAACACCGCTCGCGCCAAGGCGGAACTGGAGCAGGGCACCTCGTCGCCAATCATGTCGCTGGGAAAACTGGCCATGTCGCGAATCCTCCACGAGGAGGCCAAGCTGCGCACCAACCTGCTGGATGCTGGCAGTCTGTTGGAAAGCAGCGATTATCCGCGCGCGGAAGATGCAAACTTTCTCACGCTGAATGCCTATTTCACATCTATCGGCGGCGGCACTGATCAGATTCAGCGCAATATCATTGGCGAGCGTGTGTTAGGTCTGCCCAAGGAGCCGGAAGTGGATCGCGACGTACCGTTTCGAAGTGTACGCAGTTCTTAGGGACGGCGACGGCTATACGGATCGCAGTCGAGGGGCGTGCGCGTAAGGAATGTCTTGTACTGTTAGATCGAACTTACCGGTGCATGACCGTGAAGGTCATGCACCGGCAGGCTCGCGGTTCTGCTTTGGTTTAGTCCGCCAGCGGATTTGGTCGGATCTGGAATTGAATGATGTCGCTGGTCATGCCCCGGCCACCTTCGGCGTGCCAGACGGCTACGCTGTTGGTGCTGGCCCATAGGCCACGGCCTTTCCAACCACCTTTCTTGTCGTCGATACGACCGTCCAGGCCGCGCGTGTAGAAGCCAAGCGGATAGGGCACGCGCAAAACAACCATCTCTTTCTTGTCGGGTAGCCACGCAATGAGCGAGTCCGATGTGCTGCCGTTGGTGACCGGCACATTCTCGCCAAGACCGAGCGCATTGAACTGGTCGACCCAAACGTAGTAGTGGAAGTCAGAGTTGCCATAGGCTTCGACGCCCTTCATCTGCGGGCCCGGGGTCCGATGCAGGGACCAGCCTTCCGGACAGTGCTGGCCGGTTGCGGTTGGACCGTTCATCACCTTGCACTTGCTGCGATCGAAGCTGGCCATATGTCCACTGCCGCCGAGGGCTGTCCAGATGAGACCGTTCCTGTCGATGTCGACGCCACGTGGGCCGTGACCCCAAAGTGCCTTTGGCACGGCATCAGTCTCGAATGGCGGCTGATACTGTTCGGTCATGCAGGTCTTGGGATCCACCCGCACGATCTGCCCGGGCACCATGTTGGGGTACGGACGCGTAAACCATACCGAGCCGTCGAAGTGGTTTGGAATGATGCCATAACCGAAGCCGAATATGCGCTTGTCCTTGCTCGGATCGACCGGCTCGTTCGGTTCAACGTACTCGCCGATTTTGCCGTCGCCGTTGGTGTCGAGGATCGTCGGACACCAGCCCTGCGAGACACGCTCATCGCCGGTCTCGTCGTATTTCTTGGTGTCCACCCAGCCGACCACGTTCATGTCGCCGCTCACATACAGCGTGTCGTTGTCGTCCTCTGCGAATTGCAGGTGGTGAGTACCGAAGCACGTGTCAACCAGCGTGAACTTTTCGGTCTTCACGTCGAAAAAGGATAGCTGCCGACCGCTTCCCGGTATCGGGTGACGTTTGACCGAGGGATGATCCGACTCCATACACCAATCCGGGTTCTTGCCGGGGCGAATAGTTGACGTCATCCAGACCCGGTTCTTGTCGTCCATCATCGGATTGTGTGGGTTAGACGGTCCGCCCCCTGCGTAGGAGGTCGATCTCTCTTCTCCCCCCACAGAGACTCGCCGGGGGATGGGGATCTCGCGGGACTCATGCGTAACCGGATTGGTTATCATCAGCCGGCCTTGGCCTTGCGCGACGCCGAAGAGCTGGCCCTTGGGGTACATGGTAGGTGTGCGCTTGTCGGTGCTCACATTATCGTGTACGAAACCGGCCGGGTTGGACCAACCCCACTGGGTGAGTACGATGTTCTGCTCTACGCCATCGGGACGCGGCGGCTGCACCGGGACTTCACCGGCCATGATGCGGTCGGTCCAGTCGGTGAACACATCCAGCGCCCGCTCTTTGCCCAACTGCCGCGTTGGCCCGTTCATCATTCCGTTGCCTAGCTTCAGCCGCTCGTCCCACGCCTCACGAGTGGAAGCGAATGTGTCCCGCATGGGAAGCGGAATCTCACGGGTTGCCTGGTTGCCCATCTGATGGCATAGCTGGCAACCGTCCTTCAAGCGATCCACGAACAGCGCCTGGTTGCGCATCGACTCACTGATGCCGTTACCGTCAGCGCCTGTGCCCGGGAACTCCCTCTCTGGGGGTACTTCCAGCAACGAGAACCAGTAGTTACCCGGATAGACCTTGGCAGCTTCCTGTGGTGTCGCTGCATTGGTCACGTCGATGGTGACCTTCTTACCCGGGCGCGTCGTCTGCTTGTCCGAGTCAAGAAGCCCATAGCCCCGTGCCCATATAGAATACTTGGCTTTGGGTAGATCAGGCACCAGGAAATTCCCCTCATCGTCGGTGACCACGATCTTGCGATACGAGGTCTTGAGGTCAGCGGTTTCAGCAATGACCCAGACGCCGGCTTCACCGCCGCTGGCACTCCTGACGCTACCACTTATATTATCATTCGCTGCCATCGCTACGCTGGCAGCAACCGAGGCAATCACCAACACCATCGCCTTGGCAAACAAAAGTCGAACTGATTTGAGCATTCGTTTTCTCCAATTACCAAAAAATCTGCATCACCATATCACTGCTGTCCCACAAACGCGATATAGCAAGGACCCAAAACCTACAAGCTGCCACGCTGGACCCAATACCATACACATAAGATCGCGGAGTTTAAGCCTTGTCCGGCAATAATAAAGCTTTTTCTTTTCGAACGAATATTCTGCGCCAGATGGTATGAATTAGCCACCCCTATTCGTGACCGGTAGCAATCGGAAAAGCCGCATAACTTGCATGGTTTTATTCTGGCGTTTACTCACATTTGGCGCGTCACGTGATCACCCGGTAGATCACTACATATGTTATAGTCAGTGCAGTGGGCACGCTTGATGGTACGGTTTCCGAGGGGGAATCAGCGTCAAAATCATGAGTCTAAGCAAAATAAACGCACTTGTTGGAATCCTTATTTTATTCACCGTTTACGCCGTGCTTAGGTACAACGTTTTCGGTGACGTCGATGTTCAGAACATTCCCGTCTTCATTCTGAATAAGTCAATTTCCATGAGTTCAGCTTTCTTTTTGCTGTTAGCTGCGTGGAGTCATTGGCATAAGGAAAAAGAGGCCACCAAGATCTGGGGTACCTATTCCCTGCATTTGGCCATGGTGCACGTGGTGTTATCTTTGATGCTGCTCTCAGATGTTTACTATCCGAAATTCTTCAGTGAAGCGAGAATGAATGTCGACGGAGAACTGTCAATGCTCTTTGGGGCGTTGGCTGCTTATTTATATGTACTGCTCCGTAAAACTGGCATAGCCAAGAGGACGTTTCATCTTATCCAGCTTCTTGCCGCCATCGCCATAGCAGTCCATCTGTTCTTTATGGGATATACCGGTTGGTTGAAATACGGGTCCTGGCAAGGCGGATTGCCCCCGATCTCACTGCTGTCCTTTATCATCGTGTTGGGAGGTGGCGTACTCTATCTTAGGGTGCTTCGGAGGGAAGACTGATTTCTGCATTGTTGCTACCTGTATCCATTCCCTTCTTTCTGTTGTTAGGTGACAGCAAACGCTAAAAGAACAATAAGGAGCCCAAATGTCGCTGACCGCCTGGTCCTGGTTGTTTCTGATTCTATATATTGGTGTGATGCTTGCGTTCGGCGTGATTGGTCAGCGCAAGATCAAGCACGCGGACGACTTCGCAACCGCACGTGGCTCTTACGGCGCTGTGTTTCTGGCACTTGCCTTCGCCGCCTCCACCGCAAGCGGCGCAACGTTTCTGGGTGGTCCGGCCTTGTCATACGAGTATGGTCTGGCTGCGAACTGGGGAAATTTCCTTTATCCCATCGGCGTCTATTTCGGCATTCTGATCTCGATGCGGCTCATAGCTACCTCGGGTAACCGTTTTGGCAACCGGACTATTCCCGAATACCTTGGCGACCGTTACCGGTCCGAGGGAATTCGTGTTCTGGTTGCGCTCATGTCCCTGGTCCTGTTCTTTTATCTGGCTGGTCAGATGGTATCCGGCCTGGTGATGTTTGAAATCATGCTTGGACTCTCGCCTGAGTGGGCCCTGGGTATCACGACACTTGTGCTGCTGTTTTACGTGGTCATGGGAGGTGCGCACGCCGACATACTTACGGACGGTGTACAGGGCTTCATGATGCTCTGCCTCGCGGTGGTCGTGATTGTGCTGGCTGTCACAGGGTACGGGATTGAAGGCGGCGTGTCCGGCATGCTCGACAATCTCAGCGCACAGGATGAGAACCTGGTCGGCGCACTCAACCCTTCGACTGCACTGACCCATTCCTGGTGGTCCATCACGGCCGTCCTCTTTGCCCATATCCCGCTGGGACTGTTACCGCACCTTGGTAACAAACTGTGGGCGCTCAGAGACTCCGGTGAGCAAAGGCAATTTGTCAAGCTTGCCTTCATGTGCGGCCTCACACTTGGCATGATGGGGTTGGGTGGATTGCTGGCACGGGCCCATCTTGGCGATGCGCTTTATATGGAAGGCTCCAATCCCAACGAAGCGTTGCCGCTGCTGTTCATCAAGCTCTTTCCAACCTGGCTTGCGGCGCTCGTTGGTGCGGGCATTCTCGCTGCTATCATGAGTACTGCTGATGGCCTTGTTGTATCATCTTCGCAGATCATCGCCAACGACCTGTACCGGCGTACCTTTGCTCCCAGATTCAGGACGAACCTGTCGGAGGAAGAACTTGATAGGCGCGTGTTGCTGATCAGTCGCCTCGCCACTGTTGGTGTCCTGTTAGTTTGCATGAGCATGGCCTGGTTTCTCATCGAGAAGAACATCGCCCTCATCGTTTGGATTGGAATCGGCGGAATGATGGCCGCCTTCGCAGGACCGTTAGTAGTTGGGGCATTGTGGCGGGGAGTTACCTCCAAAGGTGCGTATGCCGGATTGGGCGTGGGCTTTTGCACGTTCCTGATATTGCACACGCAGTCTCTCGATCCCGCCTGGTTCGGACCCGGTGTAATTCAGGATGTAGTTTCGTGGCTGCACGGCGAGGGACCCAACCCGTTTTCCTGCGCTGCTATGGGCGAGTTCGTTTCCGTCTTCACGACTGTGACTGTCTCGAAAGTCACACAGAGCCTGCCCGAGTCCTACGTTCAGGAAATGTTCTCGCCCGGGGAATTTCAGGACGGGGCGCTCGCAGAAGACAGCAGTGCCTGAATTCCTGCGGCCCGATGTGACACCATGCGGCAGGTAGGGCATGAGAAATAACGGATGCTTCATCCTGCTTGGCACTCTGGCGCTGATCTTTGTGGCATCATCCCTGGCGGAAGGGGATGGCGGTCACATCACAGTTGCGTTCGGGGCCGAACCAACACAGGTTGATCCCACCCGTACCTCTGCAGGCGTGGATGGCTATTTTATTGGCCTCTTCTATGAACAGTTGCTGGGGACAACGCCTGAACTCGAGCGGGTGAACTGGCTGGCTGAAGCGTGGCAGGTCACACAGCAGGGCGCGAAAACCATCATCAGCGTGTCGATACGCCGCGGCGTCAAATTTCACAATGGTGATGAACTCACCGCTCACGATTTTAGGTATGCATACCAGCGGCAGAGCGATCCCGCATCGCGGCAGGCAGGACGTTTGCGCTACGTGGATGACGTCGAGGTGCTCGACGACTACCATTTCAACATGATACTAAGTCAACCAGACGCATCGTTGATTTCCCTGAACCTGGATCTGTTCGCGATTCCTCGCAAGTATTATCAAGCTGTTGGAGACGACGGTGTACAGGCGCACCCGATCGGAACAGGGCCCTGGAAGTTTGTATCCAGAAAGCCTCGGGAGGAACTCGTGGTTGAACGCTTTGACGATTATTGGAATCAGGACCTCAAACCAAAAGCAAAACGTCTCACCATCAAGATCATCCCTGAAGATACAACGCGTGTAGCGGCATTCAAGACAGGTGCTGTAGACTGGATCGATGCCGTGCCGCCGGCACAGTTGGAGGAATTCAAATCCACACCGGGCGTTGTGGTAGCGTCCAGACCCGCACCTAACAATCTCTATATAGCGATGATCGCGATCGATCCAACCAATCCGTTAGCGAATGTAAAGGTAAGGCTTGCCATCGCCCACGCCGTGGACTTTGATGCCATCATAGAATATATCCTCTACGGGCAGGGCATCAGGACTGCCCAGCTTGCCCCGGGAACGATCGGTTATGAGGCATCGCTCAAACCGTATCCGTACGATCCCGATAAGGCGCGACAATTGCTCGCTGCTGCCGGTTACAAGCGGGGCATCAATGTTCCCTGCTATAACCTGACAACTCCACGGGAGCCTTACATCAAGGAGATGGGGGAAGCCATGTTTGCTTACCTCGGGGTGGTAGGCATCCGCTGCCGCATAGTACAACTTGAATACGGCGCATGGATCAACCTTGTACGCGTCAATGCGCGCCCGGTGATGGATGGCATTGTAAGTACCATGTGGGGCCATGGACTGCCCGGAGATCCAACGGATGCATGGTCAGGACACGTGCATACTTCCGGCGATGGCTGGGGGACCTATTCCTACCACTCGGACCCGGAGCTCGATGACATGATTAAACAATTGCGTACAACGATGGACTTGAAAAGGCAAGAGGAGCTTATCCGCGCAGTAGCAAGGGTGAAACATGAACGTGTTGCCGGTGGCATACCTACCTACAGGCCGCTGATCACGTTTGCCTGGTCCGACAGGATCGAGTTCAAGCCATGGCCCGGTGCGTTCTGGCGTGCCATGAGAGAAATCGGTCTCCGCGAGTAATCAGCAGATGCGGCAGTATATCTACAAACGATTATGGCAAGGCGCAATCGCCATCGTTGGTGCTCTGTTCATTGTTTTCATTGCGCAGCGTTTGTCTGGCGACCCGGTCGCGTTGTTGTTACCGATGGACGCGACTGAGGAGGACTTTGCTGCCATGCGCGTCGAGCTTGGTCTCGATCGCCCCTTTGTTGTGCAGTTCGGGCTGTTCTTTTCCGATGCCGTGCGTGGAGACTTTGGCGACTCCTACCTTTGGAATCAGCCGGCTATGTCACTGCTGCTGGATCGATTGCCCGCTACGCTGGAGCTTGCCCTGGCCGGACTCGTGTTTGCGATTCTGCTAGCGGTTCCCCTTGGCGTCTTGTCCGCGGCATACCGGGGCGGCTGGATCGATAACACAGCTAAACTGTTTGCCATGCTCGGCCAGGCCATGCCCGGGTTCTGGGTGGGTTTGCTGTTGATCGTCGTCATAGCAGTGAAACTGCAATGGTTGCCAGCTTATGGCCGGGGAACGTTGGCCCATCTCATATTACCCGCCATTGCGCTTGGCTGGTATCCCGTCGCTGCCATGACGCGCACACTGCGCTCGTCGATGCTCGACATTCTGGAAAGTGACTATATCAGGATGGAACGTGCTGTCGGCATTCCTGAAAGACTGATTATTTGGCGTTATGCGCTGCGCAATGCAGCGGTTCCACTCGTTACTATGATTGGCGTGTACTTTGCCAATATGCTTGGCGGCGCGTTCGTGATCGAGGTCGTTTTCGCCTGGCCGGGTGTCGGGCGCACGGTAGTCGAAGCGGTATTTGCCCGGGACTTTCCGGTGGTGCAGGCGGGGGTGGTGCTCGCCTCGGTGGTCTTCGTGGTGGTAAACCTGATCGTCGATCTCAGTTACGGCTTTATCGATCCCAGGATCCGCCATGACTGATATCACGCGCGATGCCGAGATCACGACGACCGAAGGCCAAAGCGGCTTTCCATTTATCGCAGCAACTGTGTTGACGATTGTCGTCGTGTGTGCGGCGTTTGGCCCCTGGCTTGCGCCCCATGCAGCCGACGCCATCTCTCTGCGTGACGCGATGACGCCGCCCGCTTGGGAAGAGGGCGGTGAAAGTGGTTTCTTACTGGGTACCGACAACCTTGGGCGCGACATACTGAGCCGAATCATTGCCGGGGCCCGCGTGTCAGTGGTGATAGCCGCCTACGCCATTCTGCTGTCCGGCGGAATTGGCGCTGCCCTAGGCATGATCGCCGGATACTTCGGTGGCGTTCCGGATTCGATAATTTCAAGACTTATCGATGTACAGATGTCCGTTCCTTCTCTCCCCTTGGCTCTGTTGTTTGCCTCGGTCCTGCCGCCTGGCGAGGGAATGGTCATCCTAGTGATCGTCATGACGTACTGGACCTGGTACGCACGCATCGTTCGCGGCGAAGTGCTGAGTTTGCGGGAGCGCGACTTCATCGCCTTGGCGAAAGTTGCAGGTGTATCAACGCCCATCATCTTTATACGCCACCTGACGCCGAATATCCTCAACACCATGCTGGTGCTTGCGACCCTGCAATTCGGCAGCGTGATCGTTTTTGAAGCGGGCCTGAGTTTCCTCGGGCTTGGTATTCAGCCGCCACAGGTATCCTGGGGAGGGATGCTGTCGGACGGCAGAAATTTCATTGAAGTGGCCTGGTGGCTCATCACGATTCCAGGAATTGCCATAATGGCTTCGTGCCTTGCCTCGAATATCTTGGGCGACTGGCTGCGCGATACGTTCGATCCGGTGCGGCGGCAATTGTGATGGACAAATTACTGTCGGTCGATGGACTGAAGACGCACTTTTTCCTAAAGCGCGGCGTAGTCAAAGCGGTCGATGGAGTTAGTTTTGCACTGGCAGCAGGCGAAACCCTTGGACTGATCGGTGAATCAGGCAGCGGCAAAACGGTGACCGGACTATCGATCCTCGGTCTGCCGCCGAGGCCCGCCGGGCGTATCGTCGCAGGTTCCATCAGGTTGGACGGGGTGGAGCTGGTCGGACTGTCAGAGCGTACGCTTGCATCAGAGATTCGTGGCCGTAAGATTGCCATGATTTCCCAGGACCCGATGTCATCGCTTAACCCTGTGTTTACAGTGGGCAGTCAGGTAGCCGCCCCCATCCGTGCTCACGGTCTTGCCCGTGGCAGGTCGGCGATGGATCTGGCCATCGATGAACTGGCCCGCGTGCGTGTGCCGTCTGCTACAGAACGTGCCGGCAATTATCCCCATCAGTTCAGTGGCGGCATGCGTCAGCGAGTAGTTGCCGCGATGGCGATTGCCTGCAAACCGCGACTCTTGATCGCTGACGAGCCCACAAGTGCGCTGGACGTGACGATCCAGGTACAGTTCATGGATTTGATCGAAAGCATCCAGGCGGAGACCGGTGCAGGCCTTCTATTCGTGACCCACGATCTGGGCGTTGCGGCAAGCCTCTGTCATCGTATTGCCGTCATGTATGCCGGGCAGATAGTGGAAAGCGCCGACGTTAGAACGCTGTATGCAAATCCCGCGCATCCCTATACCCAGGGTTTGCTGGAATCACTCCCTAAACTAGGTGCGCGACAGAGTAGATTGTCATCCATCAAGGGTACGCCACCCGATCCTCTATCGTTGCCTGATGGCTGCGCGTTCCACCCTCGATGTCCCCATGCTACCGATCGTTGTCGGCAGCAAGCGCCGCCGAGCATCGATCTGGGTGACGGCCAACGGGCTTCCTGCTGGTTGCTGGAGAACGCGTGATGGCACTGCTTGATATTGAGGATGCGACCTGTCATTTCGACATGCCTTCGCGACAAGTGGTGAAGGCGGTGGATGGTGTCAGCCTGAGCATCGACCGGGGCCAGACCATGGCCCTGGTAGGTGAGTCGGGATGTGGCAAGAGCACGCTTGCCCGGTTGATACTGAGGCTCGAACCCCTGACCGGCGGAGCCATCCGTTTCGATGGCGAAGACGTGCATCACTTGCAGGGGCACGCACTGAAACGATTCAGAGCCCAGGTACAGGCCGTTTTCCAGGATCCCTACAGCTCACTGAATCCAAGACTTCGTGTCGGCGCCATCGTTGGGGAACCACTCAAGGCCCACGGAGTGCCCCGGCGCGAATTGTCAGCCAGGATCGATGCTGCACTCACCATGGTAGGGCTGCCCAGCCAGGCGGCAAAGCTCTATCCCCATGAATTTTCCGGTGGTCAGCGCCAACGGATTGCCATCGCGCGGGCGTTGATTCTTAGGCCCGCGCTGATCGTCCTGGACGAACCGATTTCCGCCTTGGATGTCTCCATTCGTGCCCAGATTCTCAACCTGTTGCAGGATATCCAGTCTGAACTGCACTTGACCTATCTCGTGATTGCACATGACCTTGCTCTGGTGGAGCACATGAGCGATGTTGTTGCGGTCATGTACCTGGGTCAGATTGTGGAGTGGGGTAACAGCGAGACCCTTTTTAGCGATCCTCGTCATCCGTACACGCAAGCGTTGCTTGCCGCTGTGCCCAGGCCCGATCCAACCTTTCCCCGTGCCAGGGGTCATGTAACGGGTGAGATCGCCAGTGCACTTGAAATGCCATCAGGCTGTCGATTCCATCCGCGTTGTCCGGATGCAATTGAAACCTGTCGATCCATAGCGCCTCTGGAACACATGGTTGCACCCATTCACAAAGCTGCCTGCCACCTGGTTGACTCTGCCTCGTGAAAGAGGATAGTCGAAGGCTCATGTTCCTCGAATCACACACTCACTACTGCCAGTAACCGGAAGTTGCCCATGAAGGTGCCGATTCCTGAAGTGCTTGCCTACATCATCGCCTACGCCCTAGGCATTGCGGTAGTTTACGCTCTGAGCCCGACCATCTTCTCCCCTATCGCCATCGTTTCGGTCGTTGTGGTAGGTGCCACGATTGCAGGAATCGGCGGTGACAACCTGGGAGATGCGATAATCACCTCAATGGTGATGGTTGTACTGAGTGCAATCGTATTCTATTGGCTGCCCATTGAGGGTGTTTGGACGCAAGCCATTTTCTCCGCGCTTGTAGGTATGATTTCAGGAAAGCTATCTCTGGCAATCTATTCAGAATTGAAACATGACCGTTCGACATTCGAGTCTTCAACTGATGCAGTCGCCGAGCTAAGAGACGAACAGACCCTCAGTCCAGAGAGTGGTTCTCTCGATACTGATCGACCGGCAAGTGACCACGAGCAGAGTCCGGAAGCGAGCTCTCTCGATACTGCCAGCCCAGACGAGTCTGATGAATCTGTCAGATCATTCACTGCAAGCACAACACTGCAGGAGTACGATCGGGTCCGTGTGATTTCGTTGGGCGACCAGGTTGATGAATATGAAGGAACCGAAGGAGTAAGTCGTGCCCCTCGTGTCGGCGATGAAGCTGTAATCTGCCACGAATATGATCCGCGGGATGCCAATTCCTCTGTGGTGGTCGAGAAAGCCGATCGTGATGGCAACACCATCTGGCTGGCGGATTTTGACAAAGCCGAGCTGGAGCTGGTCTATCGACCAGCCGAGTAAGTAGATGACCAGCGTGGTTCGGCCCTTACACAACGCTGTATGTTGCTACGCCGCAAGAATGTGGTCAGTTCTACTTATTCCCCCAACCTGTTAAGGTGCGCAAATGTGACGTCGGTTCCCACAAGCCACTAAGAAGAACCCCACAACCACACGAATCAGGGTACAACAAACGGCTGGCGCGCAGTTATCCTGGACTGATGTGGGGAGGAGACGATTACCATGCTGCTGCATCCATACCGGGTCCTGGACCTGACCCATCGTCACGGCACTCTGTGCGCACAGATTCTCGGTGATTTGGGGGCAGACGTTATTCAGGTGGAACCCCCCGGGGGCGCGACTGGTCGTCTGATCGGCCCTTTCTTTGACAATCGCGAAGATGCGGAACACTCCCTCAGTTGGTGGGGATATGCCCGCGGCAAGCGCAGCATTGAACTCGATATAGATGCAGATCGTGAAGTGTTTCTCAAGCTTGTGGCGCGCGCGGATTTTCTAATTGAAGCGGAACCGGTGGGCAGCATGAGCGCCCGTGATATCGGCTATGAACACCTGCAGGAACATAATCCGGCTCTGATCCATGTCAGCATAACGCCATACGGTAGCACCGGCCCAAAATCGAACTGGGTCGCTTCGGACATCACCCTGGTCGCGAGTGGGGGTCCGTTGGCGATCACCGGTGATGATGATCGCCCGCCGGTTCGCGTATCCGTGCCACAGGCCTGGAATCACGCATCCGCCGAGGCGGCGGTAGGTGCTTTGGTGGCTCTCGTTGAGCGACACCAATCCGGTATGGGTCAGCATGTGGATGTGTCGGCGCAGCAGACGCTGGCCCTGGCGACCCAAGGCAATATCCTGTGTGCAGCGATCAACGAAGATACAGCGGAACGTGCTGCCGGTGGTGCCAAACTCGGGAATCTCAGACTCCGTCTGACTTTCCCGGCGTCGGACGGACACGTATCCATAACGCACTATTTTGGCGCCACGTTGGGCCCAGCCACCCGACGGTTGATGGAGTTCGTTTTTGAAGAAGGTTTCTGCGATGCAGCGACACGGGACAAGGACTGGGTCGAATACGGCATGCAGATCTTGAGCGGAGAAGAGCCACTGGAAGAATTTGAACGGGTGAAGGACTGCGTGGCAGCCTGCACGGCATCCAAGACCAAGGTAGAATTACTTCAGGCCGCACTCGACAGACGTCTGTTGTTGGCGCCCATGACGACCATCGAAGATGTCGTCAATAGTGAGCAGTTTGCTGCACGCGAGTACTTTCTGCGGCCCGAAGGCGAAGGCCCCGCCGCCGACATACGCTACCCCGGACCTTTCGCCAAGTTCAGTGCCACCCCACTCGCCAGGCGAAGTCGCCCACCGCGCATCGGTGAACACAACGAGGAAGTTCTCAAGGAGCTCGAGACCCTGGAACCGGTACGGGTGAAAGCTGCGGGCAGCGTCGGTGATGGGCCATTGGCGGGCCTGAAAGTGTTGGACTTGATGTGGGCGCTGGCCGGGCCGGGCGCAACGCGGATGCTGGCTGATTTCGGTGCTACCGTGATCAGGGTGGAATCCTCCAGCCGTCTGGATGTATGCCGTACCATCCGTCCTTTTATCGACGGGGACGCGTCATCTGAAAAATCAGCGATATTTCACACGACCAACGCGGGCAAACGTATGCTGTCTCTGGATCTGACCAAGCCCGAAGGAAGGGAGGTGATCCTCGACCTGGTGCGCTGGGCTGACGTGATTACTGAATCCTTCTCCCCACGTGCCATGAAAGCCTTTGGCCTGGACTACTCCACCTTGTCCGAAATCAACCCTGATATCATTATGCTGAGCACTTGTCTTATGGGGCAGACCGGTCCTTTGTCCATGTTCGCTGGATATGGCAATCTCGCTGCGGCTGTCACTGGCTTCTACGAGATTACCGGTTGGCCGGACCGGGAACCCGCCGGCCCTTTTGGCGCTTACACCGACTATATCGCGCCACGCTACAATGCAGCTGCAGTGTTGGCAGCTTATGATCACTTCCGTCGCACCGGCGAGGCACAGCACATCGATATGGCGCAGGCTGAAGCTGCCATGCATTTTCTAACGCCGGCGATTCTGGACTTTACAGCAAACGGCAACGTTCAGTCGCGGCTCGGAAATGCAGATCCTTATCTTGCACCACATGGCGTGTATCCAACTTCAGGTGACGACCGGCACATCGCCATTGCATGCGAAAGTGATGCTCACTGGCGAGCACTGTGCGGCGTCATTCCCGATCTTGATTTCAGTACGAGTGAACTGGCCACAGTAGAGGGTAGGCTTGTGCATCAAGCCGAACTGGACCAGTGCATCAGCGCATATACCGCCACCGAGAACGGCCCAAGCCTAGAAGCCAGGTTACAGGCAGCAGGCGTACCAGCGTCGGTCGTACAAAACAGTCCGGAACTGGTATGCGACCCGCAACTGCTGCATCTCGGACACTTCATTACGCTACCACACCAGGAAGGTGGCGAGACGGTAATCGAGGGCCCGCGTATGCACCTGTCGCGTTCGCCCGTATCGGTCGACACCAGCGCACCTACTTTCAATAGAGACATGATGTATGTCCTCAACGAAGTGCTTGGATACGACGATCAAAAAACGGGGGAGTTATTGGTCGCAGGCGTGCTGGAATAAGGTCATTTCATTTCAGTCAGAGGAGGGAAGTTTTTTCGATTCCTTGCCTATCAGCATCTGTCCGTCAATACCGAAGGAGCCTTCACCCGTTTTCACACAGAGAAGCTCCAGTGTTTCCTCTTTGTTGATGTAGCGCTTACCCATCAGGCATTTGTACATATGTTCAGGATCGGCCTGGCTATTGTCATCCAGCTGTTCATCCATCCCCAGCATGGGCACACCACCACAGGTAATGGTGACTTGGATTGCTTTCACCACCATAGCTTGTCCGGTGCACACTGCACTTTTGAGTCGCATACCTGGTTTTACCTGAGACATGACTTATTTTCCTGAAGGGCGAGATCTCCCTGCTAAGACACCGAGTGCTCTGACTAGGCGTGCGCCCTCTGTTTTATGAAGGACTCTGCCCGTCTTCGCGTGCTGGGCCGGTCGTTCGTGAGCAAGCGCTTTGCGACGTCTTCCATATGACCGCGGGTGCTCGGGGATGCAACCCGGTGGTAGCGTCGGAATGCTTCCACCGTTTTGCCGAGCAGAATGTTCCGGCACTCCGCGTTGCGTTCGAGGGTCTCGACCTGCATCAGCGCAGCCGTGATGCGCGTACGACGCCGAGGTTTCGCAGACGCAATCTTTCCCAGCGCATCGATCGCGTGTCCTGCCGTGATTAGCGCATCGTCCTCGACTTGCTCAGTCAATACCTTCATCACGGAATGGTCCACAAGACCATCGTGATCGGCCCGCGCCAGATTTCCGATCACATCGACGGCGATCCACTTGCAGATGGTGTCCGGCGACGACATAAACTTACGGATGGTCGCGAAGTGGGGAATCAGCAGCTCGGGTGCTTCTTCGCTGACAAATCGAATGGCTTTTGCGGCTGCGTTCTTCACGCGCTTAACGTCTGAACTCATGCCTTGCAGCAGTTCTTCAAGGGAATCCGCATGGTCAACGACATACCGAGCGACGTGCTCGGACGCCTTATTGCCATCTTTCTGGAGAGTTGCTGTGACATTCATCTCACATCCTCACTGAGTCAGGCTAGACGGTCATGCCCCTGGCTGCGCCAAGATCATAAAGGCAGACAGGAGGCGTTTCAAGGGTGATAGTGCGATCGCGTTCTCGCCCAGGCAAACGAATGCAGTCATGTGCGTTGATCAGGGGTTGGTCTTGCACTGGGGATTCAGTATATTCTGTCAGTATATTGTGGACCATCCGAAGGAATCTAATAAATGGCCGGACAAAACCACATCAGGGATATGGCGAGATCGGTGTTAACGGTCATGTTGCTAGCGGCAGCTACCGGTATTACCACGGCAAAGCCGGATCCCGGTATCCCGATAGGATCTGCCAGATCCGTGGGTATGTCTGCGGAGCGCCTGGGTCGAATCGGTCCGGCAATGCAGCGATATATTGATGATGAATTGGTACCTGGCACGGTCACGTTGGTGGCTCGTCGTGGCAAGGTCGTGCATTTTGAGGCCCGCGGTTCAATGGACGTAGAGGGCAAGAAGCCCATGCGCAAGGACGCCGTATTCAGGATCGCTTCGATGACCAAACCGATAACATCCGTCGCCTTAATGATATTGTGGGAAGAGGGCAAGTTTCAGCTTCGTGACCCTGTTAGTAAGTTCATTCCTGAATTTGCCAATCAAAAAGTGTCGACAACTGCCGATGCCAGTGGGAATACAGGTGAATTGGTCGATGCAAAGAGGGAAGCCACCATTCGGGATATGCTCACCCATACGGCGGGTCTTGCCAATAGTTACATTGGCAATGGTGAGTACTACCGGGAACAAATGCAGAGGCGTCCCGACGATACACTTGCCAAGCTGATGACCAGATTGGCTGCACTACCGCTCAACTACCAACCTGGTGAAGCATGGCAGTATTCCACTGCCACCACCGTCGTGGGGAGATTGGTCGAAGTCATGTCCGGCCAGACGTTGGCTGAATTCATGCAGGAAAGGATATTCAGACCGCTGAAAATGCCGGATACCCATTTCTATTTGGCCGATGACAAAGGCGGCCGCCTAACGTCCCAATACACGCCAGGCGAGGACAGCAACAAAATTGTTCTACAGGATCCTGGTTCAAACGAAAGCCGATGGGTTACCGCGGAGAACAAATCCGTATTTAGTGGGTCTGGTGGTCTGGTTTCCACGCCACACGATTACATGAGATTTCAATCGGCCATGTTGAATTGCGGAGAATTGGATGGTGTGCGTTTACTCTCGCCTTCGACCCTGAGTCTTATGATGGCCAATCACACGGATGACATACCCATCTGGTTGGCGGGCCCCGGCATGGGCTTTGGGCTGGGTTGGGGAGTCGTGGTTGACAGAGGAAGGGCGGCCACGCCGCTATCTGAAGGCTCGGTCTACTGGGGTGGTGCCTACTGCACCATCTCCTGGATAGACCCCGAACAAGAACTTGTTGGCATTCTCATGACACAAGTGCGACCCTACGGGCATATCAATATCAGGCAGGACTTTCAGGTTCTGGTACATCAGGCGATTATTGACTAACCATCTACATGGGTTGCATTCCCAGCGATCCGTGAATAGAGACACATGGGTTTGTAAAGGCGAAGAACAAGAATACTTAATGTCTTGACAGAGAATTCAGACTCACAAAGACAATCTATTGAGGAGATCGATATGCGATTAATAAGGTCAGTAACCATCCTGTCCATGTTGTTTCCCGCGGCTGCGTTCGGACACGGTGAGGCGAGTAATCCTGCTGCGTCGGCAGCGAGAAGCATTGACTTTCCCGATACCAACGAGTATCTGACCATTGTGGTCGATCCCCACACTCATTCGGTATTCTCCGATGGTCACGTGTGGCCAAGAATCAGAATCGGTGAAGCATTACGGGATGGTCTTGATGCCATCGCCATCACCGAACACCTGGAATACCAGCCTCACCTTGCGGACATCCCGCACCGGGATCGCAACCGGTCTTACCAACAGGCAGTGGAGGCCGCGGGGACTAGCGAACTCGTCGTGATTGCAGGTTCTGAAATTACCCGTAGTGCCCCGGTCGGTCACATGAACGCGCTATTCATCCAAGATGCTAACAAGCTGGTGCAGTTTGGCGAGCCCACGGATGCTTCCGATGTATCAGCCAATTACGAACGGGCCAATCAATGGCCGGCCCAAGAAGCGGTGGTAAATGCCAATGCCCAAGATGCATTCGTGTTCTGGAATCACTCCTGGTGGTCAGACCGAACGCCCAACGCGAGAACGGAGCTTACTGATTTTCATAAAAACAATATTGAGAAGGGGCTACTGCACGGCATCGAGATAGCAAACGGTGGCACCTACTCGGAGGAGTCCTTTCAGATTGCCCTTGACAACGATCTGACCCTTATCGGGGTGTCCGACGTCCACAACCTGATCGACTGGGATTACACTCCCCATGAGGGTGGTCATCGACCTGTGACTCTGGTGTTCGCCAAGGAAAAAACCCAAGCTGCGATCAGAGAGGCACTGTTCGATCAGCGCACCGTAGTCTGGTTCAAGAATCTGTTAGTCGGTAGAGAGAAAGTTCTGACTCCTCTGCTGGAGGCATCCCTCACGTTGAAATCGGCTGCGTACGCAGGTACGTCTGAGGTGGTCGTGGTATCCCTCTCCAATCAGTCCGACGCTGACTTGCAGCTCTTGAATACCACAAGGCACACGTTTGTAGGTGGGGCTGATTTGATCGAAGTACCTGCTCACGATACGTTCCAGTTCGGTGTAAAGCGAGCTGAAAAGTCACCGAACCTGACCCTCAAATTCGACGTGCAAAATGCGTTGAGTGCTCCCAAGCAGCATCCGTCGATTCAATTCAGTACTCAACTGGCAGAGCAGATAAGACCGGCAGATTGAATCAGAGCTGCTGCCGCTGTTACCTGTTACCTGTTACTCAGCGATGCGGCGATGGCAGCTTCTTTTTCACTGTCAATCCACCAGGTGTCGAAGAACCCGGTTCGAAACCGGGCCTGTATCTTCGGCCTGCCGAACTTGTCCCAGTAACCGTATCGATAGCCGGGAGGCCAAAAGCCGGGAATCATGTAGAAATTCCACAACAGAACCCGGTCCAAGGCACGAGTGGCGGTAATCAGCTGCAGATGACTTCTGGCGCCGATCACCTTCTCGATCAGTTGGTCCACGACCGGGTCGGCAATGCCCGCTGCATTGCGGCTGTACTGTTGCGATGCCGAGCTGGAACCCCAGTAGTTGCGCAGCTCGTTGCCCGGCGTCAAGGTCTGTGCGTAGTTCTCCATGATACTGCCGAAATCATGGGTACCGTGCCGATTGATATATTGGGATACTTCGATAGTCCGAATGCGGCAACGGATTCCCAGTCGCTTGACGGCATTGACGAATGTCATCATGGCGCGTTCACCGTAAAGACTGTAGCTGATGAGTTCAATGACGAAGGGTTCGCCGGTCTCTTCATTCACCAGCACGTTGTCTCGAACCACCCAACCGGCTTCCCTGAATAGTTGCGCAGCTCGCAGCAGGTTCTCTCTGGCATAGCCGTACCCCTTGGTCACAGACGGTCTGAATACATGGGTAAACACCCTCGGTGGAATCTGATCACGGAACGGCTCCAGTAATTCAAGCTCTTCCTTGGATGGCAATCCCCGTTGCGCGAGGTCGGAGTTCTCGAAGAAGCTGTCCGACCGCTCATAGAAACTGTAGTAGAGGACGCGGTTGGCCCACTCGAAATCGTAGGCCGTCGCCAGTGCCTCGCGCACCCGTACATCCTGGAACTTGGATTTGCGTAGATTGAACAGCATGCCGTTTTCCATTCCCCACGGCCGTTCCGTTACGATGAGATTCTTGATGAAAAGGCCCTGCTGAAAACCCGGAAAGTCGTATTCAGTGGCCCATCGCTTGGCAACGCCCTCCAGATTACCATCCACCGCGCCGACTTTCTTGGCTTCGTGGATGACGTGTTCATCCTTGTAATAGTCGTAGACAACGGTCCGGACGTTATAGCGACCCTTGTTGACGGGAATATCCCTGCCCCAATAGTCGTCCACCAATTCGAGGGTGACTGTGTGGCCCGGGTCCACTTCCACGACTCGATAGGGTCCGCTGCCGAGGGGAATCTCCAGCGTAGTCTCATTGAAAATCCGCTCGCGCCAGTAGTGTTCGGGAATGATGTGCATTCTGGCGATGACCTGGGCCTGTTTTGGCGAAGTGGCGTCTTTGATATCGAAGGTCACCTGGTGCGGGCCGGTCTTTCTGGCTGCCACGATGTCCCGATAACGCAGCCTCCTGGCCGGGTCGCCATGCTCCTTGAACTGGTTGAAGGTAAACACCACGTCATCTGCAGTCACCGGTTCACCGTCGTGCCAACGTGCTTCAGGGCGCAGATCGAAGGTCACCAAACTGTAGTCATCCGCTAGTTCAACGGATTCTGCCAACCAGCCGTATTGACTGGCCGGTTCATCATCAGCGTCGTACATCAGTCGGTCGTAGATGGTGACGCTGGTATCGGCTAGTCCGGTAGCTTTGCGGCCCTTGCGAATGAAATTATTGAGCGTGTCGAAATTACCCAGTTGAGCCTGTCTCATGGTGCCAACCTTGGGGGCATCCGGGTTGACATACTCGAAGTGCTGAAAGTCTGCAGGGTATTTAAGATCACCAAAGAAGGAGATGCCGTGCTGTTTCTCGCTGGCATCGGATACAGCTGCAAGCAGGAGCAGCGGCCAGATCGGCCACAGGATGCCTTTATTATTATATGCGCCAGGATTCATGCAGATCGTCCAAAGAGTCCACCCGGGAAACACTGACGATCACAGACTACACCAAATATGCGATGCTGAGAATCTAAACCGAAACTGTGCCCATCAGCGCGTGCTAACGAGGGTGGTACCATATTGGCGAGGACCATGCTCTTTCCTGCAGGGTCTGAGCAAGATCCTGTCTGGGCGCTGCCCCTGCCCTGATCGCATCCCAGGTGGACCACCGGCAGGTCGGATTCTCGAGCGCACGGACATAGTAGAAAGCGCGCTGTCTCGGATTGAACGTCGGGTCTTGCCAAACGACCTTTAGTTCATCCGCACCCACGTTCTCGGTAACACTGCAATCGATGAGATCCACGCTGGCCCCGTTATCCGGGCAGCGATGGGTATTCGAATCGACCTGGCCATTGGAGCAGGCAACGTCGAATACCTGTTCTCTCGCCACCCCCTTGTCGGTCCAGCCTTTGATTACCTGCAGTCGCTGCAGCGAAGTGCCGACCGGGTCGCGCAGCGCCCATACCAGGAAAGAGGGGCTGGCACGTCGTTTACCCAGCAAGTCGCCTCCCATCGGGACCCCATTTGCATAGGCTTTGCCAACCAAATCACGATCTTCGATCAGGTTGTCGGACAGATCGTATCCGGTAAAAAAACGGACTCGCATACGCGGCCCACTCGTGGCAAATGTCTCCTTTCGGCGAAAGGCGTCAAATATGGAATCGCGCGTATTCTCTTCAGCCCATACACCGGCGAGTCCCGACGCCCCCCAATATCGATAGTATGTTTCCCTATAGGTTGCGAAGCCGTCTGCTGATGATACCGCAACGGACCCGCGCCGTTGGGCGGTAGCATCGAAGCTGCCGATTTTGCTGACGAAATTTGACTCGTCCAAAGACGGTCCGGCGTTATGGGTATCGCTGGATCCGATAATACCGAAGCGGTACGGGTTGATTCCCCGCTCTTGCTGGAGTTGCAGACCGTTCATGTAGGCGTCCCTTACATAACTGCCGCGGGGCGCGCTCTTCAGCCAACTGGCAATGCGATACGGGAAGATCTCAAAGTCAGCCCATTCATCATTGGGTGAAAGGAAGGGATGCGTGTCGGACGTGCCTTTCACCTGGGTGATCTCCACCAGCGGCTCATTGCGCATTCGTTGCTCGGCATAGGCTTCATTCAGCGGGCCGCCATCGAACGTCTGTAATTCGAACATGTGACCGTTGGAGCCATTGGAATTATGTGGAATTGCCAGGGCTTCGATTCCCTGGCCGCGCAGATTGTCCATCCAGTCCCACAGTTTTTCGGGATTGAGTGAGTTGATGCGCGTAAACGGCACATCGGGTGCCTGGTCACCCCTGAAGATGACATTGCGATGCAGATTCCCCTCACGAGAGGAGGTGTACTCGTAGCTGATGAATGTTGTTAGTTTGTTAGGTTCATAGTTACGTTGCGCCGATGCGATGATCTCCTGCCATGCTGAGCGGACGGCCCGGGGATCAGGATGGGTGGCAAGGAACTGGATGCTGGCTGAATAGACCTGGCCCCTCGCAGCAGCCGTGTTCGCATCCAGAAAACGGCGTGCTTGTGGATCTTGGGCCAGTGGATGGCGAGGATCTGTCATGGCAGACCACATGCCCAGAAAGAAACCGTGGTCAGTGACTGCATAGAAATCGAGCGGCCGGTCCAACTGGATCTGGTAACCGGCAGGATGGGTGATCGCCTCGCCTCGCGCATAGCGATAGGCATCATCGGGCGTGGCGCGCGTACCGAACATAAATGCATCGAAGGAATA
>JASMJM010000102.1 GCA_030749725.1 Pseudomonadales bacterium | reverse complement strand
GTTGTTTTTCGCTTTGAGATCGGATCATAGGTGCACGGTTTTCCATGGTTGACGGGACTTTTTCGTGCACTATTATACCTGAAATATCATATATTCCATAATAATATCAATGGCTTATAGTTTATGAGCAGACTCTATTTACGCACTTCATAGCCATAAACGTCGCCGTGGGAGAGGCACTTGGGGACGATCGAGTGGTCGGATTCAGGCCAGATAACGGATCCATCACCATCCTTGAGACGGATGGGGCTGACCTGAGATTAGTCGAGAAGGGAACGGAAGCCAGCACATCCGTGGGTTAACGCACTAAGCGTGGCAGGCGAGATCGGTGCCGGCCAGGTGAAGTAAGATTCCGGTCAACTCGTCCCAAGGGTCGCCTGATCCCAATCCCTTTGCCATCTTGTCCACCTTCGCCAGACGTGTGATCAAGTGGTCAAATTCAGTCGATTCATGCCGCTGCAGCACTGCGCCGATGATGCTCTTGCGATTTGACCATACCTTGTGGGCCTGCATCACGGCCTGCACGGGCTGCCCGGAAGACAGCAGTGCCGCCATCCTCGACAGTGATCTCAACTCTCGGCCCAGCAAGCCCACGATCTGCAGAATCTCCGTTCCCTCACTGCGCAGGCCCTGTATAACTCTGCAGGTTCTGCTCGCATTACCGGACAGGGCCGCATCGAGCAGCGTAAACAGCGTAAACCTGGAGCTGTCGGATACTTCCTCCAGAACCTGATTGATATCGATCTTTGCGTCCCCTGAAATCAACCTTAGTCGCTCGATCTCCTGCACGGCAGCCAATAGGTTTCCCTCCACTTTATCTACGAGGGCCTGTACGGCCTCCCTGCTTGCAGACATACCGGTTTTCCGGATTCGATCATTCAACCAGGCCGGCAGTTGATTCACTGCAATGGGCCAGACTTGCACAGAGGCGCCCGCCGAATCCAGCGCCTTGAACCACTTGCTGTTCTGTGTCAATCGCTCCAGCTTGCCGGTAATAATCAGCAGAACAGTCTGAGTAGGAATATTATCGACGTAGGATTTGAGCACCTTGGCTCCTTTGTCCCCTGGTTTGCCGCCCGGCATGCGCAGTTCGATCATCTTCTTCTCGGTAAACAGAGACATACTGCTGGCACTGTACAGGATCTGTTGCCAGTCGAATGAACCATCCACATGAAACAGATCTCTTTCACTATATCCACTTTGTCTGAGAGCGAGTCGGATTGAGTCGCAGGCTTCCTGAATCAACAGGGGTTCGTCACCGCTAACGATGTAGATCGGTTTGATCTCTTGCTTCAGGTTAGCCGCCAGTTTTTCCGGATAGACTCTCACGTTGGCGTGTTCCTGCTTCTGGTGCTGGCTTCCACCCTTCTTATGATCTGCTCAATAATTTCATCCTGCATCTCCTCCCGCAACAGCTCTTCCTCTTCATTACTACCCATGAGGTTAGCTTGATCCAGCGTATACACTCGTTCCGTCACGAGAGAAGCGGGCGCTATGATCAAGTCACCAGCACGGTTCTCGAGCTGAAATTCCACCAGCAATCGCAACTCGTATTCAGCTACGGTTATGCGACTTGTGGTGGTCGCAGCCCTACGCGTATTCTTCTCGCTTATGATACGCAGAGAATAGGGGGCCACCGACTTGTCTGGCTCGATCTCCACACCCGCCTCGGTCAACACAGACTCCAGCTTTTGAACCAATTCACCGTATGCGTTGAACGCTGTGACATGTAGCATATCGAGTTGCGTTGCGCTCCGGCCGCTGCCACGGAGATGAAAACCACAACCGTCAAGTGATAGGACTGCGAGCAATAAAATCCACCGCATAAGCTTTAACCCGCCTGCTAGTCTGACCCGGCTCAATGAGTGTATGGATGATCGTGTTTACCTGTAACCGACGGGACTCATTATCTATGCCAACGGTGATCTGTACAACTTTTTCGCCCCTGGAACTGGCGTGACTTGCGTACAGGGCAGCACGGCTGGATGCAGAGACCTACTCTTCCTGACGATCCATACCAGCACTTTCGAAAATCCTACCCCTAACCCAGCCACCCAATCGCTGCCAGACCAAACCCATCAGGCATACAATCAGGATCGGCCAGCTACCCCAACGAGAGAAAGGAGTCTCGCCAGTCATAATCTGCACGGTATCTGTCAATACGTCACGGCTGAATTGTGGGATAGTGCCACTGATCTTGCCCCGATGATCCACGATCGCGGTTACGCCATTGTTTGTCGCTCTTATCAGATAACGACCGTTTTCCAGGGCACGCATTCTGGCGATCTGCATATGCTGAAGGGGCCCAATGGATTCCCCGAACCAGGTGTCATTGCTGAGCGTTAGCAACAGATCAGCCCCCGCAACTGAAGTCCTGACTAGTTCAGGATAGACCACCTCATAGCAGACCGAGGTGGAGATCTTATAGGGACCGGCGGTCAATCCCAATTGCTGTTGCAGACCTGTGGCTGTATTAGACAAGGGCAGATCGAAGAACTTGATCAATCCCCTGAGCTGATCTTCCAAGGGCACATACTCACCAAACGGTACCAACTTACGCTTGTGATAGATTCCACTCCCTTCTCCCAAAGCGAGGACACTGTTGAAGTAGGAACCGCTCACCGGATCTCGACTCATGATGCCGGTAATGACCGTGGTGTTGGTTTCCTTCGCCGTGGCGTCCAAACTATTCAGGTAAATGCCCGCTTGTTCCCTGAACAGGGTGATGGCTGCTTCCGGCCAAACGATTATATCGCTGCTCCACCGATCTTGACTCAGTTGACGGTACAGGTCGATGAGGGGAATTCTCATTTCCGGCAACCACTTGGTTGCCTGGTCCACGTTTCCCTGCACCGCACTGACGGTCAGTGACTGGCCAGCGGGACGTACCCAATCCACCCGGGCCAATGCCATCCCGGAGAACCACAGCAGTCCCGCGGCAAGTAATGGAACCACGAGGCCCGTTCGGCTCACCTTGGTGCTGTTCAGGTATGCCTTGCTGCCGACATACAATACGCCGGCGGCAAGCACCACGACATAACTGACTCCGAATACGCCCAGCAGCGGCGCCCAGTTGGAGACATTGGTATCGAGGTAGCCGTAGCCAACATAGAGCCACGGGAATCCCGTCAGGAGCCAGCTTCGCACCCATTCCTGCAATACCCAAATGGACGTGAAGCCCAGTACCGGCCCCAGTAAACCCGACCTGAAGAAGCGTGCGTACAGATAGCATTGCAACACCTGTACCGGCGACAGGAACACCACAAACAGCAGCACCATGACGACTGCCAGGGGTGGCGGCGCTGCGCCATAAATGTGGATACTCACATATATCCAGGATACGCCAATTCCATACATGCCGAACGCATATAGGAATCCTCTGAGGGCAGCTTCCCGGGGATCTACTCGATCGACACAGGCAAGTAGCAGCAAAACTGATAACAGTCCGGCGGGCCAGAAATCAAACGGTGCAAACGACAGTGGCAGGCTGCAACCGGCAAGGAGCGCCAACACATCTCCTTGAAGCCCCGGGCCGACTAGTCTCGACAAGTTCATTCTAAGTGGCTGGATCGGATTGAATAAGGATTGACGAGCTAGTCGCCCTTACCTTTGCTCGGTAAGGTGAGATGAAGCAAGTGTATTCTGCGATTGTCTGAATTCAGCACCTTGAAATAGAAACCATCGATGTCTATCGATTCATCCCTCTTCGGCAGATGGCCGAAGGATTGCGTAACTATGCCACCAATGGTGTCATATTCATCTTCACGGAAACGGCTGTTGAAGTGTTCATTGAAATCTTCGATGGGCGTTAATGCTTTTATCGTGAAGCTATTATCCCCGTGCACTTTGATAGAAGCTTCATCGTCCACGTCGTATTCGTCCTCTATCTCACCCACGATCTGCTCAAGCACATCCTCCATCGTAACGATGCCGGCCACGCCACCGTACTCGTCATTGACTATCGCCATGTGGTTGCGAGTGGTACGAAATTCCTGCAGCAGGATATTGAGCCGCTTACTTTCGGGGACGGCCGTAGGAAAGCGGAGAGCGTCCTTTAGATTAAACCTGGAGGCGCCATTTTCACTCAGCGCCAGCGAAAGGAGATCTTTGGCCAATAGAATTCCTACTACATCATCGGGGCCGTCATTGATGACCGGGAATCTGGAGTGACCTGATTCAATCACTAAAGGTAGGAACTCCGCGGGCTGCATGTCCAATCTGACCACGACCACCTGGGATCTGGGAATCATGATTTCCCCGACCCGCATATCCGAGACCTGCAAGGCACCTTCAATAATGCTTAATGCTTCAGAGTCCAGTACCTGCCTGTGCTCTGCATCTCTCAGCAGATCGATTAATTCACTTCGGCTACTGGGCTCTCCAGACAGAACCTGTGACAAGCGCTCCAACCAGGTTTTGGCACCCAGTTCATTGTTCGATCCTGCGTCGCTCATTTGCTCAATTCCGCTGGCTGATAAGGATCGGCAAAGCCAAGCTGATGCAGCAACTCAACTTCCATCCGCTCCATGACCTGACCGTCTTTGCTGTTCTGATGATCGTGCCCTAACAAGTGCAGTATGCCGTGCAAAACCATATGTGCCCAATGAGCTGTTTCCATCTTATGCTGCTCTTCTGCTTCCCGCCTGACAACTGAGGCACAGATCACGATGTCACCTAACAAACATACACCTGCTTCATCCAGTATTTCACATGGAAAGGAGAGCACGTTAGTGAGTCCCGTCCCGTGTCGGTACTTCTCGTTGAGCTCGGTAGTCTCGTTATCATCGGCAATCCGAATGCACAGCGCAGCGTCTTTCTTGACTGCTCGCAGTGCAACATCCGCCCATCTTTCAAATTCTTCATCATCGGGCACAGATCCGATGCCATCGCCTCGTTGGATCTCTACCTGAAATTGGGCTTGTGCGGGAAAACTAGGTTGGCTCATCGGATCGGGCCTCATGGCTCTCATATGCTTCGACGATCCTCTGCACGAGGGGGTGCCGTACTACATCCTTCGGTGAGAAATGGGTGAACGAGATGCCCTTGACGTCTTTCAGCACCCCAATTACGTGCTTCAAACCGGACCGGACTCCTTTGGGCAGATCGATTTGCGTGATATCCCCGGTGATCACCACGGTCGATCCGAATCCAGTGCGGGTCAGAAACATCTTCATCTGTTCCTTGGTAGTATTCTGGCTTTCGTCCAAGATGATGAACGAATCGTTTAGGGTGCGACCACGCATATAGGCCAATGGCGCAATTTCAATGACATTCCTCTCCAACAGTTTTTCAACCTTGTCGAATCCCACCAGGTCATAAAGCGCATCGTACAGCGGACGTAGATAGGGATTTATCTTCTGGCTCAGATCACCCGGCAAGAATCCTAGTTTTTCGCCCGCTTCCACGGCAGGTCTAACCAGGAGAATTCGTCTCACCCGATCCTTCTCCAAGGAGGCGACAGCGCATGCGACAGCAAGGTAAGTCTTGCCGGTGCCAGCAGGCCCGATGCCAAAATTTATATCGTTGCTGCCGATGCACTTCACGTATAGGTGCTGGTTTTTTCCTTTCAGTTTAACACTTTTGCGGTGCGTGACAATCAGGTTCTCGTCGTCCACCACCTGCTTTTCCAGAAGAGCTTCCACACCGGATTCCTGCAGAAACAGATGTACCAGATGGGCAGTTAGATAGGTTCCACCCTTCACCTCCCGGTAGAGGTGATTCAGCAGTTCACCTGCTGCGTGGACGAGTCGAGTTTCACCGATCAGTTGAAATTGATTGCCTCTGTTGTTGATCGTGACGCCAAGGCGCTCCTCAATCTGGCGCAAGTGTGCATCGAACGGTCCGCAGAGAGTAGCTAGCTGGCGACTGTCGTTAGGCTCGAGGTTTACCTGGTGAGGCTGTGAGTGTGGTTCCAAATCGGTCTAAGACACTATGAGAACTGCATTAGCATATACCCTCTGGAGACACAGGGAAAGCACGCCCGTTCGATTCGTTGCCTGCTGCTGGGGCGTCCAGTTAAGTATTTGATTATTATAGATAAAACTAATCTCAACTGAGGTCTGGCGGTGATTCTTTCAGTATGCCGCGAAGGGAATTTGGCAAGGCTTCGGAGATTTCAACATCGACAAATTGCCCGATCAGGTCACAACGATCGGCACAGAAGTTGACTACCCGGTTGTTCTCCGTTCGTCCCTGCAATTGACCCGGATCTTTCCTGGATCGGTCGCTTACCAGGATGTGTTGTATGCTTCCCACCATCTTGTGGCTGATGGAGAAAGCCTGCTGATCGATACGTCTCTGCAGGATAGCCAGCCTCTCTTTTTTGACCGCCAGCGGAGTTTCGTCCACCAGATCGGCTGCCGGGGTTCCCGGTCTTGCGCTGTATACAAAACTATAGGACTGATCGAAGCCGATTTCTGCGACGAGATCCAGGGTAGCCTTGAAGTCCTCATCCGTTTCCCCGGGAAATCCCACGATAAGATCTGTCGAGATTGATATGTCGGATCTGATGCTTCTCAGCTTGCGAATCTTGGATTTGTACTCAAGGATTGTATGGCGTCTTTTCATCAACGCTAAGATACGATCGGATCCGCTCTGTACCGGCAGGTGTAGGTGGCTGACCAGTTCCGGTGTGGTTCCGTAGGTGTCGATCAACTTGTTTGAAAATGCCAATGGATGGGACGTGATGAATCTGATCCGATCGATTCCATCAATGCCTGCAACGGATCCAATCAGAAACGCCAGATCGACATGCTTTCCCTCGTTGGTGGCTCCGCGATACGCATTTACGTTCTGACCAAGGAGAGTGACTTCCCGGACCCCATTGGCTGCCACGTGTTCCACCTCTGCCAATACATCCGTCAACGGGCGGCTGATCTCAGCACCGCGAGTGTAGGGGACCACGCAGAAGGAGCAGTACCTGCTGCAGCCTTCCTGCACAGACACGAACGCACTGGGTCCATCCATGCGGGGCTGCGGCAGCCGATCAAATTTCTCGATTTCCGGAAAGCTGACGTCTATGACCGGTTCATTTTGCGCCGCCCGTGCAGAGATGAGTTCCGGTAAACGATGCAGTGTTTGTGGCCCAAAAACCAGGTCGACAAAGGGTGCTCGCCGCAAGATCCCTTCTCCCTCCTGGCTGGCAACACAGCCCCCCACAGCGATGAGTAGGTCCGGTCTCCTCTGCTTGAGCACCCGCCATCGCCCTAACTGGTGGAACACCTTTTCCTGCGCCCTTTCTCGGATGGAACAGGTGTTGAGCAGAACAAGGTCCGCTTCTTCCGGGTTGTCGGTGACTTGCATGCCGTGAGTTTCCGCCAACAGGTCCGCAATCCGGGATGAATCATATTCATTCATCTGACAACCATGGGTCTTGATGTGCAGCTTTGGGGCCATGCCTTGGCTCAGTGAAAAAAAGGGCGCACAGTATAACGATGCCGATGCCCGAAGCAAAGACGATTTGGCGTGGTTTTGCTGATGAACGGTCGATGGATGAATGGTCAACCTTGACCGGATCGGTCAAGCCGGACAGGGGTCGCTGCCACCTTGAATTTGCCTGGGCCACCCCAATATTACCGGCGTAACATGTTGACATATGCGAAAGCAGACCCAAAACTGCAGGTGTTTCCGAGTGAGCTAAAGGAATATGGCAAAATCACCGATATACAAAATTGTTTTCTACAACCAGGGACAAATATTCGAGATATTTGCCAGGCAGATCTTCCAGAGCGATCTTTACGGTTTTGTGGAAGTGGAGGATTTCGTGTTCGGTGAACGATCGCAGATGCTGGTGGATCCCAGTGAGGAAAAGCTGAAGTCGGAATTCGACGGAGTTAAGCGCAGCTATATACCCATGCATGCGGTGGTTCGCATCGATGAAGTTGCCAAAGAGGGCATCAGCAAGATCAGCGAAGCCAAGGCCGGCAGCATCTCCCCCTTCCCCATGACCACATTCAACCCTACCGGCGGCAACAAAGATTAGGCTGCCCGAATCGACATCGGCATAGCCTGCCCTCATGTATCCTGGTCAACACGGCGTCGATATACCCAACCAGCCGGCGTACATCATGGCAGAATCGGGCCGGGTGGTTACTCACGGGGAACTGAACGACAAATCAAACCAGGCTGCCCATCTGTTTCGTTCAATGGGCTTACTCCCGGGTGATGGCATCGTCATTCTGTTGGACAACCACGTCAGTTTCCTGCAGATCGCCTGGGCAGCCCAGAGAACAGGTCTCTACTACACCCCTATCAGTATTCTCTTCCAGGCGGACGAAATTGATTACATCATCAGGAATTCGGATGCAAAGCTCGTCATCACCTCCTCCGAATTGCTGCAGAAAGTCCGTCACAAGACACTCCCGGGCATTAAGCTCTTGCTGCTGGATGGTGAACAGGAAGGCTGTCTATCCTGGCACAGCGAACTCAGCAGGCAGCCAACCCACCCGGTGACGGATGAGTGTGAAGGTGCTGAGATGCTCTACTCGTCAGGAACGACCGGCTATCCGAAGGGTGTCCGCTTTCCCATCAAGAAAGAACCGATGGGGTCTGTATCAGAGCTTTTCCGGCGCAGAACCGAGTTACATCAAGTATCCGCGCAGACGCGATACCTGTCGACTGCACCGCTGTATCATTCGGCACCCTTGCGCTACAACATGATGATGAATCGTCTCGGTGCATGCGCCATCATCATGCAGAAGTTCGATCCTGAGAAAGCTCTGCAACTGATCGATGCCCACCGCATCACGCACAGTCAATGGGTACCCACCATGTTTATCAGGTTGCTGCAACTGCCGAGGTCGGTTCGCAATCGATATGATCTCTCCAGCCATCGCGTCGCCATCCACGCAGCCGCTCCCTGTCCTGTGGAAGTCAAAGAACGCATGCTGGAGTGGTGGGGCCCCATCATCTACGAATACTATTCCGCCACCGAAGCGAATGGGCAAACCGCCATCTCTCCGCAACAATGGTATGCTCACCGTGGCTCGGTCGGCAGAGCCATCCTTGGAGAGATCCACATCCTCGACGATGCCGGTTACGACCTGCCGGCTGGTGAAATCGGGACCGTCTATTTCGCCAACGGGGCGGACTTCCAGTATTACAAGGACCCGCAAAAAACAGCTGCAGCAAAAACTCATCTTGGCTGGTCAACCATGGGGGATGTGGGGCACCTGGATGGGGATGGTTACCTCTATCTGCGTGACAGGAGGTCTTTTGTCATCATTTCCGGGGGCGTTAATATCTATCCTCAGGAAGTGGAACAGGTCCTTATCAATCATCCCAAGATCAGCGATGTGGCTGTTTTTGGCATCCCCGACCAGGAGTTTGGTGAGCAGGTCAAAGCTGTGGTGCAACTCGTCGATCCCGCTGATGTCGGGGAGGAGACCGAACGCGAGCTGATCGATTTCTGCAGAAGCAAAATCGCACACCTTAAATGTCCCGCAACGATCGACTTTGAGGAATCCTTGCCGCGTCATCCCAACGGTAAGCTGTATAAACGGTTGCTGAAAGATCGCTACTGGGGACAGCATCAATCGAAAATAATCTAGCAATCGGCCGTATGGTCACGTCCTTTGTTTTCATGGAAATAGCTGTGAGGAAAAGGTAGCATTTCCAGTTAACAGAACCACCTAGTCGCAATCGGACTTCCTGTTTTGAAGAAAGATCATTCTAAACTTCGCATCCTGCTGTTTCAGATCAGAAATGAGCCCAGTATCAGGCGGGAGGAACATGAGAGTTTCGTTAGATACAGCGGACTGACACACGAACAGATAGATGTCTTCAACGTATTTGACCGGCCACAATTCTCACCTGCCGTATTGCAAGGATACGATGCGCTGTTCATAGGCGGAACGAGTGAAGCCAGTGTCCTGGACCCGCAGACCTATCCCTTTGTGGCAGACGGACAAGCCCTGATCAATTTCTGCATTGATGAGAGCATCCCGGTATTCGCCTCCTGTTTTGGTTTTCAGATGGCCGTTCAAGCGCTGGGCGGGGAGGTCATCAAGGATCATGCTGATTTTGAAATGGGAACCATTGCAATCGACTTAACTGAGGCGGCTTCCCTGGACCCTCTGTTTAGAGATGTCCCCAACGGGTTCCTGGCGGTCTCAGTGCACCAAGAAAGAACTCTAACAGTTCCACCGGGTTGCCAGTTGCTGGCACGAACTAACGAGTGTGCACATGCCTTTAGAGTTACCGGAAAGCCCTTCTGGGCATTTCAGTTCCACCCGGAAGTGGACAGATCCACGCTGGTTACCCGACTCACCTTTTTTAGGGATCGGTATACCGATGACGACGATCATCTGAGCAAGGTGATTTCAAGCGCCAAAGAGACGCCCGAATCGAACCAACTGGTGAGCAAGTTCATCCAGTTACTTTTGGCTCCGGATGACACTTGAGGGAAAACGCTTACGTCTGTTGCAGAATCAGTGTCACCGGGACCGGTCGGACAGCCTTGCAATACGCATAGGGGCAGCCTTTTCAACGAGTTCCGTTACTGTTTGCGTGGAACCCGGCAAGATGAAATGTGGTGCGATCTCCTGTAAGGGTTTCAGCACGAACAAGCGTTGGTGGGCCCTGGGGTGAGGAATCACCAGATCTGCCAGATTAACCCTCAACGCACCGTAGGCAATGATATCAAGGTCCAAGGGGCGAGGGCTGTTGGGCATCTGATCCGTTTGCCGGCCGAGTTCAAGCTCCATATTCTGGAGTTGCACCAGCAGTAGTTCCGGCGAGGACTCGCTCTTAGGTGTGAAACCGACCACGGCATTGATAAAGTCGGGCGAACCGACTGGACAATCCAGGGGTTCTGACACCCATAGCCCTGACCTGACCAAGTTGCCGTCGGCGAGCTTTCGCAACTCTTCGATGGCCCTCAGGAGGTTCTGTTCTGCATCACCGAGATTTGATCCCAGCGCGACAAAGGCAATGTCACTTCCTACCGTCATGTGGTTCTGCATCCAAAGCATTATGCATTCCGTACAATCATAGCGCTTCTGTACGGCAATAGGTTCTATGAGTGGACCGGATTGCTCCGCTGGCACCGTGTAGCTTTTCTTTCGGCATTCATGATAGCTTTACCGGGATTGTGAACCGAGCCCGTGCTGGACCCAAAGGCACGGCAACTGCCCGGCTGCAAACATGCCCTGACCAATCAAACCTGAACGGAACGATCGATGCGGTGGAAACAGATTAAATACCCCATGTATCTGGCGTACTGCCTAGTTGCCGTGAACGTGGGTGCTGATTCCTGCCAAACTGCGAACAGCGAGCGAGACATCCGCGTCTGTTTGGAGAAGGCCCGCAGCTGCGGAGAAATAGTGGATCCATTCAAACGACTGTCGTGTTACGACGTTATCTACCAACCCATCGAGCCAGTAGCCGACAGCGAGTCAAAAGACAAGCAGCCAACCGCAGCCACTTCGCGTTCCGTACCGGTTGCCGAGGACAAGAAGAAAGCCATCGCGGCGCGACCCGACGATGAGAAATTTCCGTTAAGCAGGACCGTCGCCAAGAAACCCGCGCAAGAGCGGGTACGGATGGAGGCAAAGATCGTTAAGCTACAGAAAGGTCCGCGGCGAAATATGACCATCACGCTGGACAATGACCAGATTTGGCGCGAGAACGCAGCATCGTCTCTGCCCTACCGGATCGGCGCCACGGTTACCATAGAAAAGGGTTTGTTTGGGTCCAACGATCTGACCCTCGAGGGGCAGAATAAGAAATCGAAAGTCAACAGGATTCAATGATCCAACTGCTATCTTAAGGGGCACAGAACACCCATGTTCAACATGCAGGAAATCAATCCCTAGTGTTCAACAAAGTACTGGTAGCTAACAGAGGTGCCGTTGCGTCTCGTGTGTTGCGGGCTCTCAGTGAGCTCGACATCAAGTCTGTTGCCGTCTATTCGCAGGCAGACGAAGGTGCACCCTATCTCGATCGTGCGGATGAGGCATTTCTGATTGGCGAGTCACCTCCACAAAAGAGCTATCTCAATCAGGAAGCCCTGCTGGCCCTGATAAGGCAAACAAATTGTGACGGCGTTCATCCCGGCTATGGTTTCTTAGCTGAGAACTCCACCTTTGCAGAACAGGTTAACGCGATCGGCGCTCATTTCATCGGTCCCTCCCCCAAATGGTTGCGAACCATGGGGCATAAGACAAAATCGATCGACTTTTTGGCTCAACATGGCATGCCGGTGAACGCCACCACAGCGGTTCTCGACTCAGAAGAGCAGTTCGTCAACCACGCACAGCAGTTGGGCTATCCGGTACTCATTAAGCCTGCTGCCGGGGGCGGAGGCATCGGCATGCTGGTTGCCACAGATGAGAAGAGCTTGGTCAAACAATTGTCTAGAGCCAGATCCATGGCAGAGCGAAGTTTCTCTTCCTCAGAAATCTATCTGGAAAGACAGTTGACTGATCCACGGCATATCGAAGTTCAAATTCTGGCTGACACGGAGGGTGGGATCTGCCATCTGTTCGAGAGAGACTGTTCTATCCAGAGAAGAAACCAGAAGATCATCGAGGAAGCGAGAGCCCCGAATATCGATCCCAATGTTCTCACCGATTTACTCAATCAGGTAACAGATGCGATCGGTTCCATTGGCTACGACAATATCGGCACGGTCGAGATGCTGCGAAGCCGTGAGGGTCAATTCAGCTTTCTGGAAATGAACACCCGCCTGCAGGTTGAACACGGTGTTACCGAAGAGCTGACCGGCATCGATATCGTGCAGGCTCAGATCCGGCTTGCCAGCGGAATGAATCTCGACAGTGTGCTGCCCGAGCGCCCGCGCCCAAACGGTCACGCCATAGAAGCCAGAATCTATGCGGAAGATCCAGTTAGGTTCTTTCCGTCACCAGGTACTCTGGAGCGATTTCGCCTGCCCGAGGCGCCCAACGTGCGCGTGGAGACTGGTTACAGAGAGGGCATGAAGGTCACGCCCTTCTACGACCCACTGCTGGCGAAAATAATCATCAACGACGTGGATCGAGCAACAGCGACAAAAACTATCATAGAAGCACTGGCGTCTTGTGAAATCGCTGGGTTAAAATCAAATGTACCAGCCCTTATCACAATCTTGGAATCTGAACAGTTCCAGACGGGTAGAGTACACACCGGGCTGACATCAGAATTAATCCACAAGAAGAGCAACTGAGCGGATGTAGATATGGCCAGACAAGAAATCGAATCGGAAGTAACCGGAAACGTATGGAAGATTGAAGTTAGCGTCGGGGATCAGGTAGATGTAGAGGAGACGCTGATGATTCTTGAATCCATGAAAATGGAAATCCCGGTGGAATCACCCGCGGCTGGTAAGGTTGCCGAAATCCTGGTGGAAAAGGAGGATCAGGTCGAAGAGGGTCAGGTAGTGGCCATCCTCGAATCCTAGAACGGCTCGCTGCCCGCACTACTGACACGCGCTACAAATAGGTCGCGGATTTGGAAGTCCGGCACAGATGCAAATCACAATCAGCTTATTTGGTGCACTTCTTGCCTTCGCTCTTTGCCATCCCGGCGGGGCATTCGCTAAAGAACCCGATCCTCTGTTCCAGTCGAGCGACCTGCTTGCCATCACGGTTACCGGTCCGTTCACCACCATCAATAAAGTAAGAGACAAGGAGAAAGAATACACGGACGCTCAGTTGATCTATGCAGAGCACGGCAACGATCTGCGTTTGGACGTTAAGCTGCAGGTGCGCGGTAATTTTCGATTGCGCAAGGAAGTGTGTCGTTTTGCACCGCTCAGAATTCACTTTAAACAGGACCAGACCAAAGGAACGCTATTTCACAAACAGAAAAAGTTGAAGCTGGTGACCCATTGCCAAACCAGATCCACGAATACTCAATATATGTTGCTGGAATACCTGGTCTACCGTGCGTTCAATCTGCTGACGGATTACAGCTTCAAGGTCAGACTAGCCGAGGTCAACTACGTCAATACGCAAAAAAACAATAGTGTCGTTACCAAATACGCATTCTTTATCGAAGACAAAGGTCGGCTGGGTAAACGGCTGGGGATGGAACCCATCGATCTGCATCGGGTGGAAATCGAAGAAATGGACCCGCGCCAATCCAATCTGGTCAGTACTTTTCAGTTTATGATCGGTAACACCGACTGGTCTATGCTGTCCGGTGAGCCGGACGAAGCCTGCTGCCACAATGCAAAACTATTAGGCCGTGTAGATTCGAAATACTTTCCAATTCCATACGATTTTGACTTCTCCGGAATCATCAATGCCAAATATGCTACACCCACCCCCAACATACCGATAAGTAGCGTGCGCACACGCTTCTATCGTGGTTTCTGTGAACTCAACCATCTACTGGACGGGACCCTGGATCGGTACAGAGACAATAGAGAAGCCATCTATTCACTAATTGAGGGTCAGGCACAATTGTCCAATCCATCAAAAGGCAAGGCCCGCAAGTACCTCGATGGTTTTTATGAACTTATCGACAAGCCTGACAGGATCGAAAAGAAATTGATCAAACGATGCAGATAGCAGTGCGGCATCGCTACCCAAAACAAAAAGAAGAACAGTCGAGATGCCGATCAGATTTCGAATCAGTAAGAAGAGACGTCTTATCACGGTGATCGTGGAGGGTAAGATCACCGTTGAAGATACCGTTGCCTACATAGAGTCTGCTCATAAACTATAAGCCATTGATATTATTATGGAATATATGATATTTCAGGTATAATAGTGCACGAAAAAGTCCCGTCAACCATGGAAAACCGTGCACCTATGATCCGATCTCAAAGCGAAAAACAAC
>JASMJM010000101.1 GCA_030749725.1 Pseudomonadales bacterium | reverse complement strand
TGCAGCAAACTTGGCGATGGCGATGCCCATATTGGCAAGAAATGCATATAGAATAGCCTTGGCTGACGACCCTTCGATGGTTGACATATCGAGTTACCCGGCAGTACAGATGATGAATCCGCCAATCATACCTTGACCGTTGGTGGATGTCAGACGGAATGGATTAATCCGTCAGGCCAACTCGTTTGAGGGAATATTATCTACCCGTTTCAGGTCATAGACAGCATGGTTGATAAACAGACACGCTATGAAAATTTGGTAAATGCATACAGTAGCTGGCTGTATCGATACGCCTACTGGCTGTGCGGCGAAAGTAGTTCAGCAGAGGATTTGGTACAGGAAACATTTCTGCGCGCCTGGCGTTTTATGGATTCCCTTAAGGAGGAATCATCCGCCAAAGCTTGGTTGACAACGATACTACGCAGAGAGAATGCAAGGAAATATGAAAAGAAATCCTTCAGCTATTCAGACGTGGAGATGGACGAGATTCCTACTCCACAGACCGACTTCGATGACAGACCCGAAGTCATCGCTCTGCATGTCGCTCTGCGGGAACTCCCGGCCAAATATCGTGAGCCACTCGTGCTGCAGGTTCTTGAAGGTTACAGCCTTGACGAAATAGCCGCCATGTTCACATTACCCAGAAACACAGTCGCCACGCGTCTCCACAGAGCAAGACAAAAGCTGCGCAAGCAATTGGAGGGCAACGATAAAAGTCTAGTAAACAGAGGTCAGTCAGTATGAACTGCTTAGATTTCCGACGCTTCCGGTTAAGCGATCCCTACTCCACCGATGCAGAGAATCTCTCGCACCGAGTCGAGTGTGAAGCATGTCGCGGATTCGAGAACGAAGTCCGTAAACTCGATAAACAGATCAACAAGGCTCTGACGGTTGAGGTACCTGAGGGACTTGCGGCCAGAATACTGCTTAACCAATCGCTTCAATCCAAACCGCGCAAGCCCACGCGTTGGTACTGGTTGAGCATGGCCGCATCCTTTTTTCTTGCAGCCGGGTTTATCTTCTATTGGACGACCGTGACGGAACCGGTTGAGCGGGCCCTGGTACAACACCTCGAATGGGAACAGCCGATCGTACAGAGCATGATGATGCCGGTTCAGCAACCGCAAATCCGTCAGGTACTGAACTCCGTCAATCTGGAGTCCACCACTGCATTGGAGAACGTTGTATTTGCATCGACCTGTATCATCGATGGTGAGTTGGTTGCTCACCTCGTCTTGGAAGATGAGAATCACCAGTTTACGCTGGTTCTATTGCCTCAGAAGCTTATCGATGTTGACAAAGCTCTGCAGTTCGATGACGAACACTGGCGCGGGGTGATCAGCCCTGACCAATCCGGTAACAGCTTAGCCGTGTTAGCAAGCGCAAATGACTCTGCCAGTTTCGATTCGATGCACGCCTTAATCAAACGGCTCAAAGATTCAGTCAAACCACTGAAAGTATAGAGCGCAGATCAATTCTCCATTCGAGCACCGGTCATTGCTCAATTCAAGCACCGGTCATTGCTCAATTCGAGCACCGGTCATTTCTCAATTCGATAGAATCGAGCCCAGGTTCCCAGCAGCTTCACTTTGCCGGTAGATTCAAAGCGGCACTGCAGTCCGCGTAGCACCTGCTCAAACAGAACGTCGTCCGCAACCATCAGCAACATACGTCCCTGCGGTTTGAGCAGCGTAAGCCAGTGCTCTAACAGCCCCCCATAGAGACGATCGATCGCCTTCAGGGCACCATATTGCTTGCCGAATGGCATATTGCAGATAAACCCATCAACGCTGTTGGGGCCGAGCGGCAGACTCAATGCTTGCCAACAGAAAATATCAGTTGCGCTGCCGTCGAGTCGCTGCTGGCTGATTTGGACCGCCTCAGTTGAATTGTCCCCACCAACGTAATGAGCATCCGGCTGCCTCGCCATACACTCCTGCAACAGCGTCCCTGTTCCGCACATCGGGTCGATGATGAGTTCTCCTCTGGACGGCGAGATCAGATAGGCCATCGCTGCAGCGACGGATGGTCTGAGCGCCCCTTTTCTGAGAAAGGGCTTGGAATAGTTGTAACGTACACGCTGATCGGTAAGCCTTACGCCCAAGTGGAGCTTTTCGTCGATATAAAATCCCCACAACTCCAGTTGAGCAGGATCCTGCAGGCGCCATCTTCTGAATCGCTGCTGCACCAACTGATTAATCCTGGCTACGATCTGTTTTCGATAAACCTTTCTGTCCTTGTCCTGCTTGAGGTACGTGTTGAAAGTGACCCTCTTTACCGCGCGTCCCGGGAAGATGCGCTTCTTCAATTCGATGGCAGCCATGATCTCGCGCTCGGATACGAGTCGCTCGAGCGCCACAAGATCCTTGTTAGATCGAATACTTAGCGGCTTTCCCAACATCATGAAGCTGTCTTCAATCAACCTGGTATCGCGCAGAGTTCGTTCTTCACAACGTGAGAACATGATCAGATCATGGTTGGGTAGTTGTAGGACGCGGCCTTGCACCCCATGCAAGGATCTGAGAGTGATCGGAGCGAGGCCGGCAAGGGTCAGTAGGGATATCTGATGCTGCCCCTTTGATTCTCTTTTTGACACGACGGTGTTTCCCCGAGCACGCAGCTAACGGCTGAGAGCAACTGCCAGATCGGTAAATGCTCGAATCCACCTGCTGGTTTCAGCCAGATTGACGGCACGAGGCCAGGTGTCCTTTGGATGGTGGAATAGGCCGTTGCCGCCCAGAATCGATATGTAGCGACCACCACCATCGAAGATGTTACGTGCCTCGCCGAAAGGCCTTTGCTCGATTGGCGTCTCGATCGCCGCTTGTATACCCGTTCGATTAAGGAACTCTTCGGTAAGCGCCTTCGCGTGCTGATCGGAATACTGTAGTCTGACGCCGGGATTGTAGGCCGCCGCAAAATTCGCTCCCAAATGGATCCACAACAAGGCTCCCTTGATCAAAGAGCTGTTTGCTTCAAGGTATCTGTCCAAACCGAGATGATCCAGCTCGTGTCCGGTGTTGGCAGTAAACAGAACATCGCGCCGAGGTCCGGCTACTTTGATCGCACTCACCATCTCCAGAAAGCATGCAATTCCCCCGCCTCTCTCGGATGCGCACTGCCACCAGCCGCTCCTTGGCGTCATGATAACCAGTTGTGGCAGACCGGAGTCAGATCCTTTGATCCCGGCAGCAACGTTCATTGCTTCGCTAACGGTCCTTTCACAGTGGACAGTGAGCTTTACGCTGCTACGCCTTTTCGCGGCTTCCTGGAGTGCAAGCCAACTGTCGTTTGCGAGCTGTAAGACAGGTGGTCCGAACGGGCCACTGAAGTGTTCCGCGTTGAGGGTGGCAACGCCACTGGCTGGTAATCTGGGATCGGTGACTGCGATGAGCGCTTTGTGCAACTGCTTGTGCCGTGCCTCGTTGAGCGTTTGGCCAGCCGGAGATGATCGGGGTTGCATCCGTATAATACCGATGTCCGCATGGCTGCCTAGCTCACCCAGTTTACCGGTAATGCCCTCGGGCCCTGTATACATACAATCGTATAGGGGTACGCCTTCAAATCGTTGCTGGCCGATGAGCAAGGCAGTATCCAGCGGTTGCACGCGCTCGAATTCAAATCGCTCCAGATCCGGAGTTACTCCCAATTCGCTGATGTTAGCTGCCAGCCACTCACCACTTGCCTTGTCGGTGGCTGTGCCGGTCCTGTGAATGCCCTGGGCTGAATACTCCTCTATGATGCGAGCTACACGCACACTCAACTGATCTGTCATATCAGTCTCCTGGGGCTTGGGGAAGGCGCGTCGGTCCCTGAGCATGCGTGTCGGTCGCTGAGCGTAAGAGATGTGAGAGCCCCTGCCAGCCAAAAAAAACGTTCTTCGTCCGTCGTCATCAATACGGCACTTGGATCAAGCCACCCCCGGCACGGGAAAGCGCCGGCAGAATTCTTCCACCTGAGATCTAATCCGTTCCAGCACTTCCTCATTCTCATGATTCTGCAGACACTCTACTATCCAGGCAGCCAACTGTTGCATGTCCTCTCCGGTCATACCGCGGGTGGTGGCCGCCGGAGTGCCCAAACGAATACCACTCGGGCGCAGCGGCGGATTGGGATCGTCAGGAATGATCTGCTTGTTGGTCGTGATCCATACTCTATCAAGCGCTTCTTCTGCCACCCTCCCGTCCAGGCCGAAACTTGCCACTGTATCCATCACCATCATGTGATTGTCAGTGCCACCGGTGATCAAAGATACCTGTTTGTCCATCAGGCTCTCTGCCAGGACCTTCGCACTGACCAGAACCTGTCTGGCATACTCTCTGAATTCTTCAGAGTCGGCTTTGCGCAGAGTGACAGCGATGGCTGCTACAGCGTTCATGTGTGGGCCGCCCTGAAGACCGGGGAAAACGGATTTGTCTATGCGCGAGGCAAACTTCTTCTTGCACAGAACCAGCCCCCCCCTGGGTCCGCGCAAACTCTTGTGGGTCGTGGTCGTTACCACGTCGAAACCGTAGTCGAAAGGATTGTTCATCACTCCACCAGCGACAAGACCGCCGAAGTGGGAGGCGTCAGCCATGGATATGGCACCCACCTCGTCAGCGATCTCTTTAAAGCGGGCATAGTCGATATCTCTCGGGTAGGACGTATACCCGCACAGAACCATGCTGGGTTCTGCTTCGATGGCCTGCTCTCTCAGCCGGTCAAAGTCGATGGAACCGTCGGATGGATCGGTTGTATATCGGATAAAATTGAACAGTTTTCCCATATGCGATACGGGTGCACCATGGGTTAAGTGGCCACCGTGGGAAAGATCCATGGCTAAAATAGTGTCTCCCGGTTCCAGCAATCCCAGGTATACAGCCTGGTTCATGGCTGAACCAGACAGTGCCTGCACGTTGGCGTGCTCACACTTGAATATTTCTTTTGCCCTGTCTCTGGCGAGATTTTCTATCTCATCGGTGAACTCCTGACCACCATAGTAGCGCCTGCCTGGGTACCCCTCAGAATATTTGTTGGTAAACACAGACCCAAGGGTTGCCAGCACTTCCGGATAGGTATAATTTTCAGACGGGATCAGTTCGATACCTGCCTTCTGTCGATTCTCCTCACCCAGTAAGGCAGAGAATACGGCGGGATCATTTTCTTCAAGGAATTTCAGATTTGACTTCATGGGCACGCTCCTGCTTCAGTTGTGATAGGTGCCCAGGCGATCGGCGTTTCGTTGACGTATCTCGTCTACACTCCCCGGTGGTTGTTCCACCTTGTTATCGGATCGCGCCGATACATCGCCAGTCATGCAGACAGTGCTGGCTAACTTACCGTCAAGTGAAATAAAAGTAAACCAGAATAGGCACTTGTCCGCCCCTTTCACAGCCGGATACTCCCTTCGCCTCGCCGCAGCAAGATTTGACTCTCTGCATGCATGGGTTAATCATGGCGGATCACTGCAATCGAGGTCGCCAAATGTCGCCACGAACCATCAACTTGACCGATGATCTATATGAATACCTTTTGTCCGTGTCGGTGCGGGAACCATCGATCCTGACGAAGTTGCGGGAGGAAACCGCAAAGCTTCCTGCGGCTGCTATGCAGATCGGCCCGGACCAGGGCCGCTTTATGGCGCTGCTGGTACAGCTGATCGGCGCCAGGAATACCATCGAGCTCGGAACATTTACCGGCTACAGTTCATTGACCGTGGCGCTGGCAATGCCCGCTGACAGCCGCACCATCTGTTGTGATGTATCCGCGGACTGGACGGATGTTGCCAAACGCTACTGGCAGGAAGCCGGCGTCGCTGACAAGATAGAACTACATCTTCGCCCAGGCATGGAAACCCTGCAGGAACTGATCGATGAAGGACGCTCAGGCAGCTTCGATTTCGCCTTCATCGACGCCGATAAAGAGAACTACGGGGGTTACTACGAGCACTGTATGAATCTGCTCAAGACCGGTGGCCTCATCGCGGTGGACAATGTGCTCTGGAACGGCGGGGTCATCGATGCGGATAGACAAGACCCGGATACCGAGGCAATCCGAAAGTTTAACGCTGACATTTATGCCGATCAGCGGGTCGACATGTGCATGGTTTCCATAGGAGATGGGCTGACGCTGATTCGCAAGATCTAAAACTCTTTCATTGGCCCACAGAGCTGCAATATACTAGTGCAGTTGCAATCACTTTATGAAGAGGATGATATGAAAATAGAGATCCACTATTGCGGAGCTTGAAACTACAAGCCCGAAGCCGTCAGTTTGGCGGATGAGCTAGATGAAAACTTCTCGGTCAAAGCCGAGTTATTCGAGGAAGGCAAGGGAATATTCGATGTTATCAGGGATGGTGAACTGGTCTATTCAAAGTACGATACGGGGCGATTCCCGGAATCAGGTGAGGTCAGCAAACTGCTGGGAGCCTGAAGGTCCTCTCGAGGAGATGTATCCACGGGTGCATCTCCCCTTCACCAGGGCAGATTGTCCAAATCGACATTTCCCCCGGACAATATCAAACCTACCTTCTTATCCGTAAACAAGTGTCCGTGCGTCAACACGGCCGCCAGCGGAACTGCTGCCGAGGGTTCAACAACCTGCTTGAGACGGGTCCAGATCAGTTTCATCGCCTCTACGATCTTACTCTCCGGCACCGTCAGGATGTCGTCCACGGATCGCCGGATAATAGCGAAATTCAGCGTACCGAGTGTCGTTAGCAAACCATCAGCGACGGTGTTGGGACGGTGATCGGTCACCCTCACCCCGGTTCGAAACGACCGATAGGCGTCGTCCGCCTGCTCCGGTTCCGCGCCCATCACCAGGGTCCTCGGTGACAATGCTTTCATGGCAACCGCGACCCCGGCCAGCAATCCGCCGCCACCGACAGGTGCCAGCAGGATATTCAGCCCCGACACCTGTTCACACATCTCCAGAGCTGTCGTTCCCTGACCGTTGATAATTCTGACATCATCGTAAGGGTGGATGATATTGGCACCAGTCTCCTCGATCAGCCGCTGCAGCGTCGATTCTCTGGCCGGCAAGGTGGGTTCACAGAAGCGTATGTTGGCACCGTAACCCGCTACCGCCTCTTTTTTTACCGTGGGTGCATTGTCCGGCATGACCACAAAGGACCTGATCCCTCTCATCTGCGCTGCCCTGGCCAACGCCGCACCGTGATTGCCGGACGAGTGAGTGGCCACGCCCCTGTCAGCTTCGCTGACGGATAGCGAGAATACTGCGTTCACCGCCCCTCGAATCTTGAAGGCCCCCACCTTCTGCTGGTTCTCGCATTTAAAGTATATCTGGCAATTGCAGGACTGGTCCAGCAGCGAACTCGTGGCAATCGGGGTCTGGTGGATATAGGGGGCTATGCGTTGCTGAGCCTGCCGCATGGTTGCCAAGTCAATGTCGGCCATAGAGCACCCGATGCATTGGTCAAATCGACCTTCTGTTGGTCAATTTCATTGCATACATGAAGTTTAATGCCAATATAATCAATGACTTACAATCTGGCTCAACATTTGCAGCCACGATACCCGGATGATAGTTTAGAATCAACTTGCCCTTGGAGGGGAGTATGCCATGATCGGAGTGATTATATTCATTCTCAGCATCGAACTGATCTCCACAGCATTTATCTACATGATCGCCTATAAACGCCGGGCCGACTGTGCCTACTGGTTGAAGATGGGTCTACTACTTGGACCTCTGGCCGTACCATTCGTGTTTTTCTCCAGAGAGCACGGTCGGTTGAACAACTACTGACCCGGCACGTCGGTAAACGCCGCAGATCCATAGTACTCCAACTAGTGCAGAAAACAGCGCAGTTGTGTCTCGATCAGCTTGATGGCCTGCTCTTTCGCCGCCGCAGCCACCGGCTCGTCACGAACCGATCCACCCTGGTGGGCAACGGTGACAATATTGCTCTTGGCGGCTCGATCCAAGCTGTCTCTGAAGGGAAAATACGCGTCTGAACTCATACACAGATGTCGGAACGAGCCGATCCACTCATCCCTTTCGTCCCTCGTCAGGGGCTCCGCAGCAACCTTAAGACTGCTCTGCATATCCTGCTGCTCCGCTGCGGACAGTTGCTCCCACAGCAGAAACTGATCGATCACATTGGTCCTTTCCGGTTTGCTCAGTCTAGAGACAAAAGGCAACTGCAGGACCTTGGGATGCTGCTGCAGAAGCCATTTGTCAGCCTTGTCACAAGCCAGCCTGGTGCAGTGTATCCTGGACTGCTGTCCTGCACCCATGCCGATTACCTGACCATCGTAAGCAACCGCGACTGAATTGGATTGGGTGTACTTCAAGGCGATGGTCGCCACCAGCAGATTTTCCACTTCCGCCTCGGACAGATCAACTCCACTCCCAAACGTCTGGGGCGTGATGGCTGCCGTATTCCTCTCCGGCACAAACTCAAAACCGTACAACTCGCGCCGTTCCAGAGCGGGGGGCTCGTACTCCGGATCCATCTGCAGGATCAGGTAGTTGCCTCTTTTCTTCCGCTTTAGTATGCGCAGCGCCTCAGGGTCGTACGCGGGCGCGATGATCAGATCGGACACCTCCCCTTGCAGAACCTGAGCCAGGGAAAGATCAACCGGGTCACTGACGGCTGCCGCATCACCGAACGAACACATGCGGTCGCCTCCTCTGGCCCGGACATACGCGGTGGCGACGGAACTCAGTTGTGTATTGGTCCGAAACTGGGAGCGACAGTATGTATCGTCGAGTGGTTTGGCAATTGCTGCACCTGCAGGACTGAGGTGTTTGAAGGAAGCTGCACTGGCAATGCCGGTTGCGGACTTGAGCTCTTTGACTAGCTGCCAGGCACCCAGTGCATCCAGCAAATTGATGTAACCGGGCGTTCCATTCAGAATCTGCAGGCCATCACCGGCTAGCGTCGCCTGCCCCTGGTGTGGATTGCAGCCATATTTGAGGTGTATATGCACGCTTGGGATGGTCTCCTTGAACTGGTAGCCTTGCTTACAGGACGCTTATGTTAGCAGCCATTCTATCTCTCATTAGATACTCGATAAACGAGCATCCCTGTTTCAAGTGTTCTGTTTTGCTACAATCCTCGCTGACCTGACCGATGTCTGCTTGGCAGCCATCTGATTGAGAATACGCCAAGGGTGGTGCTTATTATGGAACGTTGTCTACTTCGCAGCCGTCTGATTGAGAATACGCCAAGAGTGGTGCTTATTATGGAACGTTGTCTACTTCGCAGCCGTCTGATTGAGAATACGCCAAGAGTGATGCTTATGATGAAACGTTGTCTACTGTCTTCTGTTCTACTGTTGACCTGGCATCCGATTTGGGCCGCCGAGAATTTCAGTTATGTATGTACGCTGGATGGTAACGAGCGGAAGATTGAAGTCGTCTATCTTGAGAAGGATAAGAGCGTTCCCTGTGAGGTGCTCTACGTCAAGAACTCAGTTTCCCAGACGCTGTGGAGTGCCCGCCGCCAGGAGGGTTTTTGTGAGTCAAAGGCCGAATCATTTGTCCAGAAACAGAGTGGCTGGGGATGGTCCTGCAGGCGTGAATTGGAACGTCCATCTGAAGCAACCACGGATGGCTGAAGAGACAGCAATTCCCTCTCGTCACGTTTCTCGTTTTTCCGCCTTTGCCCAGCTATCCCGCAGCCCAACGATGCGATTGAAGACGAGTTTGTCGGCCGTAGAGTCGTGCGCGTCAATGCAGAAATACCCTTCCCGTTCAAATTGGTATCGATCCTCAAGTGTCGCTTGGATGAGACCTTCCTCGACCCTCGCCTGGCAGGAGACTAGAGAATCCGGGTTCAGTAGAGCTCTGTTATCCTCTGCCTCGATATCCGGATTGGGCACACTGAACAGCGGTGCAAAGAGCCTGACTTCGGCCTCGTGATTCCGGTTAGCCGACACCCAGTGGATCACACCACGAACTTTACCTTCAGCCGGATTCTTACCCAGGGTTTGCGGATCATATCTGCACCTCAGTTCGCTTACCTCACCGCTCGCGTCCTTTATCACATCGGTACACTCAATAACGTAAGCATATCTCAAGCGGACTAAACCGCCCGTTACCAGGCGCTTATACTTTCTGTTAGCAGATTCTCGAAAATCGTCCCGGTCGATAAATACTTCCCGGGTAAATGGAACCTGACGATTTCCCATCGACTCATCCTTCGGGTGATTCGGTGCCGTCAACTGCTCCTGCTTGCCATCAGGATAATTCTCAATTACCACTTTGAGGGGATTCAAAACTCCCATGACTCGCTTCGCTGAGGGCTCCAGATTTTCTCGTATGCAGTTTTCCAGAAAGGCCAGTTCAACGTTGTTTTCGCTTTTGGTCACGCCGATGCGTCGGCAGAAGTCCCGGATCGACTCCGGCGTATAACCACGGCGGCGGAAGCCGGCGATGGTCGGCATGCGTGGATCGTCCCAACCATCCACGATCCCCTCTTCAACTAAGAGACTGAGCTTCCTCTTGCTCATCAAGGTGTACTGCAGATTCAAGCGGGAGGACTCTATCTGCTGTGGATGGCAATTCAGATTCAACTCGTCCAGCACCCAGTCGTACAGTGGACGATGGTCTTCAAACTCCAGAGTGCAGAGTGAGTGGGTGATCCCCTCCATGGAATCGGACAGACAATGGGTAAAGTCATACATGGGATAGATACACCATGTATCGCCGGTGCGATGGTGCGCCACCTTGCGGATACGATATATGGTGGGATCGCGCATGTTGATATTGGGTGACCCCATATCGATCTTGGCGCGCAGGACATGTTCGCCATCGCTGAACTCGCCGGCCTTCATGCGGCGGAAGTAGTCCAGATTCTCCTCCACTGTGCGGCCACGGTAGGGACTGTCCCTGCCCGGTTGCGTGAGGGAACCACGGTAGGCACGAATCTCATCGGCCGAAAGGCTATCGACGTAGGCCTTCCCCTGGGTGATTAGCTGCTGCGCAAAAGAGTAGAGTTGTTCGAAGTAGTCGGACGCGTTGCGTATTTCTCGCCACTCAAATCCCAGCCAGCGAACATCCTCCAGCATGGACTCCATGAATTCAGTGCTCTCCTTGCCAGGGTCCGTGTCGTCAAAGCGAAGATACGTGTGCCCGCCGAATTCTTTGGCCATGCCGAAATTGAGGCAGATTGCCTTGGCGTGACCTATGTGTAGATAGCCATTCGGCTCCGGCGGGAACCGGGTGACAACCGCACCTTCGTGCTTGTTGGTGGCGACATCATCTTCGATGATGCTGCGAATAAAATTGGGTGGGTATTTTTCTGTTAAATCAGACATGTTGGTCGACAGGTGTTTGTTTCATTCGAGCAATTCAATGGTGCACACGTCCCGCACCTGACCATGTGCACGTCCCGTCCTGATGCTGCGTGCCGGTTCGTTATTTATAGAAAAAAGCAACCGTGCAGGTAATGGATACCATGATGAACAGGATCCATTTTAGCGTATTTTGCGCAACGGATATTGCAAATTTAACGCTCAGCCAGGCGCCGATTACGGTTCCCATCGCCAGGATCAGACCGGGGATCCACAGTACCTGATCGCGCAGAATGAATACGGCCAATGCCACAAAACTGAAGACTGCAGTGCACACCATCTTCAATGCGTTAGTTCGGACCAAGTCATACCTTAGCCCACCTGCCAGGGCGGCGATCAAGATAAAGCCTACGCCGGCCTGGACAAAACCACCATACACGCCGGCCAGGAACAATCCTGCTGCCGCAGATGGTTTTTCTCGCATCGTCAAGATGACGGTACCTTCCGGGGGCGCAACCATATCGGGTTTTGTCAACATAATCAATGCGATAGCTACCATCGATACCAATAGTACCGGCTTGAGGACAAACACGGGCAGGTAAGAGGCCAAGAGGGCACCGCACAGAGCGCCGCTCGAGGTGGGTATCAATACCGGGACGATGGCGCTGGAATCGAGCCGGTCATTGCGATGAAATTCCCGTGCACCGGTAAGAGATTGCAGCAATACGCCGATGCGATTGGTGGCATTGGCGACGTCCGCCGGCATACCCAACATCATTAGAGCTGGCAGCGTCAGCATCGAACCCCCACCCGCCAGGGTGTTGATAATCCCACCGATGAAACCGGCGGCGATCAGTGCTGTAACGGTCACCAGGGACAGTTCATATTCCATTCAATCGATCCCTAGCGATCGGCCCGGTGAGTCGCCAACGACATGTTCGGGAGAGTTATACGCGCGATTGTTTTCATGGCAGCGCAGTTAACACCAAATGTGAGGGTGAATCAATCGCGCGGCTGCAGCAGCAGTCAAGCATCTGCCAGCACTAGATGTGGGCGTGAATCAATCGCGCGGCTGCAGCAGCAGTCAAGCCATCACTAAGTGTGAGGGTGAATCAATCGCGCGGCTGCAGCAGCTCACGCGACTCGATCTACACTCTTTGGTGCAGAAGTACCAAACCAATTCCAGGCGGCAGACGTCTTAATAGGGCGATGAATTGATGTTTCGAACCAGGATTCCGAGGTCAACCGGGCCCGATCGGTATGCAGACCGTGTACCAGTCGATACCGACCTCGGCTGCTATGGGGTGAAATCGATCAACAATTGGTCATATGGACATGAATGCGGGTACAATAGTCCTCCCAAGGACATAGGATTTATTCTTATATTTCAGATACTTATTTCAGTTGTATGCGGTTGGCACGATTCCTGCGATGTGTCCCGTAGAGGAAATAAAGGGCACATATGATTCGAGATACCTCTGCACAAGACGAGATCATCGAACCGATTCACAGCACAAGAAAATGGTGGATCGCCGGGAGCATCATTGGGCTTATGACCCTATCCAGCGTGTTTGTGTACCCATCCTACCAGCGTTGGGCGAGTGCGGAACAATCGATCTCCAGAGAACGGTTACGTTTATCGACGGTCAATCGGGGTACGCTGGTCAGGGACGTATCCGCCCAAGGTAAAGTGGTTGCCGCTATCAAACCGACATTATTCAGTCCTGCCGCAGGAGTCGTCACTCTGGTGGTTGAAGCGGGTGACTCGGTAGCCAAGGGACAGTTGATTGCGGAAGTCGAAAGTCCGGAACTCAAGAATCAGTTGGAGCAAGAGATCTCTGCGCTGCAAAGCGCAGAAACGGAATTCAGCAGGAAACAGATTCAGGCCAGCAAGACTGATCTGCAAAACCAGCAGACCATCGATCTCGCCGAGGTAGCATTGGTGGCGGCCCGACGCGAACTGCGACGGGCAGAAGCAGCCCATGCCAAGGAAGCAATCAGTGAGTTTGACTATGACAAGGCGAACGACGACGTCGCGACCGCTGAACTGATGTTCAAACACTCGACCCAGGATGCTAAATTGCAGACGGAAAGTCTGCAGTTCGAACTGCAAACAGCCCAATTGCAGATAGATAGACAGAAACTCAAGGTGAAGGAACTCACTCGTCAGGTTTACGAGCTGTCAATGACGTCGCCTGTGACTGGCATCGTCGGCAATCTGGCAGTGGAAAACAAGGATGCAGTTATCAAGAACCAACCCCTTGTAACGGTGGTTGATCTGACCGCATTCGAAATTGAACTGCAGGTTCCTGACAACTTTTCAAGCGGCCTCGAAATCGGCCTGGACGCAGAGATCAGTCACAGTGGCATCCTCTATCCCGGTCGTCTGGTATCCATATCGCCGGAGGTTGTCAACAGTCAAATCACCACCAAGGTCAGGTTTACAGATGAAACTCCATCAAACCTGAAACAGAATCAAAGGGTATCGGCCCGCATCCTGCTGGAGTCTCGAGCTGACGTGCTGATGGTCAAAAGAGGGCCCTTCCTGGAAAGTGGCGGTGGGCGGTTCGCTTATCTAGTTGAAAACGACCTGGCTCAGAAACAGCCCATCCGTATCGGCGTAACCAGCGTTGCCAATGTGGAGATCCTATCGGGACTCGAGGAGAATCAGGTCATTATCATCTCCAATACACGCGAGTTTGAGGACTCCGATGTCGTATATCTAACGAATTAGCTATGGCGAAATCAGTCCCAACAAGGGTACTCGCCTGAAGACGAATTATCTGCAACAAGGGTGGGCACATATGCTTTCCATGTCGGACATCACCAAAATATTCCGTACGGAGCTGGTGGAAACACATGCTCTGAGGGGCTTTAACCTGGAAGTGGCTGAAGGAGATTTCGTTTCCATCAGCGGCCCTTCGGGATCCGGCAAGACCACTTTCTTGAATATTGCCGGCCTGCTGGAAACTTTCGAATCCGGTACTTACGAAATGGATGGCCAGGATGTCAGTAAACTAAATGACAGGGAACGATCTCACCTTCGCAATGAGAAGATCGGTTTTATCTTTCAAAGTTTCAATCTGATTCCAGATCTCAATCTGTTCGACAATGTGGATGTGCCGCTGCGCTATCGTGGCTTTAACGGCAAGGAACGAAAAAAAAGAATCGACAATGCCCTGGAACTGGTGGGCCTGTCGACCCGCATGAAGCATCTGCCCAGTCAGTTGTCCGGCGGCCAGCAGCAGCGGGTGGCAATCGCACGTGCCCTGGCAGGCGAGCCACGATTCCTGTTAGCTGACGAGCCCACCGGTAATCTGGATTCAGAAATGGCAGGACAGGTATTGGACCTGATCACCGATATCAATCGATCCGGCACCACCATTCTGATGGTAACCCACGAACACGATCTTGCCAGCAGAGCTCAGAGGCAGGTGCACATAGTGGACGGGCGGGTGACGGATGTAACTACGGCGGTAAAACCCGAAAACTAACCATGCGCTATGACTTGAAACTAGCGCTGCTCAGCATCAGGCGAAATCCGGTGCTGAGCGTGCTAATCATCGCTGCTATCGGCTTGGGTATCGGCGTATTTATGATTCTGTTGACGGCTTACCATCTGCTGGAGCGCAATCCCTTGCCGCAGAAATCCGAGCAGGTATACCGTGTTCTGGTGGATGCCTGGGACCTGAACGGCGAACCCAGCCAGGGCGTTTGGCGCTCCGGTGAACCACCCTACATGATGACTTACATCGACGCCATGAATTTGATGACGTCCGACGTCCCTACGTACCATGCTGCGATGTTTCAGTCGGTCATGTATCTGCAACCAGCCGACCCTCACCCCAGCATCAAGCGACCATTTCGCGTCACTGCCAGAGTCACCTTCAGCGGTTTCTTTCCCATGTTCGATACGCCATTTGTGTACGGCGGTGGATGGGCTTCCGCGTCGGACGAGGGTCCGGATCCCGTGGTAGTCATCAGCTCCGAAACCAACGACCGGTTGTTTGGCGGCGCGGATAGTATCGGCAACAGCATCGACCTGAATGGGACTCTGTTTACCATCGTCGGGGTGATGGATCGATGGCGACCTACGCCGCTTTTTTACAACTTCATGACCCTTGGGCTTGGCGTGAGCCCGCCGGCTGACGTCTTCATCCCGTTTCACTTTTTTGAAAGAATGCAGCTCGGCAATAACGGCGCAGATATGGGCTGGAAGCGCTGGGATCCCGGGTTTGAAAACTGGTTGCAGTCAGAGTCGACCTGGTTGCAGTTCTGGGCACAGCTCGACAGCAACGAGCAAAAGGCGCAATACCTCGACTTCCTTGATAGCTATGCCACTGAACAGAAGAAGGTCGGCCGTTTTCAACGACCGTTGAATAATCGGGTCTATGATGTGATGACATGGATCAAGGCGGTCACCTACCCCCTAAATGGTCCGGCACTGGTATTTCTGATCCTCGGCATACTCTATCTGTTTGTCTGCATCATCAATCTGGTAGGTATGCTGCTGGGCAAATTCCTGGGACGGATGCACGAGGTCAGTGTTCGACGTGCACTCGGCGCACCGAGATCCGCTATCTTTCGCCAACACCTCTTTGAAGTGGCGCTGCTGGGTCTGCTGGGGGGACTGTTGGGGCTCGGCATAAGCCAGCTTGTACTCACCATTATCCGAGCCAGATTCGATCTGTTGGAAACCCTGTTCTCCCTGGATGGCTACCTGTTGGGGGTAGCGCTCGGGGTGTCTCTGCTGGCCGGTCTGGTGGCGGGTCTGTTGCCTGCCTGGCGTGCCTGCAGCGCAGCGCCGGCCATCTATCTCAGTACGGAATAGTCGAGGGATCGGCCGATGGAAATCCCGCACATCCTGAAGTCCTTGATACACAACAAGGCGGCGTTTGTGCTGCTCGCCCTGCAGGTAGCCATCACCCTTGCCGTACTCGTAAATGCACTGGCACTGGTAAAGAGATCCAGAGAGATAATCGACGAACCCAACGGCATGGATAGTCAGAATATCATCGCGATCTTGTCCATTCCCTTCGATCCGCAGTTCAACGAAGAGTCCTATATGCAAGCGCGCCTGCGGGAAGATCTCGATTATCTTCGTCACATTCCCGGCGTTGTCAACGCCACCACCCTCAACTCTATCCCCGGTGATATCGGCAGTAATAACGGCATATACGCGGACGGTCGTGACAGCAATACCGGCACCAGTGCCGGAACATTTTCAGCTGATGAGCATACCTTCGATACCCTGGGTATCGAGATAGTCGAAGGACGTAACTTCCTGCCCGAGGAAATATTCTACTCCTCCTGGCCTCCCAGCGACGAAACACTTCCGCAGATCGGCGTGATTACCAGTAAGCTGGCCCATCACCTTTTTGGGGATGAGCCCGCGGTAGGCAAGACCGTGTACGCCGTAGGACTGAAGAAAACGATCATCGGTGTTGTCGACGTGTTCAGGGGCAGGAATCCAATTCTTGGTGACTCTCAGATGAGCATGTTCTTTCCCGGTTACAACTCAGGCAAGAGAGCGAGTTCCACCTATCTGGTGAGAACGGAACCGGGGTTGGTCGACCCACTGATTGCGGAAATCGAGGAGAAACTGCTCGCCCTCAATGAGGGCCGGGACATCAATCAGATCAATCCCCTCACTGACAATCTGGCCAATGCTACCGGCCTGCAGGCCTATGGTGGCCTGGTGCTACTCTGCATCAGCGGCCTGCTTGTGGTGACCACCGCCCTTGGAATCTACGGCATGGCCTCCTTTGCGGTAACCAAGCGGATTAAACAGATCGGCACACGCCGCGCGCTGGGTGCGACGCGCACAGCGATCGTGCGTTACTTCTTCCTGGAGAATCTGCTGACCACCGGAACCGGCATTATCCTCGGCTGCGCTCTGGCCATCCCGTTGAATGTGGTGATGTCAGACCTGGGTTTGGGGCGGGCGGATTTGATGGTCACCAGTTGGGGAATCGTTTTTGTCATGCTGGTCGGGCAGGCATCGGTCCTGATCCCCGCCTACAAAGCATCTTTGGTTTCGCCGGCTGAAGCCACTCGCTGTCTTTAGAGCGCAGGGATGTCAGCGATCTTCACCTCAAAGATTTCCCCGCCTTCATTGGTTATCAGTAGCGTATCATCGTCATCCCAGCAGACTGCTTCCGCTTGTTTGGTATGAGCGAGATTGATATCCAGCTTGTACGCCTGGCCCGACAGCCACTTGTCTCCACGTCTCGGCTGGTCGAATAGCCACAGAGCTGTGTAACTCAGGATGGCCAGCTTGGCTCCGTTCGGAGAGACGTCCGCACCGGTCGCCAGCGTGATGTCCTGATTGTCATCGACTCGTTCCAGTAGATTGACCCGATCGATATGCTCTGTATCCAACCGGTACAGTACAGCGCCCGCTTCCCACCCCGCTATCTGGCCCGGCTTGCGATGTTTCGACAGGAAGTAGAGTCTGTCATTCCAAAAAAACATCCCCTCGTTGTCGTAATGCCATACTTTGGCCGGATACTCCTGCTGCTCGGGATATCTGATGGGCAGATATTTCAAGATGCGCGAGCTAAGGATCTGCCTCGGGTTGGGCTCATACAGAATATAGACGCCCATGTCCCGGCGGGCGTTGCCGTTGTTGCCCGCATCTGCAATGTAGATATATTCATCATCGACAGCGATGTCCTCCCAGTCCTGATTGGCGGCTAACAGTATTTCCAGACCAGGCCACACTTCCTTGCCCGCTTGCACTGTCTCGCCGTAAAAGGACTGCTGTACATACTGAGGGATGATCACCTTGCCCGTTCTGTTTACTGCAAAAATCCTGGCCGCATCACCACTGTCATTGTGGACCCAGTAAACACCGTCAAAGCGGCGACTCTTCACTATGCCGCTCATCTCGTTGATGGGGGCGTGCTCCACGTTACCAATCAGCCTTACCGGGCCGGCGAAATCTTCGGCGGCAGAACCTGCCAGCGAAATGACTAACAGCTGTACAAACAAGATCGCTTTCATAATGATTCCCTTTGTCGGCTAAGGATATCACGATAGAATTGCAGCATTAAGCAGTTAGTTTGGCAGGCCGAGAACCACGTTGGGAATGCCTACTGTAACCAAGATCCGGTCGTAACCACTCTGAGGAGAAAACATGTCGAAGTTAACCGACGACCCGAGAATTGATCCCCGTCTGAAGGAGTTATTTGGCGCCATGCCCAGCATGGAAAATCCGGGTGACGCGTCAAGTCGTGAGGAACTCGTGCGGGCTGCCAACACAGAGGAAGCCAAAGCCGCACAAGAAGGTATGAAGGCCTTCTTTGCTATGTGCGATACCGAGGAGATTGCCCCGTCTGAAGGCCTGACCATCAGCACCAAAGAATTCAGCTCGGCGCCAGATGGCAATTCCATCAACATTCAGTTCATTATTCCAGATGCCGGCGAAGCGGTGCCATGTGTCTACTACATCCACGGGGGCGGAATGCAGTCCATGTCATGTTACGATGGCAACTACCGCGCCTGGGGTCGGACCATCGCTCGTCAGGGTGTAGCGGTCGCCATGGTCGACTTTCGCAACGCCTTAACGCCCTCGTCTGCGTCAGAAGTTGCACCTTATCCGGCCGGTCTGAACGACTGCATGTCGGGACTGCAGTGGGTGTCCGACAACAGTGATGACTTACAGATCGACAGGAGTCGTATCGTCATAGCAGGCGAAAGCGGCGGCGGCAATCTCACCCTCGCTTGCGGATTGCGACTGCTCAGGGAAGGCAATCTCGACCTGATCCAGGGACTCTATGCTCTCTGCCCATACATAGCTGGCACCTGGCCCCTGGACGAAAATCCTTCGTCCATCAAAAACAATGGCATCATGCTGGACCTGCACAATAACCGTGGCGCCATGGCTTATGGGATCGAGGAACTTGACCGCAAGAATCCGTTGGCATGGCCCGGCTTCGCAACCGTGGATGACGTGCGGGGACTGGTGCCAACAGTGATCAGCGTGAACGAGTGTGATCCGCTGCGCGATGAAGGCATCAACTTCTACCGACTACTTCTGAGGGCAGGTGTTCGAGCGTCCTGTCGCCAGGTTATGGGCACCATCCATGGCGCCGATACACTGCCGCTGGCTTGTCCGGACATCAGTCGAGAAACCGCACGCAGCATTGCTGACTTTTGTCGAGGCGGCTCCGCCACTTAGAGAAAAGCATGTCAGCTGAAAGAACCGTGTTCGTCCGTTGGCTCGTAGTGCTGAGCCTGCTGACTTGCTGCTCAAATTCACAGCCGACTGGGCACACAGCCACCGGTCCGGGATCCGCCATGAGCAACCCATTTTTCAAGCGTAGCCAACTGGATTTTTTCTACCCGCAATTTGACAAGATCACAACGGCGCATTACTCCCCTGCATTCGAGCGTGGTATGGCGGAAGAATTGGCCGAGACAGACGTGATTGCCAGGCAAAGCGCAGACGCCACGTTTGAAAACACCATCGTGGCCATGGAGAAATCCGGACAGTTGCTGCAGCGGGTGAGGCCGGTGTTTTTCAATCTCGTTTCGGCCCACACCAACGATGAACTGGAAGCGATTCGCTCCGAATTGGCGCCCAAGTTAGCGGCTCACAAAGACAAGATCCTCCTAAATGAAACGCTGTTCAAGCGAATTCAGCATATATACGAGCAGCGTGCTGAGCTGCCCCTGGACGCCGAAAGCAAACGCCTGATTGAGGAGTATTATCGTAGGTTTGTCCGTGCCGGTGCCCTCTTGTCCGAAGCCAACAAGGAACGCCTGCGCGTCAACAATGCACAAACCGCGCGACTACAGACGGCGTTCAGCCAGAACGTATTGAAAGAAGTCAATGAGTTGGCGATTGTTATCGATTCCCGCCAGGAACTTGCGGGCTGCTCAGATACCGTTATTCAGAGCGCAGCGGAGAAGGCCAGTGCTCGCGATCTGAGTGGAAAATATGTCATCCCGTTGCTGAACACAAGTGGTCAACCATCGCTCTCCTACTTGGAGAATCGTGGCCTGCGGGAGCGAATCCACAAGGCTTCTCTTTCCCGTGGCAGCCGAGGCGGCGACTTTGACAACCGCAGCATTCTGACCAGGATTGCGAGGCTACGGGCGGAACGTGCACTGCTGTTGGGTTTTGACACCCACGCCGACTATGTCCTCGATGATCAGACTGCACTTACGGTGGATGCGGTCAATCAGCGGCTTGAGGAGCTGACGCTGCCTGCCGTAGCAAACGCTCGTCGCGAGGCCGAGGCACTGCAACAGATGATCAGGAAGGACGGCAACGACTTCGAATTGGCCTCTTGGGATTGGGACTTCTATTCGGAAAAGGTGCGCCGAGTTCGCTATGATTATGATGAATCGGAGCTGCGACCCTATTTTGAACTGAACTCGGTACTCCACAATGGTGTTTTCTACGCGGCATCCCGCCTGTATGGCTTAAGCTTTGAGGAGCGAACTGACCTACCCCTCTATCAGGAAGATGTTCGTGTATTTGATGTCCTGGATAACGACGGCACCCGGTTGGCGATCTTCCTGGCTGACTTTTACGCACGCCCTTCCAAACGCGGTGGTGCCTGGATGAATGCCTATGTGTCCCAATCGGACTTATTGAATACAAGACCTGTAGTCGCCAATCACCTGAACATTCCCAAACCGGCGCAAGGGGAAGCCACGCTATTGACATTTGACGAAGTGACTACCATGTTCCATGAATTTGGTCACGCACTGCATGGCATGTTCTCCAACGTCCGCTATCCCTCCTTTTCGGGCACTTCCGTACCCAGAGATTTCGTGGAGTTCCCATCGCAAGTTAATGAAATGTGGGCAATGTGGCCGGATATCCTGAAAAACTATACGCGTCATTATGCGACTGGCGTGCCCATGCCGGTAGCGTTGCTGGACAAGGTAACGGCCGCTCGAAGGTTCAATCAAGGCTTTGCCACGACCGAATACCTGGCTGCATCACTCCTCGATCAAGCGTGGCACCAATTACAGCCGAGTGAATTGCCCGACGCGGAAGACCTGCTGAATTTTGAAGCCAACGTATTGGCAAAAGCAGGTGTCGCTTTGAGCGCTGTGCCACCCCGTTATCGCAGCACCTATTTTTCGCACATCATCAGTGGTTATTCAGCCGGCTACTATTCCTATATTTGGAGCGAAGTACTAGACGCCGATACGGTCGATTGGTTTGTGGAGAACGGCGGATTGAAACGGGAAAATGGTGACCACTTCCGCAATACAGTGCTGTCACGAGGGGACACCGAGGATGCCATGACGTTGTACAGGCTCTTTCGAGGCGCGGAACCCAACATAGCCCCCCTGTTGGAAAGGCGAGGTCTCAACTGAGGTCCGATTCAGTTCAAGACTTTGGTGATCTCATCCTGCTCAAAGATGGGCAGATCCCGCAGCCCGGATTTGTCCTTCAGTTTGAGACCCTCAGCTTGATCCACGACCCTGCCGATGATGTTCGCCGCTATGCTCTCCTTACGAAGTGCCGCCGCCGCTCTCTTGGCCTCACTTGCTGAACAGATTACCAGCAATGCACCCGAAGAAATCAGTCCAAGGGGATCCAGTTGCAGATGGTTGCACAGCAGTGCGGTTTCGGGAAATACGGGAATTGCCTCTGCGTCAATAACGAAGCCCACTCCGGCTGCTCTGGCCATTTCGTGCAAAGCCGTCGCCACGCCCCCCTCGGTGGGATCATGCATGGCGTGGACATCACTACTAGCGAGTGCGATCCTTGCATCCCTAACGACACTGATACCCGGATCGTTCAGGAACTGCTTGGCCTTCTGCCAACCTTTACCAGCCAACAGATTCCTGCTGAGGTCATGCATTTCATTGGCGATGATCGCAGTACCCTCGATGGCGATACCTTTGGTAAGCACCACCACGTCACCAACTCCTGCACCGGCAGAAGTTACCAGTCGATCCTTGGCCACTTCTCCCAACATCTGACCAACCAGGATCGGGCGATCAAGTCCACTGGTAATTTCCGTATGCCCGCCGATAAGGCTCACGTCGAGTTTCCGGCAGGAATCCACTATGTCCGTGAATATCGATTCAACTTGCTCTTCAGACTGACTTTCCGGCAGCAACAGAGTGGCCATAAACCATCTCGGTGTGCCGCCCGTCGCCGCGATGTCGTTGGCATTGATGTTGACGCAGTACCAGCCAATTCTCTCCGTGGCAAAAGTTATTGGATCTGTCGTTGCGATGAGGAGATTACCACCACCTGCATCCAAGACGGCTGCATCCTCCCCTACCCTCGGTCCGACAATCACCCGTGGATCCAGCACCCTAATCTGTCTCAATAGTCTATCCAAAACAGCTTGCGGCAATTTACCAACTGATAGGGGCACTACTCTTCCCTCAATTCCCAGACAAGTGCATCCAGTCGTATGATAACACCAGCCTTTGTCTCAGATCGCTCCCTAAACAATAGCCTCTTCCATATGTTTTCTTTCTGATCTATTATGTGCGCCATGATTAGACGACCGATCGATCCCAGATTATTTACCAGCCCAGCCATTGCTGCCTGCACAGGGCTGGCTAACTGGTGGCTGGGAGAAAAACTTGGTTATCGCTATTTTATGGATACTCGATAGGTCGCCGTAATCCAACAAATGGGAAGGCGCTCTACACCGCCTTCCGGAAATACCCCGATTGGCGGTTTGCAGATCGGGGTTTTTTTTGCCCCTTGCCAACCAACGGAGAACCCAGGCGAGAAGAGATTATGACTCAAACAAAGACGGATGATCTGAACGTGTTAAGCCAAGATACCCTCATCACACCGGAACAATTGAAAAGCAAGCTGCCCCTTGACGGTAACGCCTTGGACACCATTCGAGAAGCCAGGATTGCCATCAAGAGGATACTGCAAAGAGAGGATCAGCGCCTCTTCGTCATCGTTGGTCCCTGCTCCATTCACGACTTAGATGCAGCCCTCGATTATGCCAGGCGCCTCAAGGAACTTTCCGATAGAGTTGCAGATACCCTCTACCTCGTTATGCGGGTGTACTTCGAGAAACCCAGGACAACCGTTGGTTGGAAGGGGTTCATCAACGATCCTTTCATGGACGATTCATTCAACATTGAGGTGGGTTTACATCGAGGGCGCAAGCTGCTTTTGGATCTCTTGGAGTTGGGAATGCCGACTTCTACGGAAGCATTGGATCCGGTTTCGCCCCAGTATTTGCAGGATATAATCGCCTGGTCCGCCATCGGCGCCCGAACCACCGAGTCGCAGACTCACCGAGAAATGGCAAGTGGTCTCTCCTCGGTGGTCGGTTTCAAAAATGGTACAGATGGCGGTTTGGATGTGGCCATCAACGCCCTGCAATCCGTGACGGCGCCGCATCGTTTTCTCGGTATTAATCACCAGGGCGAAGTTGCAGTGATACACACCAGAGGGAATCGATACGCTCACATCGTGTTGCGGGGAGGCGGTGGGAAGATCAATTACGAGGCCCGGAATGTGATCGATTGTGAAAGCCGATTGATAAACGCAGGCATCACGCCAAATATCATGATCGACTGCAGCCACGCCAATTCAAACAAAGATTACTCCAGACAGCCCATCGTCATGGCGGATGCCGCCAACCAGATTATCGAGGGGAATCAGTCAATTATCGGCTTTATGGTAGAAAGCAATATCAACGAAGGCAATCAAGCAATACCCGACAACAGGGATGACCTGAAGTATGGGGTTTCCGTGACCGATGCCTGCGTCAGTTTTGAAACCACCGAGAAGATGCTGCTGGACTTGCGGGACAAGGTAAGGACACTGCTTCCTGGACGCACCACGCCACGCCCGTCAGTGACAGATGATGAACTGTCAGCTCAAGCCGGTTGATGGACCTGAATCGGAAGTATCTTCGATATATCGAAGGCTATTTGTAGAAGGCGTTTTCAGTAACCGAGTGATCGGTAACGTCTCTCACAGCTTTAAGCTGAGGAAGTTGCTCCAGCAGGGCTTTTTCAACGCCATCTTTCAAGGTGACATCCACCATTCCGCAACCCTGGCAGCCGCCGCCAAACTGTAATACTGCGATGTCGTCATCAACGACTTCAATCAGGGATACCATGCCGCCGTGTGAAGCCAGGGAAGGATTGATCTCGTTGAACAGGACATAGTTAATCCTGTCGGCCAAAGGGCTGTCATCCGATATCTGCGGTACTCTGGAGTTCGGTGCCTTGATGGTGAGTTGACCACCCATGCGATCCTTGGCGTAATCCACCACGCCGTCCTTCAGAAACGGTATGCTGCGCTCTTCGAACCAGGCGGTAAAGCCGTCGAACTGCACACTCTGATCGCCTTCCTGCTGCTCGCCTTTAGTGCAGTAGGCCAGACAGGTTTCCGCCCTGGGGGTACCTGGGTCGGTTATGAACACCCGTATGCCGACCTCTTTGTCGTCCTGCTTTGCCAGTAATTCGACAAGATATTCCCGAGCGGGATCTGTAATTTCGATCATGATGACACCTGAATTGATTGAACCAGCGAGATTCTACGTGATAGCCCTGGCACTTTCTATCGCTTTAAATCCCTAATTTTACTGTGGAAATATGTGATCCTGTAACCACTATTACATAGGACCGACCCATCTACGGATAGGGTTTCAGTGGCATGATATGAATGCTATTCATACTGATCGGTATGGATGATCACCGTGGCTGCGCGCCATCGTTGCTATGATAGCCGGCATCTAGCCAAGACACACAAACAACCCCAATGAATAAGACATCACCACGCTCAATATTGCTGCAAGAACAACTGGATCAACGCATTCTGGTTCTGGATGGCGCCATGGGAACGCTCCTACAGAGCCATGGGCTGAGTGAGCAGGAGTTCAGAGGAGAGACCCTCCGGAATCACCCGCAGGAGGTCAAGGGTGATTACGAAATCCTCTCCTTGAGCCAGCCCCAAATTGTCAGCAACACCCACCATGATTACCTGCAGGCAGGTGCGGACATCATCAGCACCAATACCTTTAGCGCCAATGCAATTTCCCAGTCCGACTTTGCCCTGCAGGATCGGGTTCAAGACATGTGCCTGGCTGCGGCGCGCCTGGCCCGACAGGCTGCCGATGAAGTTGAGGCACAGCACCCGGATAGACCCAGATTTGTGGCTGGACTGCTGGGCCCTACCACTCGATCAGCCAGTCTGTCGCCGAAGGTAAGTGATCCTGCATTTCGCAACGTGAGCTTCGACCAGTTAGTGACCATCTACGCTGAAGCGACCAGTGCACTGATTGAAGGTGGTGTGGATATCATCATGATTGAAACCATCTTCGATACGCTCAATGCAAAAGCTGCCATCTTTGCCATTCTGAACTGTTTCGATAAAGCTGGCGTGGAACTGCCGTTGATGATCTCCGGGTCGATCACCGACGCCAGTGGTCGCTTGTTATGGGGGCAGACAATCGAAGCTTTCCAGGTGTCGGTTACGCATGCCAATCCCATCAGTGTAGGGTTGAACTGCTCCTTGGGAGCAACCGAGCTCAGACCCTATATTGAAGAATTGGCCAGGTTGTCGGACACCTACGTGAGTGCTCATCCCAATTTAGGTCTGCCCAATGAGTTCGGGGGCTATGACGAGACCGTCGCCGAGATCGCCGCTACCCTCGAAGAGTACATGCGAAGCGGACTGCTTAACATCGTCGGTGGCTGTTGCGGGACTACGCCAGTGCACATCAAGGCGATTGCAGAGTTGGCTCGCCATTATCCGCCGCGCAGCAAGCCTTCCGTCCCAGCCGCCTCCCGCTTGAGCGGCCTTGAAGTGTGCCGGATCGACGCAGACTCCCTCTTTGTCAATGTCGGCGAGCGCACCAATATTACAGGTTCGGCAAGATTCGCACGTTTGATCCGGGAAGAGGACTATGCCACCGCCCTCGACATTGCCTCCCAGCAAGTTAGAAATGGCGCACAGATTATCGACATCAATATGGATGAGGGATTGCTCGATTCCAAAGCGGCCATGATCCACTATCTGAACCTGATTGCAGCAGAACCGGATATCTGCAAGGTGCCGGTGATGGTGGACTCATCCAATTGGGAAGTCATCGAGGCAGGCCTGAAGTGCCTGCCGGGTAAATCGGTCGTGAACTCCATCAGTCTCAAAGCGGGCGAAGATGAGTTTATCCGTCAGGCCAGTCTGTGTCGCAAATATGGTGCAGTAGTGATCGTCATGGCGTTCGACGAAACGGGACAAGCTGACACGGTGCAACGAAGGATCGCCATCTGCGAAAGATCCTACCACCTGCTGGTGCAGAGGGTGGGATTCGAGCCGCACGACATCATCTTCGATCCAAACGTCCTGGCCATCGCCACGGGCATCGAAGAGCACAACAATTACGCCCGGGACTACATCGAATGCTGTGCCTATATCAAGAAGAACCTGCCAGGCTGTTTGATCTCGGGAGGCATCAGCAACGTTTCGTTTTCGTTTCGTGGTAATAACCAGGTCCGCGAAGCCATCCATGCCGTTTTTCTCTATCACGCCATCAGGGCGGGCCTGACCATGGGTATCGTCAATGCCGGTCAGTTGGCTATCTACGCAGAGATCCCCACCGAACTCCGAGACAGGGTCGAGGACGTCGTGCTCAATCGACGTCCTGATGCAACGGAACGGTTACTGCAGATCGCATCGAAATTCACGGCTACCGGAGAAGCAAACAACGACCGTGAGGATCTGAGCTGGCGCGATGCGCCGGTAGAGGAGCGACTCAGCCATTCTCTGGTGAAAGGGTTCGCCAACTTCATCACTGAAGACACAGAGGAGGCAAGACAGAAGAGCGCCAGCCCCATAGATGTGATCGAAGGTCCGCTCATGGCTGGCATGGAACGGGTGGGAGATCTATTCGGCGCAGGTAAGATGTTCCTGCCCCAGGTGGTGAAAAGTGCTCGGGTCATGAAAAAGGCGGTGACTTACCTGACCCCATTTATCGATGAACTGAAGCAAAGCCATGCGCTGACCAAGTCCAAGATACTGCTCGCGACCGTTAAGGGTGACGTTCACGACATCGGCAAGAATATCGTCGGCATCGTACTGCAGTGTAACAACTACGAAGTGATCGACCTGGGCGTGATGGTTCCCTGTGAGCAGATCCTTAAAACCGCAAAGGAGCAGCAGGTGGACATCATCGGTCTGAGTGGATTGATCACCCCTTCTTTGGATGAGATGACACACGTTGCCAGCGAGATGGAGAGACTGAACTTCGACGTTCCTCTTTTGATCGGCGGGGCAACTACGTCCAAAGCGCACACGGCCGTAAAAGTCGAGCCCTGTTACAGCCGGGACAGTACCGTCTATGTGCCGGATGCTTCGAGGGCCGTACAACTGGCGGCGTCTCTGCTAAGCAAAGAGTCGAAGAGCGACTTCGCTGCTACACAGCGAGAGGAATTTGCCAAGATCCGGGAGCGCAGCCGGAACCGGCCCCGCAGAGAGCTTCTGACCTACCCGGACGCGGTAGCCAACAAACTAGATGCTGACTGGAACGGCTATGTGCCGCCTGCTCCCAGCTTCACCGGTACCAAGGTGTTCGATGACTACCCCTTAAATGAACTGTTGGGAATAATCGATTGGACGCCTTTCTTCCTGGCCTGGGAGCTGGCTGGCAAGTTCCCCCAGATCCTGATGGATGACGTCGTTGGTGAAGCTGCCAGCAATCTCTATGACGATGCACAGCAGATGCTGGCAAAGTTAATTGCAGAGAAGACAATTCAGGCCAAAGCGGTAATCGGCTTCTGGCCGGTTGCCCAGGTGGATGATGACGACATCGAGCTCTACGCTGACGAATCAAAGTCGGATGTGGTTGCTCGCATTCACTTCCTGAGACAACAGATGCGCAAACCGGGCGGTGGCCCAAACCAGAGTCTGGCTGATTTCATCGCACCCAGGCAGCTTGACTTGGACGATTATCTGGGTGGCTTTGTGGTTACTACCGGTATAGGCGTCGCGGATCTGGTGAAGCAGTATGAGGACAACGGCGATGACTACAGCAGCATACTGGTCAAGGCTCTGGCGGATCGCCTGGCCGAAGCACTGGCGGAAGCAATGCATCAAAGGGTCAGGAAAGAGTTCTGGGGATACGCTCGCGCAGAAGATCTGAGCAATGAGCAGCTGATTAAGGAGGCCTACCGTGGTATTCGCCCGGCACCCGGTTATCCGGCCTGTCCGGACCATACGCAGAAAGCCACTCTGTTTGCTCTACTCGATGCTGAAACCCGGACCGGGGTATCTCTGACCGAGCACTACGCCATGCACCCGGCTGCGTCCGTTTGCGGATTCTATTTTTCTCATCCCGAGGCACGCTATTTCGGTCTGGGAAAGATCGCCCGGGATCAGATCGACAGCTATGCGGCAAGAAAGAAGATCGACCGGATGGAAGCGGAAAAGTGGTTGTCGCCTCAGCTCGAGTATAGGTAGGTCGGGCCGCCTAGGTCAGGCGCGTAGGTGGGGCCGCCCAGGTTCCACCCGGCATTCTGATCCCACATGGCTGAGACGGGCAGGTCGATGCTGCCCACCAGAGAGTGCTGACACTTATTTCTGGCTAATCTATGGATAGATTAAATGCCCTATTCTTCCGTGGCTCGCTTGACTGTAACGTTTGGCTTTTTAGAATACACTGGCGAATTTTAGATCCAAGCCAAGTGGGGCAAAAGCACCTCGTATCGGGACAAGACTGCATGTATAAATATGACGCTTACGATCAGCAATTGATCGAGGAGAGAGCAGCACAGTACCGAGATCAAACCGATCGATTCCTTCGCGGCGAAATTCCTGACGATGAATTTCTGCAGCTTCGTTTGCGCAATGGTTTGTATGTTCAACGCCTGGCACCCATGTTCAGGATCTGCATCCCCTACGGCATGTTGTCGTCTACACAGCTCAGAAAACTGGCGCAGCTTAGCCGTGACTATGACAAGGGCTATGGCCATTTTACCACCCGTCAGAACATTCAATTTAACTGGCCGGAACTGGCGAAGGTACCGGACATCTCGGCAGAATTGGCTACCGTACAGATGCATCCGATTCAGACCAGCGGCAGTTGCATTCGAAACACCACCACTGATCAATTTGCCGGCGTGTCCGCAGATGAGCTCGAGGACAGTCGCCCATACTGTGAGTTGATTCGTCAATGGTCGACGTTCCACCCCGAATTCAATTGGCTGCCGAGAAAATTCAAGATTGCCGTATCGGGTTGTGAACACGACCGTGCGGCTGTCCAGGTTCACGATATTGGCATCAACCTGGTCAGGAACAGTCAACAGGAAGTAGGCTTTCAGATCCTCGTTGGCGGAGGATTGGGGCGCACGCCGGTGATCGGCAGTGTCATCCGTGAGTTTCTCCCAAAACAACATCTGCTTACTTATCTCGAGTCCATCTTGAGGGTCTACAATCGACTTGGCCGCCGGGACAACAAGTTCAAAGCTCGCATCAAAATCCTGGTGCGCGCCATGACCCCGAAAGTCTTTGCAGAAAAAGTTGAAGAGGATTGGGCCGCTCTGAAGGATGGAGCCGTCACTATAACCGATGCAGAATTCGCAAGAGTGCAAGCCTGCTTCACCGCTCCCGCCTACCAGGAACTGTCGGATGAGTGCGATCAATTGGCCAGCCGAATCAGTGATGATTCCGGCTTCAAGAATTGGACGCTGCGCAATGTCGGTGAGCACAAGCAACCGGGCTACGCCATCGTAACGCTGGCCCTGAGTCGCGGCGGGGTTGCACCGGGAGATGTCAGCGACGAACAGATGGAACTGGTTGCTGATCTGGCAGACAGATACAGCTTCGGCGAGATCAGGGTCAGCCATGAGCAGAACCTGGTGCTGGCCGACGTCAAGAAAAGTGACCTGCATGAACTCTGGCAGCAGCTCCGAGATGCGGATCTCGGAGCTCCCAACCTGGGGCTTCTAACGGACATGATCTGCTGTCCGGGTGGCGACTTCTGTTCATTGGCGAACGCCAAATCGCTGCCGGTGGCAGAAGCCATCCAACGCCGTTTCAACGACCTTGACTATCTACATGATCTGGGCGATATCGACCTCAACATCTCCGGCTGCATGAATGCCTGCGGTCACCACCACGTAGGTAATATTGGAATCCTGGGCGTTGATAAGAAGGGTGTCGGCTACTTTCAGGTCTCCCTCGGCGGTTCATCCTATGAAGATGCATCTCTCGGTAGGATCTTGGGACCTTCCTTTCGCGAAGACGACATAGCGGATGTCATAGCTACCATCCTTACGGTGTACCTGGATACACGCCGCGAGGGAGAGCCCTTTATCAACGCGGTCAGAAGGGTTGGTCTGGATCCCTTCAAGGCTGCAGTTTACGCCAAGGAGTAAGTGGTGCCCAAAATAATACGCGATGGCAGCATTGTCGATGACGAGTGGATCCTACTGGACGAAGATGTCCCGGGGGATCAGCAGCCACATACGATCGTGCCTTTGTCCGACTGGCTCAGCAGAGGTCGAAAGCCTGCGCCGGATACAGATGTAGGCGTGTGGTTGAACAGTGACGAAGATCCGCGGCTGATCGTTGATGACCTGGCCGACATCGCGCTTATCGCACTCAATTTTCCGGTCTTTTCGGACGGCAGACCCTATTCCAGTGCCACTCTGCTGCGCAGAGTGCACGCTTACCAGGGGGAGTTACGGGCGGTTGGTGACGTTCGGCGGGACCAGATGGAACAGATGCACCGTTGTGGCTTCAATGCCTACCAGCTCGCCGAGGGACAAGACCTGACGGCCGCCCTGGCAGGTTTCAAGCTGTTCTCTCACAGTTATCAATCCTCTATCGATCGTCCACAGCCACTGTTTCGAATCAGATAGGCTCTCCTACCCATGGACCAATGACTGGTATCGCCTGCCGACAACAGTATACTGGCCGGGGAGACACCAGCACCCGTCGATTCCATGGAAAGCGATCCACTCGTATATTCATTCTTTCTGATTTTCTCCTGTGCAGCTGTTCTGGCCACGTTTGCGCTATTCACCCGTCAGCCGCTGATCGTCGCTTATATTGCCATCGGAATCCTGTTGGGCCCTTCCGGCACTTCTCTGGTATCAGACCCGGCCCTGATCAACAGCATCGCCAAGATCGGCATCATCTTTCTACTGTTTTTGCTCGGACTCGATATGCAGCCGAGTAAGTTACTCAACATGCTGCGTCAGGCCGCTCTTGTAGGGGTGACCAGTTCGGTTCTGTTTGCGCTTTTTGGATTCTTCATCAGCCTGCAGTTTGGTTTCTCCATTATGGAGAGCCTGATAATCGGTTTGGCCATGATGTTTTCCAGCACAATCATTGGCATCAAGCTTATACCCACTACGGTACTGCACCACCGCCACACAGGTGAATTGGTGGTCAGTCTCCTGTTGATACAGGATCTGATTGCCATCGTCATCCTGCTGGTTCTGGGTGGCGGTCTGATCGGCAGCGCGGATTACAGTAGGCTCTTCCAGGCGGTGCTTGCTCTACCCGCATTGATCCTGTTTGCGTTCGGCTTCGTGAAGTTTGTACTGCTCAGGCTTCTGCAGCAGTTCGACGCCTTTCATGAGTACATCTTTCTGACTGCCATCGGGTGGTGTCTGGGACTCGCCGAGATTGCCCAGCTAGCCGGACTGTCCCTGGAAATCGGTGCTTTTATTGCCGGCATCTCCATCGCCACCAGTCCCATTGCACTCTATATCGCGAACAATCTGAAACCGTTACGAGATTTCTTCCTGGTGTTATTCTTCTTCTCGCTGGGGGCCAGTTTCAATCTGCAGATGCTTCCTGACATCCTCTTGCCCACCTGCATTCTTTCGCTGCTGGTGCTGGTGGGCAAACCCTTCATCTTTCGCGCGTTACTGCAGAAGGTCAGTGAAACCCTGCCGTTAGCATGGGAAATTGGATTTCGTCTCGGACAGATCAGCGAATTCTCGCTGCTGATCGCGTTTATAGCCAGCCGGGAACTGCTGATCGGAGACGAGGCATCGCACGTCATACAGGCGACAGCAATCATTACATTTCTGGTTTCGTCCTACCTGGTGGTCTTCCGTTATCCGACACCCATTGCCATATCGGATACGTTGCGACGCGACTGACGGCCAAGTGGGTCGCGAAAGGCTAATTACAGCCAACTTCTCGCACATCTTCTTGCGCCTACCTCTTCATGCCCATGTCGATGGAAAATCCACAATCGAACGTGAAACATTCGGGCCATTTATGTCGATTAGATTTGACCACGCGGGATTTAGGATTAAGATTGTGTCTGTCGAAGCGCGCCGAATGAACCAAGTGCTCTTCGCGTCGTGCATGTAACGTGTCAGTATCAACTCGTCGAGGGAAGTGATTGGAGGTAGCGACAAGAGACAGACAGCAAGCATAGACTAATAGTGGAGAACAGAGATGATAAGAAAGTCAAGAATCTGCGTGCCATACCTAGTTACTATCACGTTGTTATACGGGCATTTAGTCACAGCCGAAGAGAGCGATTCCAAACGCATAGAGGAGGTGGTTGTCTACGGTCAAAAGGATGAAGCCACCGTGTCAGACACCTCTATCGCCATCACAGCGATGGACCAGCAGTTCCTTGAAGATATGGGGATTCAAGGACCGGATGAAATGATCAATTTCATTCCCGCCACCACCCGAACGGACTGGGATATCAAGATTCGAGGTGTAGGCCGTAATTTTCGCGGCTTAGGGGGTGGCCCCGGAGTCGGGACCTACTATAACGGTATCTATTCTCCCGACTTCGGTATCGCTGCAACCGAGAGTGGTTCTCTTCGACATCCAGCGCATCGAAGTCCTTCGGGGACCGCAAGGTACACTCTATGGCCGCAACTCAATCGGGGGCGTTCTCAATTATGTAACGGTCCCGCCAAATCACGATGAGATGGAGGGTCAGGTAAAAGTCATACTCGGTCAATACAATACCAATGAGTGGTATGGCGTTGTCAGTGGACCGATTACCGATTCCCTTGCATACCGTTTGGTTGGTGTGAAGCAGTTGCGGGATGGCCGTGTCGATGGTCTGGGAGATGCCGAGGACACCGAAGACATGGATGATCACAACTACGTAGTGACGCTTGACTGGCAGGCAAACGACTCGTTTAGCGTCAATTTCAGAGTTAACGATCGCTATAGAGATCGCATTGGCAATTTCGGTAATGGCGGACATGGCATACTGAGTGAGGGGCCTTGCATTGGCACTTCGCCTGGACCAATAACGGATCTGAGTCAATGCGATCCTAAATACCGTGTTGCCCGAGACACCAATTACTATGTTACCGGTCTGCGTAGTGTTGATGCTGATTTTCCGGACGCCTTTCCTTTCGTTCATCCGACGACCGGTCAAACGTTGTATGCATCCTACAAGCGACCCGGCGTAGATCCGACCGTATGGCCGTATAGCCCATCGCCAAACTACCGTGATCCGCTAGTAGCCCTCTATGATGGGGGTGACAACGAGAAACCTGAATTCAAATCGTTGACCAACAACATGGTTAACGAGAACTTCCAACACAATTCCGCTGCACTGACACTGAAGTGGGATATCAGCGACAATTTGGCGGTGCATTATCTCGGCAATTACCAGTCGTTCGACTACTACTTCAATCGTGACAATGACTTCTCATCGAGCGAAATCTCAAGCGTTGGCGATACGGTACTGGAAGGGGTGTTCAGCTATTCCCATGAATTCCGATTCTTCTGGGACGTTGGGGATCGTTGGACCGTGACCAGTGGTGCGTTCTACTTTCTCGAAGACCGTGACCAGCACTACGGTATTCGCAACCATTTCGGTAAGGGCTATTCGACCGATGCAACCATCTATGGGCCGCCAGGGAACGAAGACTGGGTGAGGAATGCGTTTCCATGGATGCCTGACTGCTTTGCATGGCAGACCGCGGTAGTTGGCGCGGCAGGTGGTTTTGGCGCCTATTGTGGTGACCAGGGTGTAGCCAACAGTCCGTCTAACGACTCCACGTTTGGCGACTCGGGTGCCATCTATGAACACGATAACAATGTAGTGACCGACAATCTTGCCTTCTATACGCAGGGCGATCTGATGATCAATGACCAGTTGAGTGTCACCCTGGGTGTACGCTATTCAAAAGATACCCGCGAATCCCTTGAAGCCAGGGGTGGATATTCTGAGATCGAGTTCACATCACCAGACTGGGATTGGGTAATACCGTTTGCGATTGCCCCGACAGCACCGGCCGGATTCGATCAAGATCAATTCTCTGCTCCAGGCGTTACCCCCCTTGCAGCATTGAATGTTGCTTTGGGTGCAGCGACATTTACGGGTGATCCCGAAAACCCCATAGCCCCGGTCTGTCCGCTAGAATCTGTCACCTGTGCAAATCCCCTCAGGTTAGGTGGTCTACCCATCTCCTGGGGAAGTCGCGCAGCAGGAGAGTATGAAACTGATTCCTGGAGTTACCGAGTCAACCTAAATTGGACGCCAAACGAGGATACGCTGATCTATTTTGGCGCCACCACCAGCTATCGTGCAGGCGGCTTCAACATGGGTGGTCCAGAGAATCGTGCAGAAATTGACACTACTGGAGATGGTGCAGACGATTCGACGGTTCTGCTTTTCTACGATGACGAAGACCTGATCGCCTGGGAGCTGGGATATAAAGGCACTCACTTTGACAGTCGCCTGTTGGTTACGGCTGCTCTATATGTCTATGACTACGAGAATTACCAGGATCATGTCGAGCGCTGGGAAACCAACTCGTCTGACTTCGATCTGCCCGCTGGTATACCTTCACCAAGTGGTCGCGGGCCGGTGTCAGCCACGACTAACATACCGGAAGCTTCGAACGAGGGATTGGAGATCGATGCAGTATGGTTGGCTACGGATGCCTTGACCCTTGGCGGCAACTATAGCTACACCATCAGTGAGTGGGATGCCAAATTCACACTCTTCAATGAAAATGATCCCAGGTACCCTAGGGAAATTCTCGGTGGTGACGTCTCTCAGGATCCCTGCTCCCTGCCGGAAGATATTAAGGTCCTCTATTGTCTTGAGGCAGACGGCATGCAGCTCTCAGGTATTCCCAAGCATAAAGCAACTGTCTGGGGATCCTATGAATGGTATCTAAGTGCAGGCACCCTGACCGCCTATGCTTCAGTAGCCTATACCGGCGAGTATTTTACCAGTGCCTTTGCTCGTCCATGGGATGAGGTGCCGGAGCGACATCGAACTGACATGAGGCTCAGCTTTCTCTCGGCTGACCGCCGCTGGAACGCTTCCCTATTCGTCGATAATGTCTTCGATGACACCTATCTAAGATGGAGTGATATGGAGCCTCGCCGAACAGGATACGGGTCAAACTTCCCACAACGAGTCGTTGCCCTGGCGCCTCGGTTCGTTGGCTTCGAGTTTGTCTACAATTTCGGTTCGTGAGGGCCTGGGTGGGATACCGTAGCAGAGGTATCCCATCTTTAGCTGCAAAGGGGCCGCCGTGCCCCTGCACTGTCAATTCATGTGCCTTATCAAGCTCGCAGAGGCGAAAAGACCCTTTCGAGAAAGATCAGCGCCCTACTTCTCTGCTGCGGCAAGGCGCTCAAGCTATCAAGAGCTGGCCGATCTGCTGTCGGTGATAAGAGGGCTCGCCGAGATAGTGGTAAAGGGAACGGGATGCTCTGGTATGGAAGCTGAGAGGGCTTTCCCGTGAGTAACCAACGCCACTGAACACCTGATGGCTGAGTGTACAGACTTCCCAGTAGGACTGGCTTGAAAGGACCTTGGCCAGATGTACGCTCTCTGTAGCCGGTGCTTGTGTATCGAGTTTCCAGAGGGCTTCATAAGTAGCCCAGCGAGCAGCGTCCGCATGAGTGACCATATCGATAATCATGTCCTGAACTCTCTGAAAGCGGCCAATGGGCTGACCGAACTGTACCCGGATTCGGCTGTATTCCAACGTCATTTCGATAACAGCCTGACAGCCTCCGGCCTTATTAGCGCAGAGTATCGGTATGGCTTTGCCGATCGCCTGCTGCAGCGGCAGCCACCCTTGATCCTTATCCCCGAGCATCGCTGAGCCGGGAACCTTGACCGAACCCAACTTGACTTCAAAAACTCGTCCGGAGAGGAAACCTGGCTGTCGGCTCACTGAAACCCCATCGGATTTACCGTCCACGAGAAACAGAGAAATGCCTTTGGACGCGCCGGACTCTTTTTCCGTTCGTGCTGCAACGATGAACTGCGTGGCGGCTTCAGCATCCATGGTGAAGAGCTTCACGCCGTCTATGACAAAGTCGCCATTCACACTGGTGGCTGTCGTCTCGATTAGCCCGGGTTCCCAGCTGTAGTCAGGTTCAGTCAGTGCCAGCGTCACGATTTGCTCCCCTTTGGAAATGGGCGGTAGAAGCTGCTGTTTTTGCTCCTCAGTGCCTGCTTCCAGGATGATCAGGCTGCTCAATATGCCGGAAGAGAAATATGGACCGGGAAGCGGGCCGCTGCCCAGCGCCTCGAAGAGGACTCCCGCGCTGGTCAGTGGAAATCCCGTGCCGCCATACTGCTCCGGTATGATAATTCCGAGCCATCCCAATTCGACCGCCGTGCGCCACAACTCGTCTGTTAGCCCAGTGTTTGTTTCCTGCAGGCGCTGGACAACATCCTTGGGGGCGTCTCGTCGTAGGAAATCCAGTGCTGTCTTTCGCAGCACCTCTTCGTCTTCAGTCAGATTCAAATCCAGACTCATTTGTCCACTCCTGCGATCCTTGTTGCATAGTCCATTTTGCCCATGTTGGTCTAGCGCCCAATTTCAAGAACGTGGGCAAGTGCGATAATCCATGACACTCATATTGGTCTAGCGCCCAATTCCAAGAACCTGGGCAAGTGTGATAATCCATGGCACTCATATTGTTCTAGCGCCCAATCTCAAGTGCGCGAGCAATCTGTATCTTCATCGCTTCCGGTGTACCACCGGGCGCCTTAGCGATGCTGTTGCGCTGACCGACCTCGAACATGCCGTCATCCAGACACCACTCACCCTCGTCGGTGAAGCTATAGGGTCCGAGGACCTCGGCCATGTCCGCTGCATACTTGCTGCCGAAAACTTTTTGATACATGGCGAAGTGCGGTCCTCCGTATGCCCCGCCTTTACCACCGGCATTTCTGATGGAAAGGAGTCGTTCCGTTTGGGTATACAGGTAGACGTCCACTACCTTGTCCAGCAGGTTTGGATTGTCCCTCAAGCGTTTTACCAATTGCGGATTATTTCTGCATTGGTCGAAGAACTTATCGGACATGTAATTGCGAGAAATGCCGCCGCCACCACCATGCTCGACGGCAAACGTAGCCATGGTCACCTGCCAGCCATCGCCTTCGTCGCCAAGTAGATAGGACTGGTGGACTCTGACATCGTCGAAGAAGACCGAGTTCTTAACCGCCTCCATGGTGGCACCCGATGGGCCGCAAGCCCCACCCAAAGTTGTCAGGGGGAACAGATCCAGCGGCTGGATGGAAATGCCCGGCAGATTGGCCGGCATGATGAAGCTGGACAAGTTCCTGTGTCTGGCAGCCTGCAGGTCACTGCGCGTCAATAGATAGAATTGCTCCGGTGGTGGATGCAGTCCGCCAACAAAGGTCTTGGCTCCGTTGATGATGAAATACTCACCCTCTTTGCGATGGCGCAGGGCGTTGGTCTGTTGGTTGGCTACGTCTGTGCCCGTGTCCGGTTCGGTCATCAGCTGCCAGGTAAGGGCGTTCCCGGTAAGCATGGGTGGTAAAAAGCGCTTCTTTTGCTCGTCAGTGCCACAGGCCAGAATGGCTGGAGCCGCGAGTCCAACCCAGTCGGTGACGATGGGCAGTGACTCGTTTCTCTTGGTCAGTTCACGGGATATCATGCCACTTAAGGGGCCCAGTCCGCCGCCGCCATACTCTCGCGGATGTCCGGGATAGAGCCACCCCTTCTCACCGAGTTTGCGGGCAAAATCGCGCCGCTTGTGGAACTGCTCATAGCTCATCTTCTGAGCATCTCTTATGGGCGCCATATCAGCGGGCATGTTCTCGTCAAGCCATGCACTCACTTCCTCGGCAAATTCAAGCTGCTCACGTGTGAATTCCACAGAAAAATCCATCTCTATACCTCCTCAATTCTCATCACGGTCGGAGCACTTCTCATCACGGTCGGAGCAACTCTCATCACGGTCGGAGCACTTCTCATCACGGTCGGAGCAACTCTCATCACGGACGGAGCACTTCTCATCACGGTCGGAGCACTTCGCGTTAGGCTGTTCCCAGAGTGACCAGCAGCCGGCCTACTGTCTGACCTGCCATGATCCTGTCGACGGAGTCGGATAGATCGTCGAGACCAATCTCCGTGCACATCTCGCTAAGATTGTCCAACCGCCACTCATCGGCCAAGCGGTTCCAGGTGCTCGCCTTTCGATCGATGGGCAGTTCAACTGAATCGATTCCGAGCAGATTTACGCCCCTCAGCAGAAACGGTAGCACCGTGGCGGCATAGTCAGCTGAGGCGACCAGACCGCACGCAGATACGCTGCCCCCATAATTCAGACTCTTGATCACGTTTGCCAAGATGTCACCACCGACCGTGTCGACCGCATGACCAAATGATCCGCGGAGCAGTGGACGATTGCTGACTTCCTCAAGCTCAGATCGTTGTGTGACTGACTTCGCGCCCAACGTCGTCAAATAACTCTCTTTTTCCATGGTACCGGTACTGGCAACCACCTCGTATCCCAGTTTGGCCAGGAGGGCAACGGCAACTGAACCCACGCCACCGGTTGCGCCTGTTACCAGCACCGGTCCGTCAGCGGGCGTCGCATCCATCTTCAGGAGTTTTTCAACACACAGGGCTGCTGTGAATCCCGCTGTGCCAAGTATCATGCTCTCCTTCAGGGAAAGCCCAGCGGGCAACTTAACCGCCCATCCAGCCGGTACGCGGATGTACTGTCCAAAGCCACCGGCCGTATTCATGCCCAGATCGAAGCCGATGACAATAACTTCATCACCCTCTGCAAAGCCGTCGTGACTGGACTGCGCCACTGTGCCTGCGGCATCTATCCCGGGCGTGTGTGGATAGTTGCGGGTAACACCGGGCAGTCCCTTCGACGACATGGCGTCCTTGTAATTCAGTGAAGAATAGTGCACCTGTACCAGCAGTTCCCCGGCGGGCAGATCATCGGTCGATCTCTCGATGACACTGTGGGTGACCTCACGGTCGGATTTCTCGACCCAGAAAGCTCTGAATTGCGTCATGTTTCCCTCTTGTTTTGTCAGCCTACGTAAACGGTACCAATAGTCTCTCTAACGAGCTATTGATGGCGAAACTGATTCGCTCGAACAGTCTGTCCATTTTGCTCTTGTGCAGCACATATGCCACATGGTAGACGTCACACTCCTGACACTGCTCATAGATAAAGGCGTCGCTGGTTTTCAGTTCATCTACCAGTTGCTTCTCCAGAGCACGCCTGCCGTACCATGCCTCTCCCGTTGCCACCACATCCATATCGAGCTGCGGGCGATGTTCAGAGACAAAATTCTTGAACAGCGTGTGCACATCTTCCAGTTCTTCGATCGCTTTGTTTCTACCCTTTTCGGTATTTTCACCGAATATTGTCAGTGTTCGTTTGTATTCCCCAGCGGTCAACACATCCACGTCGATATCATTTTTCTTGAGCAGTCGATGGAAATTGGGTATTTGGGCGATTACGCCGATAGAGCCCAGTAGGGCGAAGGGTGCTGCCATGATTTTGTTGCCAATGCAGGCCATCATATAGCCGCCGCTCGCGGCAACTTTGTCAATGGCAATGGTAAGTGAAATCTGCTTATCCAGCAGTCTCATCAACTGCGAAGCGGCCAGTCCATAGCTGTGCACCAATCCGCCGGAGCTTTCCAGTCTGAGCAGCACAGAATCCTTCTCCGTCGCAATCGAAACGACTGCAGTGATTTCCTCGCGCAGTTGGGTCACTGCTGAAGCCTGCATATCTCCAAGAAAATCCAGCACGTATAGGCGTGTCTTGGCAGGTACCTTCCCAGCATCCTTCTTAAGCGATTTCTTCAACTCTTTCTGCTTGCTCTTCTCCTCTTGCTTCTGTTCCTTTACCTGCTGCTTGAAGACTTCGGCAGGCAGGATTGCCTGCCTGAGGGTATGGGTAACAGACTTCAGGTTTTCATTCAGGTTTTGGATTTCAATATGTCCCTGGTCGCTCTTGCGGGTCTTGTAACCCGCTGCCACCAGTACGATGATTACGATCACGGTCGCCGCAACGATCGTAACGACTTTGGCGAGGAATAAGCCGTACTCGGTCAAAAATTCCAAATCAATCCCCGTTTGGAGTCACTAGGAAACGTGACATCCTAACATAGTTTGACCGACTGTTTGCTGTCTAGGAGCTGTAAAACCACGTCCGATCGGGATTACAATCTGCGTTTCATCCTTTGTTCGAGGTGCGTACAAAATGAGTGATTTGGCCGGCCTGCTGGCAGAGCTGCAAAGCCGGTTGGCTCCCCACTTCAAAGCAGCTTTTCTTCAGCCTGCATTCTTTCAGTTTCAATTCGACGAGGATGAATCCTGCTATCTGGAAGTGGCAACAGATGGGTTTGAATTCCTGCCAGGCAGTTGCCATCGGCCGACCGTCACGCTATTTATCGACAGTCACGCCACCCTCGCGGGACTCCTGACGGGGTCCATCGACGGCATGGAAGCGTTCATGCAGGGGCGCTATCGGGCAGATGGCAATATTGTCATGAGTCAATTGCTTCTACACCTGTTTGCCCCTGAAGACGCAACGGTTGTCTACCGCGTCAAAGACTAGGCGTCCCCGACTAGGCGTCCCCGACTGGGCTAACCAGGCCTAACTCCGCCAGGTCTGATATGGGTTGCGCAGGCCAGGTAGATTCCTGGCTACAGCCTTCGCCAGATGCATTCGCCGCCGGAGGCCCTTTCGACCTCGCTCAGTTTCGCTTCATGGCGCTCGATCTCATCCGCACTGGCTTCGATTACGAGCAGAGGACGTCGGTCCTCTGGCAACCGCCGGTAGCCATCGCCTGAATCAGCTCCCCTGCCCACTTCACGCTCACCAAGGGCCAAATCCACCTGGCCGCCGGTAAGCAGCAGGAACACGTCAGCCAATATCTCTGCATCCAGCAATGCGCCATGTAACTCCCGTTGGGAGTTGTCCACACTGTAGCGTTTGCAGAGAGCATCCAGACTGTTTTTCTGACCCGGATGTTTCGTGCGTGCGATCTCCAGGGAATCTACAACGGCGCAATAATCCTCAAGCTTGCCCACAGCATCAGCCAAACGGCTCATCTCATAATTGATGAAAGCTACATCAAAAGCCGCATTGTGGATCACCAGTTCCGCTCCCTTGATGAAGTCGACAAAATCTTCCCAAACATCTGCGAAGAGTGGCTTGTCCTCGAGAAACTGTCTGGATAGCCCATGCACCTCCAGCGCGCCGTCATCACTGTCTCTTTCGGGATTGATGTACTGGTGAAAGGTTCTGCGCGTAATCTTGCGATCGATCAGCTCGATGCATCCGATCTCGATGATACGATGCTCCTGGTCCGGTTCCAGACCCGTTGTCTCGGTATCCAATACGACTTGTCTCATGTAACTGCTAGTCCTCCGGTTGCCTGGCGACTGTACCGCCCGTGATCTCGTCCAACTCATCGATGCCCCGGTTTGCCAGGCTGTCGACCATTTCGTTTTCCCGATGGCCACTGTGCCCCTTTACCCAGCGCCACTCTATCGCGTGGCAATCGCTGAGTTCATTCAGTTTCATCCACAGATCCACATTCTTTACCGGTTGCTTATTGGCCGTCTTCCAGTTTCTCTTCTTCCATGCGTCGATCCATTCCGTTATGCCACGACGTACATATTGCGAATCTGTGGTCAATACGATATCGCAGGGCTTTTTGAGAGACTCCAATGCCTTGATTGCGGCCACTAACTCCATTCTATTATTGGTTGTCTGCTTCTCACCGCCGTAAAGCGACTTCTCGGTCTCGCCGTAGCGCAGTAATACACCCCAGCCACCCGGTCCCGGGTTGCCACGACAGGCGCCGTCGGTGAATATCTCAACCGTTTTGTTCAGACTACCTTTCCCCCATATCGCGACCCATGGGCTTGACGACCGAAATCTGTCCCAGGTGAGTTTCCTGTCTGCGCCATACCGGCCTGATCGGGGTCATGCCACCCACCTGCTTCCTGGCCACAATCACGTACGCCGCGCCGAGTGGCCAATTGATATTGCGGCTCAGCCCCCTCGAAAAATCCGGCATATGCACTCGACCTATCGTTGCGCTGGGTGGCTTGTAGAAGCCAAAGATCGCCCGGTCTATTTTGAAGTCCAAGAGATTCAACCAATCCATCAACCTGCCCGGCCTGATGAAGTTTGCGTTCCAGGGGGACCTTCTGTCCCACATCTTCACTGCATTCCACAGGCCCCAGATACTAAAGGGATTAAACCCGATGATGAGCAGGTAACCAGCGGCTATCGAGACTCTGCTTGCTTCCCTTAATACGTGCTGTGGTACTTCGCAGATATCCAGTACATGGTGAAGCAGGACGACATCGATGCTGCCATCTTCGAAGGGCAATCGCGTCAGGTTGCCAATAAACGGGCTGTTGTCATCACCATTGACCCCCATATGGAATCGATGCCCCACGGTGCTGGACTCATACAGCTTGTGGTCAACCACGCTCAGTTGCAGCAGTTGATATCCAAATAAACCGGGAAGGAGTTGATCCAGAATGGAGCCTTCTGTTTCCAGAAGTTGCGAGCCAAGCGCAGAGGAAAACCAGTCACGTAACATCGACAACCGGTGCAGATCACTACCGGCGATGAAATCGCTTGTGTTCAAAGGCGCGCCCTGTCGAATCGAGTATTCACTTGGCTTATATGCTCCGACTCATTATTATTCACGGATCTCCCAACTCTCTGTGATCGTCACCAGGTACATTTTAGCCCAATTGACTGGTGACCGGATAATTATGAAGTACCTTCGCTCTATCACCAAATCTGTCTGCACGCTGTTTGTTCTCAGCGCCTGTCAACAGCCCGGCATCGAACGGCCCGCAGACCTTGGGTCCCCCAACACATCGCCTGTAGCGACTGCAGCCGGGCAGCAACCACCAACCGGTTCCCATTACGAGTCCACCTCGGTCGAAGAACCGGGCGAGTCGATCGCCATTGCGGAAGCAGCGATCAAGACAGGTGTATTGGCGGACTTGGACAGCACTCCACTGCAGGACGTAGTTGCTCAGAAGGTGACCATCGACGATCAGAGAGCAGCTGCCACCGAGGTAACCAGCGGTAATGTCTGGGACGGAATCAGAGCTGGATTCCAACTCGATACGACTGTCGAGGATGTTCGGATCGCTGACGAGATGCGCTGGTACGCGGCCCACCAGGATTATCTCGACCGAGTCACCGTTCGAGCCAGTCGCTATCTGTACCACGTCCTCGGCGAAGTGGACAAAAGAGCGCTGCCCACAGAATTGGTTCTGCTACCCGTCGTCGAAAGCGCCTACGATCCGTTCGCATATTCACACGGTAGAGCCATGGGCATCTGGCAATTCATTCCTGGAACCGGCAAGCTCTTCGGCCTCAAGAAGAACTGGTGGTATGACGGCCGACGTGATATTCAGGCTGCCACTGAAGCGGCGCTCAATTACCTGGAAGCACTCCACGGCGAATTCGACGATGATTGGTTGCTGGCGTTAGCAGCGTATAATTCCGGTGCTGGAAAAGTCCGAAGCGCAATCAGGAAAAACCGGCAATTAGGTAAACCGATAGATTTCTGGTCGCTAAAACTGCCGCTGGAAACCCGTACCTACGTACCGAAACTGTTGGCCATCGCCAGACTGGTGGCCAATCCCCCCGAGTTCAATGTCAGGTTCTCAGAGATAGAGGACCAACCCTATTGGGTGCAGGTGGATACCGGCTCTCAGATCGACCTGGCCCTCGCTGCTGAACTGGCAGAGATCAGTGTCGAGGAACTGTATCTGCTAAATCCTGCGTTCAGCCGTTGGGCCACGCACCCGGAAGGGCCTCACCAGTTGCTCATACCAGCAGGGCAAGGCCAAGTCTTCAAACAGAACCTGGAACAGCTATCGCCCGAGAAGAGGGTGGCATGGCTCCGGCACAAAATCCTGCCTGGGGAAAGTCTCGGCCTCATCGCGTGGAAGTACGGAACCACGGCGAGCACGATAAAGCAAGTCAATGGATTGACCGGAACTGTCATAATAGCCGGACGCTCGCTTCTGATCCCATCGGCGCTACAAGGTCAGGATAGTTATAAGTTGAGTCGCGACGAACGACTTAAAGCCACCCAGACTAGCTTACAACACAAGCATGGTAATGCTCCCCTGAAGCACGAGGTCGTCGTTGGGGACAATCTGTGGGACATCTCCCGCAAATACAAGGTTAACGTGCGAGCATTGGCGAAATGGAATGGTCTGGCGACCACTGGCTTGTTACACCCGGGTACAGAGCTGAGCATTTGGACACGTCCTTCCAGCAATGTGATCGTGTCTTCGACCCACGACAAGCAACGATCGGAAGTCATTCGCAAGGTCAACTATCATGTGCGCAAGGGTGAATCCCTGTCACTGATCGCAGATAAGTTTAACCTCAGTGTGAAGAACATAGAGAAGTGGAACAGCCAGCTTATTGGAAAGCGATACATACAACCCGGGCAACGGCTGGTTCTCTACGTTGACGTTATCCAAGCCGAGTGAACAGCAAGCCTATTTAAGAGAATACAACCGAGCTATTGCGTCCTGGTGATTTCCGCTTTCTCCTTGAGCTGCTGGCGGAATTCCATGTAGTCATTTTGGCCCTGCTGAATCGCCAGGTATCGGCCTAAGTTTCGTATCTCAGCCGCCGGCAAGCTATTATCTTCCTTGTCAGCTACCTTCGTTACGCTGATGACGACAGAATCACCATTGCCCAACAAGGCGGTTCCCAACGACTTGTCCCCTTCAGCCGGTCTGGGTAATCGAAAAGCTCCACGAACAATCTGTGCATCCAAGCCTAGCTGATTTCGATTGATGGCGGCGTGCACAGACCACTCAAGGCCAAACTGATCGGCAACAAACTTGGTGATGGATCCCCCTTTCAGCATGGTCAGCATCTCGTCGGTTTGTTCCTTAGCTTGTATCCTGGCGACATTCGACGCCAGCAGATCACCAATCTCCTCTTTGACAGAGGACAACTGGCTCACTTCGCTTGGTTCGTGTTGATATATCCTGACCACGACGTGATGATTTGGATCGATCTCTATTACGTCACTGTTGTTGTTATCCAGTAGAAGATCTTCACTGAATGCGGCTTGCACCACCTGACTGTTGGCGGAAATCCCTTCGCCACCACTTCTGCCAAAGTGACCAGTTGTCTGTATGGACAGCCCCAGTTCTGCTGCTGGATCCTGTAAGTCAGCACTTTCATAGCTGATCTCACTCAGCCTTGCCGATTGCTCCACGAACAACTCTTCTGCCTTGCTGAATCTCAAGTCCTTATCCAGCTTATCGACGATGTCATCGAATTCCGGTATCGTCGCTTCCCTTACTTCCAACAACTTGATTATGTGGTATCCAAATTCGGTCAGCACAGGTTCCGACATCTGGTTTGCGCTGAGTGAAAAGGCTGCCTCATCGAATTCCGTAACGAATATGCCGCGGGCATTGAAACCAAGGTCACCGCCCTCGGCAGCGGAGCCGGTATCTTCGGAAAGCTCCACGGCCAGGTCAGCGAACGGCTCGCCCTTGGTGATGCGCTCACGGATCCCATCGATCTTGTCTTTGGCAGCTTGCTCGGACACAACATCGTTTATCTCAATCAGGATGTGGGCTAAGCGACGCTCCTCCTGCGTCGAGTACCGATCTTTCTCCTCCTCATAGAAGCTCTGTAATTCAGCTTCCTGGTAACTGACATCATCGCTCAAATCGGACTTCAATAACTCTACGTAGTGCAGATTCACGGTCTCGTCAGTCATAAACTCCTGCTGATGCTCAGCGTAGTATTGCTCGACTTGGCTATCGGTGACAGTAATGTCGGCCTTTATTTTATCCACCTCTACCTTCAAAAACGCTATATCCCTGGTCTGCTGCGCAAGGCGTGCAGATGTCAGCACTTCGGCTTCCGTGACGAAACCGGACGCACCCAACCCCCGGTTCACCTGTTCGTACATGCGTTCACTCTTGATAGTCTCTTTGTAGTTGACAGGGCTGTATCCGGCACTTCGAAGGGTCAGCTGAAATCGTTCCGCGTCGAATTTGCCATCTATTTGGAACGCATCGGTATTGAGCATGTCCTGGTCTATTCTCTCATCCGAGTAAAACAATTCGAGACGATCAGCTGACTGCGACAAGAGCTCCCGTTCGATCAGGTCATTCAGGGTGGATCTGGTCAGCTCATCGTCATCGATGTCCAGCGGTTGGCTGGCATTGCCCAAAATCCTCTGGCGGTTTCTCTCTACCGCTATCAACATCTCTTGTTCGGTTATGTCTTCACCGTTCACGGTGGCTACTTCAGGAATATTGACTAAGAACGTGGTGATCGATCCAAAACCGAACAGTGCGAACACGAGGATGATCGCAGCCACTATTATCTTAGCGAGGATTCCATGGGTCCCTTCTCGCATTCGCTGTAAAAGCATCGGCTAAATCCTGAGATTGCAAATAGAAATGGCGCACCCTTCGATGCGCCATTGTGGTGATTTGAAGCTGACCTGTTTTCTAGTAAACCATACTCTAACGGATCGAAAGATCCCGTTAGTTTACGGCATCCTTCAGAGCCTTACCAGCTTTGAAGGCAGGCACATTAGCTGCCTTAATCTGAATCTCCGCACCGGTCTGTGGATTACGACCGGTTCTAGCTGCTCTTTGCCGGACGGAAAATGTCCCGAACCCAACCAGAACTACCGAATCACCACCTTTTAGAGAATCAGTAATCGAATCAATTACAGAATCCAGTGCTCGCCCTGCCGCCGCCTTAGTGATATCGGCAGAAACTGCAATGTTCTCAATCAGTTCTTGTTTATTCACTATCCACTCCTTTTACCGTTAACGTGCAAAATGTAATCCTTGTCAGAACTTCGTTATACCAGCAACACAAAAAGCCTGTCAAGCTGCCCAATCCCTGATTTCCCTTAGTGGGTACTAATTCTCACATCGGGATCCAAATCACCAGAGGTGTCCGTGTCTCCGGCTTCCGTACTCTTCTCATCTTTAACCAATGGCTCTGGTATTCTCGTTAAGGCAATCTCCAGAACCTGATCGATCCACTTCACCGGTGTGATGGTCAAATCTGCCTTGATATTATCAGGTATTTCCTTTAAGTCACGTTGATTCTCTTCTGGAATCAACACCTTCTTGATGCCGCCCCGGTGCGCAGCCAAGAGTTTTTCCTTCAATCCACCGATCGCCAACACTTCCCCTCGCAGAGTGATCTCACCTGTCATGGCCACTGAAGCTCTGGCTGGAATTCCTGTTAACACCGAGACCATGGCGGTGCAAAGTGCAATACCTGCACTGGGACCATCCTTGGGGGTCGCCCCTTCCGGTATGTGTATGTGCAGATCACACTTCTCATGGAAATCGTCCTTAATGCCTAACACCTTGGCACGGCTTCTAACCACGGTCATGGCCGCCTGAATCGATTCCTGCATGACATCACCCAGGGAGCCCGTCTTGGTCTGCCTTCCTTTACCGGGGACTACCACCGCTTCGATGGAAAGCAATTCACCACCCACCTGGGTCACTGCCAGGCCGGTTACCTGACCGATCTGATCCTTCTCTTCCGCGCGTCCATAGTTGAACTTTCGCACCCCACAGTAGGTCTCCAGTAATTCCTCGCTGATCGTGACACGGAAATCCTTACGATCTTCAGACGTTGGCAGCAAACTCTCTTCCTTGACCACTTTGCGGCACAGTTTAGCGATCTCTCGCTCAAGACCTCGCACACCGGCTTCGCGGGTGTAGTAACGAATGATGTTGGTAATCACCTCATCACCGATCTTCAGTTCATTCCTCTTTACACCGTTGTTGCTGAGCTGTTTGGGAACCAGGTAGCGGGTGGCGATATTGAGTTTTTCATCCTCCGTGTAACCAGGAATTCGGATGACTTCCATGCGATCCATCAGAGGTGGTGGAATATTCATTGAGTTGGAAGTGCAGATAAACATGACTTCGGAAAGGTCGTAATCCACCTCCATGTAGTGATCGCCAAACGTGTTGTTCTGCTCCGGATCGAGTACTTCCAGCAGGGCGGACGCTGGATCACCGCGATGATCCTGACCCATCTTATCCACTTCATCCAATAGGAATAACGGATTCTTTACGCCGGACTTGGAGATCTTCTGGATGATCTTGCCCGGCATGGAGCCGATATAGGTGCGACGATGACCACGGATTTCAGCTTCGTCCCTGACGCCGCCGAGAGCCATGCGCACAAATTTCCGATTGGTTGCCCGAGCGAGGGATTCCCCTAACGAGGTCTTTCCGACTCCCGGAGGACCTACCAGACACAGTACCGGTCCCTTCAATTTTTTCACCCGGCGCTGTACCGCCAGATATTCTAGAATGCGTTCTTTGACTTCTTCCAGTCCGTAGTGGTCCGCTTCCAGTATTTTTTCCGCTTCGGTGATGTCTTTGCGAACCCGGCTTCTCTTCTTCCAGGGCACACTCAGCATCCAATCGATGTATCCTCTCACCACAGTGGCTTCGGCAGACATGGGAGACATCAACTTCAGCTTGTTGAGTTCGTTCTGAGTCTTTTCTGCGGCATCCTTCCCCATACCCGATTCGTCGAGCTTGTTCTGAAGTTCCTCTACCTCATTGGGCACATCGTCAAGATCTCCCAGTTCCTTCTGGATCGCCTTCATCTGTTCATTCAGGTAGTATTCCCGTTGGCTCTTCTCCATCTGCTTCTTGACGCGACCGCGGATTCTCTTCTCAACCTTGAACAGGTCGATCTCCGACTCCAGCAGTTTCATCATGAATTCCATGCGCTCGTCCAGATCTACCAGCTCAAGAATCTTCTGTTTCTCCTCTAGTTTGAGCGTCATCTGTTGAGCGATGGTATCCACCAGTCGGCTCGGCTGGTCGATATTATTGAGGGAGGTCATCACCTCAGGTGGTACCTTCTTGCTCAGCTGAACATACTGATTGAAGGCTGAAATAATCGATCGGATCAGAGCTTCCGATTCCGTCTGGCTCAGTTCCTGTTCTTCTATTTTGACGACATCTGCAATGATGAAATCGCCGCTGCTGTCGACGCGGTGAATCTTGGCCCGATAGCGTCCTTCAGCCAGGAACTTGACTGTACCGTCTGGTAGTTTGATCAATTGCAGGATAGTGGATACGGTACCGAATTCGAACAGATCCCCGTCTCCGGGATCCTCCAGGGTGGGGTCTTTCTTGGCGACCAGAACGACCTGCTTATCCTTGTCGAATTTCTGGGCGTAATTGAGTGCCTGGATGGACCTATCGGTGCCGATGAGGAGGGGTTGAACTCCGTGGGGGTAGACCACCGTGTCGGTGAGATGGACAATCGGTATGTTTCGTATGATACCGGTACTCAGAATTGGGTCCACGGTGACTCCTCTTTGTACACAGACAACTTCTGGTTGTATGAGCCGGTAACCCCCGGAAAGACTGGAACACAGCTAAGATGCGGCACTGGCGGCCTTTTTACAATACCTTCCGTCTAATTCTGGAAAAAAACAGGATGAATGGGGCTAATTCGCTCCTTTTTGTGCATCTACTTGGACTTCGCAGAATCTTTACTCTTGCGCGGCCTTGGGTTGGTCCGGATTCTCATACATCAGTATGGGCTCGGAATTGCCGGTAATCACATTTTCATCAATGATCACTTTCATGACATTGTCTTCAGAGGGGATCATATACATCACTTCGAGTAGTACGGTCTCAAGGATTGAGCGCAGTCCTCTGGCACCGGTCTTTCGCTCCATGGCTTTCTTCGCGATCGCCTTCAGAGCATCTTCCCGGAAGTCGAGTTCCACCTCCTCCATTTCAAAGAGTTTCGCATACTGTTTGGTATAGGCGTTCTTGGGCTCCTGCAGAATGCGCACCAGGGCTTCGGCATCCAGTTCGCCGAGCGTAGCGAGGACCGGCAGTCGACCTACAAATTCCGGAATTAAGCCATAGCGGACCAGATCCTCCGGGGCAACAGTGCCGAGAATCTCACCCAGATTCTTCTTGTTGGCTTCGGTGGTCACGTTGGCACTGAAGCCGATGCCGCTTTTTTCCGATCGATCCTGAATCACCTTATCCAACCCCGAAAATGCACCACCGCATATGAATAGGATATTGGTGGTATCAACCTGCAGGAACTCCTGCTGCGGGTGCTTCCTGCCCCCCTGGGGAGGCACCGAGGCAATCGTGCCTTCGATCAGCTTCAGTAGCGCCTGTTGAACGCCCTCGCCGGAGACGTCCCGGGTAATGGAGGGATTGTCTGACTTTCTGGAAATCTTATCGATTTCATCGATATAGACGATTCCCACCTGAGCTTTATCTACATCGTAATCACACTTCTGCAGTAATTTCTGGATGATGTTCTCGACATCTTCTCCCACATAACCCGCTTCCGTGAGGGTGGTCGCATCAGCGATGGTAAAGGGTACGTCCAGAAGTCTCGCCAGCGTCTCGGCCAGCAGCGTCTTACCGACGCCCGTTGGTCCGATGAGAAGGATATTGCTCTTCTGCAGCTCAACATCGTCCTTTTTGCCGGCATAGTTAAGGCGCTTGTAGTGGTTGTAGACGGCGACTGACAGCACTTTCTTGGCCCATTCCTGCCCGATCACGTATTCGTCCAGAATCTCTTTTATTTCCTGGGGCGTGGGCAGGTGCTTCTTCTCGCCCTCGTCGCCACTCTCCTGCAACTCTTCGCGAATGATGTCGTTACAGAGTTCAACGCACTCGTCACACACATAAACCGAGGGACCGGCTATTAACTTGCGCACCTCGTGCTGGCTCTTTCCACAAAAATTGCAGTGCAGCAATTTGCCATCACTACCTTTGCCATCGTGTTCGTCGGACATTCAACTACCTCGGATTTTCCTATTTCGGGCGTTACTGTTCAGTCATTTTGAATGATTATGAAGGCGCTGTTAAGCGAAAATCAACGAATTTCGCGTTATGGATCTTCCTCCTAACAGCACCACATATGATGAAAAACCACCTTTTCAGGCTATTCCATCGGTCTTTGTACGGTCCTGGGATCCTGTACCTCATCGATCAGGCCATATTCCAGAGCCTGTTCTGCCGTCATGAAATTATCCCGCTCCGTATCCTGTGCGATCGTCTCGAGATCTTTGCCGGTGTGGTCCGCCAGTATCAGATTCAGCCTCTCACGCAGGAATAGAATCTCTTTTGCCTGGATCTCGATATCCGAGGCCTGACCTTGAGATCCGCCGCTGGGCTGATGAATCATCACCCGCGAATTGGGCAGGCAGGTTCTCTTTCCCTTGGTGCCGCCCGCGAGTAATAGAGCACCCATACTGGCAGCCTGACCGATACACATGGTGCGTATATCCGAGTGGACAAATTGCATGGTGTCGTATATCGCCAATCCGGAAGTGACCGATCCACCCGGTGAATTGATGTATAGCTGGATGTCCTTGTCGGCATTCTCCGATTCGCAGAACAGCAACTGGGCTACCACCAGATTGGCCACCATGTCCTCTATGGGCCCGACGATAAAGATGATCCGATCCTTCAGCAGGCGGGAATAAATGTCGTAGGAGCGCTCCCCTCGAGCGTTTTGCTCCAGAACCATGGGTACCAGTCCCAGATTCTGAATGGCGGGAGGTTCGCTGGTGTAGATCGTTCTGTTACTCATTCTGCATTCATCCACGGTTATGTTACTGTTGACTTCTGTATGAATCTGTTCTCTCTCAATCAGATCACCCCATCAATATTGAGTCATGCGGTTGAAACTTCAATGGGGCAGCGATCACTCGACTACTGCTTCTCGCCATCGGGTTCTTCTGACCCTTCCTCGTCCGATGCGGCTTCCTCCTCCCGATCAGGTGGCTTGATGGCCTCTTCATAGCTGCTGTCCACCTCCGTCACCTGGGCTTGTTCGAGGATCTGTTCTATCACCTGTTCTTCCAGCACCAGGTTTCGCACCTGGTCCAATTGTTGCTCGTTGCTGTAATACCATTTGACCACTTGCTCCGGATCTTCATAGGAACTGGCCATATTCTCGATCATGGCCCGCACTCGATCTCCATCGGCCTCCAGCTTCTCCCGTTTCAACACCTCCCCTACCAGTAGTCCCAGCGCCACCCTCTTTTCAGCCTGCTTCTGAAACATCTCGCGGGGCAGTAGAGAAGCATCGATCTTACCTGCATTTTGACCGCCAAACTGCTGAATCGCTTCCTGTCGAAGCTTATCTATTTCACCGCTTACCAACGAACTGGGCAATTCCACCTGGTTGCTCGCCAGTAGCCCCTCCATCACCTGTGCTTTCAACCGGTTATTGATCGCCTGCGCCAGTTCCTTCTCCATATTCTGACGTACTTCATCCCTGAATTCCTCTACACCGCCGTCGGCCACCCCATATTGTCGGAAAAAGTCTTCATCCAGAGCCGGCAGAACCGGTTTTGATACCGAATTGACTTTGACTTCGAACTTGGCCTTTTTACCAGCCAGATCCTTAACGTGATACTCGTCCGGGAAGGTCAGGTTCAAAGTTTTCTGCTGATCTGCCTTCACCTGCTTGAGTCCATCCTCAAAGCCCGGGATCATATTCCCGGATCCCAATTCGATATCGGCACCTTCCGCTTTGCCACCCTCGAATGGTTCATCATCCACGAATCCCTCGAAATCCACGTTGAGTTTATCTCCCGGTTTGCTTTTTCTCTTTACTTCCTCCCATTGGACCTGCTGCTTGCGGAGCACTTCTACCATTTTGTCGATGTCGTCGACGGTGACCTTCGCTATCAGTTTCTCAACTTCGATTTCAGAAAAGTCGGCCGGAACAATGTCAGGATATACCTCAAAAATCGCCGTGAATTCAAGATTCTCACCCGACTGGTTGCTGATCTCCTCGATTGTGGGCACGCCGGCCGGTTTGAGATTTTCCTGATCTACAGCTTCCAGAAAACTGGATTGCATGAGCTCTCCGGAAACTTCCTGGTGTATGCCCGGGCCGAATCTTCGCTTGATCTCTCTCATCGGCACCTTACCAGGTCGAAATCCCTTCATTTTCACGGTGGAGGCAGCTTTTTTCATGCGCTCAGTCACCTCTTCATCGACTTTCTCGGAAGGGACTACGATTTTCATGCGACGTTCAAGGGTCGTCGTCTCCTCAACGGTTACCTGCATTGGTTTTCCTCATTCATTGATGCCGGCAGCCACCACGATAATGCCAGCAGCCACCACGTTGATGCCAGCAGCCACCACGATCAGTTTCGTCGTGCCAGCTGATATTAAGCGTAAATTCTGCCAACGTAACAAGATTTGGTGCGAAAGGAGAGACTCGAACTCTCACATCTTGCGATACCAGATCCTAAATCTGGCGCGTCTACCAGTTCCGCCACTTTCGCGCTGGCGGCATTTTAGCACAATCTGGACAATCTCATGCCGGGGCGATGCGCTGTAGCCGGAACGACAAGGCAGGTGTGTATTACGGTATCGCCATCGATTCACTCCCAAAGCTCCCCGTTGTCAGGGGCCGCCACACGCATCGGATGACTTGTAGGCGTCGTGCGCGATTGATTCGCGAATGGACCAGTCTACGCTGCCTGCCTTGAATTACTTCACATTGGTATTCTTGATCCATCAGCAACCACACGTTCCTCAACGGCGGTCTTCCTACAACGCTGCTTTTGGCATATTGCGGTCATTACTGCTGCAAAGAAATACCACGTTACCATACCAAACTCGTTGGTGAGGTCCTGCATCGGCGTTGGACGAACCGCTTGACTGACTCGTGGAAACCGAGCGGACAATCCGTTTATAATCTCCATCCCTTGTGTCTGGACGATTTCAGTTTGGGAGGTACCCTATGGCGAGACCCATTCGGCGTCGAACGATGCTGTGGAGTTGTCTCAGTCTATTTGGTGCAGCCTGCAGCTCTGTGTGGGGTGCGTCCAAGGTGTCGAACGGTCCGTATCTCGATCTCAAGAACGCAGTCACGCTGCCTCTTTCATCAATTGCCGAACGCTGGCATTCCCTTGTCTTCGAAGCATGGCTCACTCCCGTTGGGGATACGGCCACGGACAAGCTACTCAAAGGGATTCTGCTGCGAACCAACAGGGATGACAGCAGCGGCTTGAAGGCATTCTGCCTGATGTGCCCTCACGAAGTTTGCGAGGTGCAATACCAGAAGGACTCGAGCATGGTCCGGCTTGAATCAGGCACGGTGCCAGACCATCCCCTTTTGGTCTGCCCATGTCACTTCTCAGTATTCGACCCCCTGCAGGATGGTGACGTTCTCAACGGACCGGCGCATCGGGGGCTCTATCGTTTTCGCCTCGCCACCAGTGGTACTAAGATTCAGATCACGCAAGTGGAGGAGCAAGTCCTAACGCTTTTCACGTAGACACCTGTTTGCTCTACAAGGAGGAACCATGAAACTACCACATCTCTTTATCACACTAGTGCTGCTTCTGCCGACTGCCTACAGTGCGGCAGCAGAGACACATCAGAAACTTTATGTGCTCAGCAGTGCGGGAAATGACGTAACCGTTATCGACGTAGCATCCAACTCCATTATCGGGTCGATCGAAGTGGGAGACCGTCCCCACGGTATTGCAGCACCTCGTTCACAAGACATTCTCTACATTGCCACGGAATTCGATAACGGCTTGACTGTGATAGATCCGGTCAAAGACGTGGTTATCAAGAAACACAAAATATTCGGCAATCGTCCCAATGAAATCGACGTTACCTCTGATGGTCGCTTTGTATATCTCCCGATCCTGGGCCACGGTGTCTACGAGGTGTTTGACACAGTTGAAGAGAAGATAGTTGCCCGCATCGCCACAAATGGATTTCCCCACAATGTGGTCATTTCACCCGATGACAGGTACGCCTACCTGTCGCCGATGGATCGCGGTCGAGCCCCGGCTGAAGCTGTGGCGCAAGGTAGCTTCCCGACGACACTGAATGAGAAGATCTATGTTGTCGACGTGAGCAGCCACACGGTTGCCGCCACCATCCCAACTGGCGATGCGCCAAGGCCCATCGCAATCAGCCCGGACGGAAAGAGACTCTATGTAAACACGGATGGCCTGCAAGGGTTCCTGGTACTCGATCTTGACAGGCGCGAGCAGGTGGCACGCGTAGAGTATCAACTCACGGACAGGGAGAAAGCCAGTCCGAGCCGATCCCACGGCATGATTGCCACACCCGACGGTACCGAACTGTGGGTATCTGACGTCAACCACGGCTTGTTGTTCGTGTTCGACGTGACCCAGGATCCCCCCAGACAGGTTGCCAGGCTCGAGAACGGTGCACCTGTTTATTGGCTGACGGTCACGCCGGACGGCAAGACGGTATACGTTTCCAGTGCACCGGGCGACGTGGTAACGGCCTTCGATGTCAAGACCCGATCCAAAAAGGCGACGATCCAGTTACAGAAGGGTAAGAACCCGAAACGACTATTGGTGCTGAACGTTCCTGTTGGCGATTGAACCTACTTCCTGGGCCGATGCCCGCCTACCCGGGAGCGTTGCCTCGACAGATTTGTTGGATCGCGAGCAATTGACGCATCACCTGCGACTGGCCAACATTGAGAATCTTGAATTCCGCTACTGCTGTCTGAAGACGTGCAGGAATCGCCAAAGGGTGGCCACCACGAGCGCATGATCGATCTCGCCGCTGGTCAGGAGTTCCTCCAGTCGATCGATCGGCACCAATTCCACCTCCGTGTGTTCCCGGTCGGTGTTGGCGATGGGAGCACTCGGGACCGCACCGGTGGCCATGTATGTGTGGAGAGTGTTGGGAAACAGCGCTGGATTCGGGTTCAGAGTTCCCAGGCTTTGCACGGCATCCACCTGATAACCGGTCTCCTCCAGACATTCCCGCGCCGCCGCTGTGGCCGGGTCCTCGCCTGGGTCCACCAGGCCGCCTGGAATCTCGAGCGAAATGCTGTTGCTGCCATGCCTGAACTGCCTGACGCATATGATCTGTTGGTCACTCGTTAGGGGCACGACATTGACCCAGGATGCTGAGCCGATCAGGAAGAAGTCGTGCTCCGACTGATCCACGGGCGATCGTCTTACCGATTTGTGTACGGTAAATACACGACAGTCCTGCAGCTGTTCGTCCCGGACAACAGACCAGGTGCCGACTTCTTGGCTCATGCGGCCTCCAATAGGTGGCGTCGGTGATTCAGAGGTAGCGCATTATACATGGGTGGTGGTCAATCAATGATGCTATATTGAGAGAACCGACCCAGTGACCGGAGGGAACACATGTTGCACTCGACACGAATCGTCCTCATCTGCCTGGTGTTTCTTCCCGGTTGCAGTGCAGCAGACCTGCCTTACCCGTGGCTCGCCGAACTCGATGACGGAGCGGACGTAAAGCACTCCGGCAAGCGACTGATGGCGCTCCCTCACGGTCTACATGTTCTGGAACCAAAAGCGACCACGGCATCAATTCTCCTGATTGGGATACACGGCTACGCCAGTAACGGCTATGAATGGGTATACCCGTTGCAGACGCTTGATAACGATGACACGGTGACGTATTTCTATCGTTGGGACTTTAACGCCTGTGCAGCGCCTTCAGCACATTCCCTGAATGAGTCGATCGGCAAGATTCTAGCAGGTTCGCCCGGCATAGAACGTGTACGCCTGTTAGGTCACAGCTATGGCGGCGTACTGGTAGCGACAATCGTACAGGAATGGCGTTACCAGACGCCAGTCGAGATTCACACGATCGCCGCGCCTCTTGCCGGCATCGAGGGCCTTAACAGATCGTGCGAATATAGCCCACCCGATTCGGTAGCTCAAAACGTTCAGTTCTTCCAGTGGCGTACCCAACACGCTCTTGATGGCGCATTCAAGGATATGAAAGTGGACCCTCAGGTGATCGAATTGAGACCAAGTAGTGTAACCCGCCTGCCCGATTCATATCGTGGCCGTCGGCTTGGACACAACTGGTCCATAAGCTGGGTCGCAGATGAGTTGACACAGCAATCGGACTGAATGTTGCAAGGACTGACATTCCACGTGTAGAGATCGCACGTCGCTCAGCAGCACGTATGTGGAACGCATCTCTCAATCAGGTGATGCGATCGCCAGCTCGAATTCTATATTTGCACATCACCTTTCAGAAGTCGTTGGGATATGGTGCGGTAGAGAATCTCATTGGTACCGTCGGCGACGTTGACTATGCGAAGCGCATGCCAGGCTTCGGTGAGCCCAAGTTCATTGGTGAAGCCCATGGCCCCGTGAGTCTGGATAGCCCGGTCGACCGCTTTGAGACCGATCTGCACCGAATAAGCCTTGGTCATGGACAACTCCTTGACTGCCGGGTGCCCCTGGTCGAGCAACTGACCGGCATTGATCCCCATCAGGTGCGCCGCGTGCAATTCAGTGGCGCATTCCGCCAGGGGAAATGTGACGCCTTGGTATGCTGAGATGGTCTGCCCGAACGCCTCGCGGATCTTCGTGTATTCGAGGCTCTTCTCCAGCCCCCAACGGCCGTAACCCACCGCTCTGGCTGAATTGTAGATACGACCCAGTGACACACCGTAAAGGGCAGTCGCGAAACCCTGGTGCAACTCGCCGATCAGTTGCCAGGGCTCGACATACAGGTCCTCGAAGGACAATTCCGCCTCGTCACCGCCGATATGACCGAACAGCTTGATGACGCGCTCCATCGTGAACCCAGCCGTGTCGGTCGGAACCATAAATGCGCTGATGCCGCCTTTCTTGGCAGCGGCGGCAGCGGCATCGGTAACCGCGAACAGAATACAGTAATCTGCAATCGGTGCGTTGCTGGTCCAGATCTTGCGGCCGTTGATGCGCCATCCATCGCCGTCTTTCTGCGCCCGCGTGCTGATCATACTTGCGTCCGAACCGGCGTTGGGCTCGGATAGAGCGAAGCACATCGACGCCGATCCGTCCATCAAGCCCGCCAGATACTTGTCTCTGGCTGTGGCTGTCATCTGCTCCAGCAATCGACTCGGACCAAACGCCCAGTGAGCGAGGGCATACAGCATCAACCAATTCTGTGGCCCACAATCGTGGAACAGGGCTTCCCATGCTACATAATAGGCGAGGTGTCCCAAGCCGCCGCCACCCAATTCTTCGGGTACGCACATCTGATAGAAACCGGCGTCAGCGGAAGACGAGCGTACCTGACGAATGAGTTCCCGTACGTCAGGACTGAGGCTGCCATCCGCCTGATAGCGACGCCGTGGATCATCCAGCAGTTCCTCATGCTGTCGATGACGCGCTTTGATTTCCTGCTCGGAAAACGCCAGTAATCCATCTCGTGCCGAGACCACCTCGGGTGGTAAGGGTTGCGCTATTGTCATGCCGTTCTACCCGCTTGATATCGATCGCATTCGATCAGGTCAATGCCGGTATTAAGCACTATTTGCAGGACGAACGATAGCACACCCGGACCCGTTACGATGGTGACATCACGATGACAAAAGCACCCCGGGGACAAGCTGGCAGAGCGTAACTTCAACTGCTTGCCCTCCTGCTGGCAGGCGCCCTACCTGTCACGCTGTGAACAGCCGTTTGTGCGACCGGGCATCGCTAAGCTTGCCGCACGTTATCCATGTATAATCCCCACCAATTCAGAACGAGCCATCGGAATGCATGAACCAGTACATAACTTTCACACCCATACCTACCGCTGTAAGCACGCTCAAGGAGACGTTGCCGACTACTGTCAGGTAGCGCTGGAACAAGGCATGGAGACCTTGGGGTTCAGCGATCATTCGGCACTGCCGGATGACCGTTGGATCACCGCTCGAATGCACTACGCCGAACTGCCGGATTACTCAAGCAGCATCGATCAGGCCAAACTCGACTTCCCGCAACTGAGAATCCTCAAGGGGATGGAGTGCGAATACATACCGGAATTCCACGCATTTTACGCAGAGGAACTGTTGGGCGAGCACAAATTCGACTATCTGATCGGTGCCGCTCATCTCTTCCCAAACCCATCATTCAGTGACCGTGCCAACAATGAGGAAAGGCCGTGGCTGAATACTTATGGCGGTACAAGCAACCCCAAAATGCTACGCGCCTATGCCGATTATCTGATTCAAATGATGGCGACCGGGCTGTTCGATTTCATCGCCCACCCGGACCTGTTCGGAAACTGCTACTTGAACTGGGATGAGGATACGACTGCTTGCTCCAGGGATATTATCAGTGCAGCAGCCGACTTGAAGGTCGGCCTGGAGATCAACGCCCTCGGATTGCGCAAGATCGCCTATAAAAAGCCGGATAATCCCTATCCCATGTATCCATGGATTCCCTTCTGGGAGGAGGCTACCGATTTTCCGGTTGAAGTCATCGTCAATTCAGATGCCCACCGTCCCATCGACGTTCAGGCCAGGATGACAGAGGCACAGGCGATCCATGAAAAACTGAATCTGGTGACGATGAATCCTGAGGCCATCGGCGCGCGCCAATTCAACCAGCACGTGATCTGAAAGAAGGTCCGCTGCGCGCGATCAATACCGTTATCACAGCGCGAGTGGGTGCGGTCAGGCCCTATCCCTCCCCGCAATAATGCCCACGGTGAAAATTCTGGCGAATGCAAGATAGAACTGATGTCTGTTTCCACGCTATTTTTTTCGCCATTTTCTTGCACGGACCGTGTAGAGAATCTTTTTTCCTTCTAAATCAATTAGTTATGCATGCTGCAATATGTGGCACATGAATTGCTGTGCATAATCCGAACGTCGACTATAGGCACAGAGCGGTACAGGCAGGGATGCTGACAAAATACCGTCGATCAGAACTCATCTTACTCTGTGCCCATAGCTCGGCGTTCATCCCTATAGCTCAACAGGCAACCCAATCGACCTCCATTCGAGAATGCCCCCACGAAGATTGGCCACTCGCTCAAAACCCTCTTTTTCAAAGATGGTCGCAGCAATTGCTGACCGAGCACCAGCCGGGCACACAAAGACCAATGGCTTAGCATTCGATGCTTCGTGTATGCGGTCGCGCAGTACGCTGAGGGGGATCACCGCCGATCCGGGAAGTCGGCCCATGGGGCTTGCCTTGATCTCTTCATGCTCACGAACATCGATAATGGAAACTTCGCTCTGATTCTTGAATACCCATTCCGGTTCGATCTGCCAGACTCCCGCAAAGGTGCGTATTACCGGACCCCAGTCGGGGGTTCCGGGGAAGGATGAATCGTCGGTAGGTTTCCCACAGCGAAGATTGGCAGGAACCGCCTCATCGATACGATTGGGGTGCGGCAGACCGAGGTTATTCATGTATCCGACAAAGTCTTCTTCTCGTACCTGGTCGCCCAGACGCGGGTTGTGTCGTCGTTCCTCTGTCACAGTGGTAGCGCAGCGCCCACTGTAATCATGGCCCGGGTACAAAGAGCAGTCACCCTGCAGGCTGAGAATCTGTTCTCTGACGGATTTAAAGAGGGTGTGGGGGTCACCTTCCTGGAAGTCCGTTCTCCCTGCGCCACGAATTAGGAGAGCGTCGCCGGTGAAGGCCATCGATTCGTCAGGCAGAACGTAAGTCAGACAGCCATTGGTATGTCCCGGTGTTGCCCTCGCCTCAAGCGATAGCCCACCAAACGCAATCTGCGCGCCGTGCTCAAGGAGCATATCGCTTTCTTCGGCGCCAGACGCTTTAGCGATCGCGATCATGCTTCCCAGTGCTTCCTTCATCAGCCAGGCACCCGTAACATGATCAGCATGTACATGAGTATCCAAGGTGTACAGCAGTTTCAGATCCAGTTCCCGAATCAGCGCCAAGTCCCGAAGGTGCTGTTCGAAGACCGAATCTATAAGCACTGCACTGCTGGATTTCTCGTCTGCCAAGAGATAGCTGTGTGTTCCTGTCGGGGCATCTATGAGTTGCCTGAAGAGCATTTGTTTTGGCCTCTTGTACCCTCTTGATCTCATCTTCCTGACGAAAACCAACCAGCAGTTGCGGCGGAGTTATTTCGTTGGCGAAGCGATCAGCTCAAGAGCAGCAGCCGCAAGGCATGTACCTGATCTCGATTGAGAATTTTCACTTTAAGAAATGGGGTGGACGAAGGGGATTGAACCCTCGACCACTGGAACCACAATCCAGAGCTCTACCGACTGAGCTACGTCCACCATTTATCGTTGCTGAAGCGGGCCTTCGTGTGCATCCTATGTCGATCTTATTTTGGCACGCCCGACAGGACTTGAACCTGTAACCCTCGGCTTAGAAGTCCGAATTGACCAGATTTCCGCTGCCCGCTATACTATAACGTACCTTAACCTCAACTAACAAATAAGCTTTCAAATACAACCGCTTACCTATAGAATCCGAATCGAAGATCGGGTTACTCATCGTTAAGCCAAGTTACAGGATGTATCTGAATGCTGCACCCAATATGCACCCAGAGAGTACGACATCAAATAATTGTTAGGTGACTCGCCATGAGAGCAAAGATTACTGCACAATTCGTCAAGGATCTCATCAACGGCAAGATCGCGGATTTTACCACTTTCCCCCCCACCAAGGAAACCGAGATACGCGACACGGAGTTGGCTGGATTTGCGTTGATCGCGTTTCCTAGCAGCACCGTGAGTTTCATATTCCGGTATCGGAATGCCGAGGGTAAAGCCAGGAAACTCACAATCGGTAAATATGGAAAGAACATGACGGTGCCTGCTGCACGACAGGAGGCAGAAAGCAGATCACCGGTAGCTAAATCGGGTGTAGACGTTCACAGCCAGAAGAAGGAGGCCAGGCGGCGGGCTGAGCGAGTACGGCAACAGACCCTCGGTGTATTCTTTGAGGAGCGATACCAACCCTATTGCCAGGCTCACATGAAGAGTGAAACCGCAAACAATCGTGCATGGGTCATCAAGCACTATTTTGTGGAGCATTGGGCTGACAGACCGTTAACTGAAATCAATCAATGGCTGGTGACAAGCTGGCGACGCAAAAAGCTAAAAGATGGGCTGAAACCGGGCGGAGTGAATCGACCGATTGCAGCTCTGAAGGCGCTACTCAACCGCGCGGTCGAGTGGCAGGTTATTGATGTAAATCCGTTAGCTGGAATGAAACAGCTCAAGGAAGACAGAACAGGTGTTGTGCGATATCTGTCAGAGGATGAAGAAAATCGGCTTAGAGCTGCCCTGGATAAGCGCCAGGATCAGCAGAGAAACGAGCGCGAAAGCCATATCCAGTGGCAAGAGGAACGTCACCTTAAGGCGGCACTCAGCCTGACGAAAGCTGTGTTCACCGATCACATCAAACCTATCGTATTGCTGGCACTGAATACCGGTATGCGAAGAG
>JASMJM010000100.1 GCA_030749725.1 Pseudomonadales bacterium | reverse complement strand
ATCAAAATAACAATCCCCGATCTGGGGCTCGAAGACAGCTTGCCAGCTGGTTGAAAATTCCATGAACAAGAAAACAGCTGCTAGCGACTGGCTTCTAGAAGCTAGAAGCTAGTAGCTCTCTATAGTGAATGATCAACATCCAATGCCGGCTGCGCAGCCTTTGGTCGGCCGACGATTTTCGCAGGGACGCCGGCGACGGTGACGTGTGGCGGGACATCTTTCAAGACAACGCTGCCTGCGCCGATTTTGGCCCCTTCACCCACTTCGATATTGCCGATCACCTCGGCTCCTGCGCCGATCAGAACGCCTTTGCGAATCTTCGGATGGCGATCGCCGGATTCCTTGCCGGTACCGCCCAGGGTGACCGATTGCAGGATGGAAACGTCGTCTTCGACCACCGCCGTTTCACCCACGACCAGTCCCGTCGCGTGGTCCAGCATGATGCCGCAGCCGATTCGGGCCGCCGGATGAATATCGACAGCAAAGATGGCGTTGATCTGGTTTTGGATAAACCAGGCCAATGGGCGCCTGTCCTGGTTCCAGAGCCAGTGTGCGACGCGGTACGCCTGCAGGGACTGAAAACCCTTGTAATAGAGAAATGGCATGCTGTAGCCCTCGCAGGCCGGATCTCTGTTTTTGGCCGCCTTAATATCGATTTCGGCGGCGTACAGGATGGATGGGTCCGACTGGATCGCTTCTTCGATGATCTCACGGATCAGCATGCTGGATACCACCGGGCTATCCAGTTTGCTGGCCAGTTGGAAGCTGAGGGCTGCCTCGAGGGAGTCGTGATTCAAAATGGTGGCGTGGAAGAAAGTAGCCAGAATCGGTTCTCTCTCTGCGTGGACTTCCACTTCCCTGCGAATGGCCTGCCAAAGGGATCCCGCTTCCGCGATCTCTGCAATGGTTCGCTCGGCAACCAGTTCTTGCGCATATCGCTTGTTGATGGCGCTGTTCATGGTAAGCGTCCTGTCTCAAGTGTCACTTGGGATACAGAATTGCGGTTTTATGGATAAATTTCAAGGGGTTATTTATGCCAATCACGAATAAATCATATCCATTCGCCGAGGGCGGCCGTTCAACTACCCCATTGATGTCTAGCCCTAACGGCAATACGCTGTAGAATTGATCATTTCTGTCAGCTAACGCGTCCGAGGTGTGCAGCTACCGTGTCGAATTTCAATAGCATCGGCCTTATAGCAAAGATAGGCAACGCAAAGATCATCGAGTCCCTGCAGCGGCTGGAACGCTACCTGGCGGCTCAGGACGTCAAGGTAACCCTGGAAACCACCACCGCTCAATTCCTGCCCGACTGCGCTCTGCCGAACACCTCCCAGGAGGAGATGGGCAGTCGCTGCGATCTCGTCATCGTAGTGGGAGGAGACGGCGTTATCCTGGGAGCAGCGCGGGTTCTGGCACCCTTCGGCGTACCCATATTGGGGATCAACCGAGGTCGATTGGGGTTTCTGGCAGACGTGTCACCCGACGATATGGAGTCGAAGGTTGGGGACGTGCTGGCCGGCAACTACACACCGGAGGACCACTTCCTGCTGGAAGGGGAAGTGGTGCGGGACGGCGCAGTAGTCTCCAGCGGATGTGCCCTTAACGATGTGGTCATGCATCCCGGTGAACTGCCGCGCATGCTGGAGTTTGATCTGCATATCGATGATCAGTTTGTCTACAAGCAGTATTCCGATGGACTCATCATCTCGACCCCCACAGGTTCCACCGCCTATTCACTGTCCGCCGGTGGTCCCATCATGCACCCCAGCCTGGATGCAATCGCGCTGGTGCCCATGTTCCCGCATACGCTCAGCAGTCGACCCATTGTGGTCAGTGGCCAGTCGGAAATCCGTATCGTGATGGGGTCTGAGAGCGGTACCGTTGCCCAGGTGAGTTTTGATTCCCAGGTGGAGATCAATGCCGGACCGGGTGAGTCGATCCTGGTGCGTCAGAGACCCGATAAACTGAAGCTGATTCACCCCCCCGGTCACAGCTTCTACGAGGTCTGCCGCAGCAAGCTGGATTGGGGCAGTCGTCTGGGGGAGTAACTGAGCCAGTCCTAAGTCTTTAGATCTTCCGGCAGATCGATATCCTGCAGTATTCCGGCGTCCTCCACATCGATCTCGATGACCCGATCGCGGTGCGCATCGACGACCGATCTTGCCCCGACGTCGCCCTGCAGTTCACTGATCTCCGCGAAATAGACGTGATCGAACAGCACCGGGTGTCCCGCTTTCCCTTCGAAGCGGGGTATGAGGATCGGCTGGTCAGCGGCCGATTGCAGGTATTGCGCTACGATTGCCTGGTAGGTCGACTGCTGAATAAAAGGCAGATCTCCCAGAATAATCAGGGCTGCCTGCCAATCCTCAACCTCTCGGATGGCATTCGCCAAACTGTGGGCCATACCGAGGGCCGAATCCGGTGCCAGATAGTAGCGGACCGAGGGGTTCGCCACGTTCCCCTCCAATTGAGTTGCATATGCGCGATCGCCATAGCGCAGTACCACCAGCAGATTCTCTAAACAGGCAGAGGCCGTCTGAATGGTCTCCTCCAGCATGGTGTGACCGGATGAGAGCTGTAGATTGCGCTTGTCCTCGCCAAACCTGCGGCTACTTCCCGCAGCGAGGATGATTCCTCCATAGGATTCCATCCCCTGTCTCCTCCATTACTGGGCGACGAGTTGCTCCCTGTTCTGCTCCCTGAAATCAGCAGCCAAAACTTCGCTCTTTTCCGATCGCAGCGCCGTCAACTGGGCCAGGATTGCGATGGCGATTTCTGCCGGGGTCTTGCTGCCGATGGGCAAACCCACTGGCGCGTGCAGGGAGTCGACCTGCTCTTCAGTGAGATCCAACTGCAGCAGTCTTTCCCGCCTTTTGGCGGATGTGCGGGTGGATCCCAGTGAACCGACGAAGAACGTGTCGCGTTTCAGCGCCTCCATCAGACACATATCATCGATGCGGGGGTCGTGAGTCAGGGTGATGACAGCCGTGAAGCTGTCATTGGCGAATTCCCGTACGGCATCATCGGGCATCATGCCGGTCAGTTGTGCCCCGGCAACGGACCACTGTTCCAGCATCTGTTCACGTGGATCGCAAACGACCACGTGATAGTCCAGGGCTTGCGCCATTTCGGCCAGGCACATGGCAAGTTGCCCGGCGCCCATCAGCAACAGCTGGTAGCGTGGACCATAGGTTTGAATAAGAGTTCTCTCGCCGGGAAACTGCAGATGTTTGAACCGATCCCGTTCCTCAACCCGCATCTCACCGGTCGCGAGTTCCACCGCACGCTCGATACACCGTCGCTTGTTCAGATGCCGTCTGATGCTCTGAAACTGTCTCAGGTATCTTTGGTCCGGCAACGGTTCGATCACCACGTCCAGCTGACCACCACAGGGCAATCCCAATCGCTCTGTTTCCGCCTGGGTAACGCCGTAGATCATCACTTCAGGGACTTCTCTGGCCAGCTTGCCCTGCTGCAGTTTTTCCAGCAGATCTTCCTCGATGCAACCACCGGAGAGCGAACCGGCGATCTCACCCTTGCTGTTGCAGCACAACAGTGAGCCCACCGGTCTGGGCGAAGAACCCCAGGTTTTGACAACGGTACAGAGCCAGCACATCTCACCTGCTTCGATCCAGCGGGTGAGTTGGGATATGACCTGTTGATCAGCGTTTTCCATGACCTTCCTTAAATGCGCCGGCGACGGTTTGTGTGACGTCCGGGGCAGTGTAAACTGCAGCGTTTGTTTTTTGAAGAAGCGCGTCGATGTGTCAGTTTACAACTTTTGGGTTCGACCCACTATTTGGTGTCACGATGCCGGGAAATGGTTCTGAGTGGACGCAGAGGCAATCCCTGTGATTAAGGTGCTGGAGATCGATATTGGGGTGGATCTCAGACTGTTCAGCAAATATCTGTGGCAGTTGGGCATTCGCCACCGCATCAATGAACACTCCGGCAATCAGCTTCTTTGGGTTGGTCGCGAAGAACATCAGCAGCAGGTACTGGCCCTCTTTGAACAGCTGAAGAGAGGTGAACTACAGCTCACGGCTCAGTCCAACCACGCAGATCCGAAGATGGCCAGCCGACTCATCGGGTTGCTGAATACATACCGTCGTCTGCCGGCGGTCTTGACACTGATTCTGATCTGCCTCATCTGTTTCCCGCTGACCGTCGGCTACGAAAAAGGGGAAAACTCCGCTTTGCTGCACTGGCTGACCTTTGTCGATTTCCAGATCAGAGGCGATCTGATTTATTCTACCGACCTGACACACAGTCTCAAGGCAGGAGAACTGTGGCGGCTCTGGACCCCCATGTTCATTCACTTCGGCTGGGTGCACCTGGTCTTCAATCTGCTCTGGGTGTGGGAGATCGGTCGTCGCATCGAGCTATTGCACAAAGCGCACGCTATTCTTCTGATAACCGCGGTATCTTCACTGGCAGCCAATCTGGCGCAATACTGGCTGAGTGGTCCGGCACTTTTCGGTGGCATGTCCGGCGTGGTCTATGCGTATCTGGGATACAGTTTCGTGTGGAGCCGATTGCAGCCGAGCCGATCGTTTGGACTTCCCGAGGGTATTTACATCTTCATGCTCATCTGGTTGGCGCTGGGCTTCAGTGGTGTCATCGATACGTTCGGTTTTGGGTCTATCGCCAACGGGGCTCATCTCGGTGGGTTGGTCGCGGGCGGGATGATGGGATGGGCGGCTTTCTTCCTGTCGCGGAATCGACCGATGGTGGATCCCAGCAACCAATGACTGGCCAGTCGCGATAAGGTACACAGATGCACTCCATCGCACACGGTACGCTCAGCAAAATGGCTTCCCACCTGGCGCAGCCGGTGGAGTACTCGCTGCGTCTCGGAGACGAGGCGATTGCCCTCAATCCCCACCTGCGGCAGAAGATCAAACTGCGCTATACAGGTGCCATCTTCTGCGAGAGTTGTGGCAGAAAGACCAAGAGGAGCTTCAGCCAGGGCTATTGCTATCCCTGTTTCAAAAAGCTGGCTTCCTGTGATCTCTGCGTCGTCAGTCCGGACCGCTGCCACTACGACCAGGGAACCTGTCGCGACCCCGAGTGGGGCGAACGATTCTGCATGCAGCCCCACCTGGTTTACCTTGCCAATTCGTCCGCTGTCAAGGTTGGCATCACCAAGCCAGACCAGCTTCCCACCCGCTGGATCGATCAGGGAGCCAGTCAGGCCTTGCCGGTGATGCGGGTAGCGACTCGGCAACAATCGGGCCTGGTAGAGGTGATCTTCAAACAGGAGGTATCTGACAGGACCCAGTGGCAGACCATGCTGAAGTCCGAGGGAGCCAGGCTGGATTTGCGCTCATTCCGCGATGAACTGTTCGCCACCCTTGATGCCGATATACAAGCCCTGCAACAGCGGTTTGGCATTCAAGCCATACAGAACGATCTGGATGCGCAACCGGTCGATATCGAATACCCGGTACAGCAATATCCCACCAAGGTCGTCTCCCTCAACTTCGACAAGCAACCCAACATAGAGGGAATCCTCTTAGGCATCAAAGGCCAATACCTGATCTTTGATATCGGTGTGATCAATATTCGCAAGTTCACCTCGTATGAGGTGGAGTTCATTGGGTGAATGGGTGAACTATCGTAAAATTCCCCCCGCCGCAACAGAATAAAATCGAGGTACAGCAATGAAGGAAGCGCAGCCCAAAACCACCCACCTGAAAGAGTATGAAGTCCCCCCCTTCCTGATCGAGGAGACGGAACTCAGAGTGGAACTGGACGAAGAACAGACCCACGTGAAGACCAGTCTGAAGATGAAGCGCAATCCGGATGCCAAGAAGGGCAAGCTGCCCCTCGTGTTGGATGGGGGCGAGCTGGACCTTAAAGAGATTTCCATCGACGGCCGGCTGTTACTGTCCAACGAGTATAGCCTGGATGACGAACACCTGACCCTGTTCGATGTTCCGCAGCAGTTCGTGCTGGAGACGAGCGTGGCGATAAAGCCACAGGAGAATACTTCGCTCGAGGGTCTGTACAAATCAGGTGACATGTTCTGCACCCAGTGTGAAGCGGAAGGATTCAGGAATATCACCTATTATCTGGACAGGCCCGACGTGATGTCTCGTTACCGCACTACCATCGTCGCGGATAAATCGCTCTATCCGGTGCTGCTGTCTAACGGCAATGACGTGGCGCGAGGGGAGAGTGAAGGTGGCAAGCACTGGGTTACCTGGGAGGATCCGTTTAAGAAGCCGGCCTATCTGTTTGCCCTGGTGGCGGGCGATCTGCAACATATCGAAGATGAATTCACCACCTGCTCCGGACGCAGCATAACACTGAAGATTTACACGGAGCCCGCCAATGCCAACAAGCTCGACCACGCCATGACTTCCCTCAAGAATGCCATGGCCTGGGACGAGCAGGTCTACGGCAGGGAATATGATCTGGATATCTTCATGATCGTAGCGGTGGAGAGCTTCAATATGGGCGCCATGGAGAATAAGGGGCTCAATATCTTCAACACCTCCTGCGTGTTGGCTCGAGCCGATACCACCACCGACAGGGGCTATCAGCGGGTAGAGGGGGTGGTGGCTCACGAATATTTCCACAATTGGTCAGGCAACCGGGTGACCTGTCGTGACTGGTTCCAGTTGAGTTTGAAGGAGGGTTTTACCGTATTTCGGGATCAGCGATTCTCGGCGGATATGGGTTCTGCCACGGTCTGCCGGTTGGAGGACGTGGCATTCTTACGCAGTGCCCAGTTTCCGGAAGATGCCGGACCCATGGCTCACCCGATCCGCCCCGACTCCTATATCGAGATCAACAACTTCTATACCACCACGGTTTATGAAAAGGGGGCGGAGGTGGTCAGGATGATCCATACGCTGCTGGGTCCTGAGCGCTTCCGTCAGGGCACCGATCTATACTTCGATCGTCACGATGGCCAGGCGGTCACCACTGACGACTTCGTCACAGCGATGGAGGATGCAAACGGTGTCGATCTGCGTCAATTCAGGAACTGGTATAGCCAGGCAGGTACGCCGCTGCTGAACGTGAGCAGTGAATACGACGAGGATGCCCAAAGCTATACCTTAAAGGTCATCCAATCCTGCCAAGCCACGCCGGGACAGGAGCACAAAGAACCGTTTCATCTGCCCTTCAGTGTGGGTTTGCTGGATAGTGCCGGTAAGGACTTTGCTCTTAACACCGAAGACGCTCACGTGTCCAGCATGAGTCAGGATGGCACTCATTGCAGCGCGGTTTTGAACCTGACGGAATCGGAACAGCAATTTACATTCACCGACGTTGAGGCGCGACCCGTCCCGTCCCTGCTCAGGAATTTCTCGGCGCCCGTCAAGCTTGAGTATGACTATTCGCGGGATGAGTTGATGTTCCTGATGAGCTATGACAGTGACGGTTTCAATCGTTGGGAGGCCGGACAGCGGCTGGCGGTGGATGTCATTCAGGAGGTCGTCGGCCAGATCCAATCCGCGCAACCGGTGAGTGTGGACGGGCGTTTGATCAAAGCGTGTCAAGCGATCGTGGATCAGTCCATCGATCACCATCAGGACGGCAAGATCGACAAGGCGATGATCGCGGCCATGCTGGTGATGCCGGGGGAGGCCTATCTGGCGGAATTATCTGCAGTCGCGGATGTGGAAGCGATTCACTCGGCGCGGGAGCAGGTGCGCCTCGCCATTGCCACTGATCTAAAAGGGAGCCTGTTGTCTGTTTACAAGCTGAATCTCAGCGATAAACCCTATGAACCCACAGGTGTCGATATTGCTCAGCGCGCTCTCAAGAATGTCTGTCTTGCTTATCTGATGCTGCCGGAAAAAAGTGAGATGGTCAATCTGTGCCAGAGTCAGTTCGATAACTCTAACAACATGACTGATGTCGATGCGGCGCTTCGTGCGCTGGTCAATGCGGCAGACGAGAAAGCGCTCGAACCCAAGGAGAAGGCGCTCACTGAGTTTTATAACAAGTGGGTGCATGAACCGCTGGTGTTGGATCAGTGGTTCAGCATCCAGGCGGTTTGTCCACTGCCGGGAACACTCGAGAAGGTGACGGCGCTACTCGGTCATGAAGCATACGATACCAAGGTCCCCAACCGGGTTCGCGCTCTGGTAGCTGCATTTGCTTCCCAGAATACCATCAACTTCCATCACAGCAGCGGCGATGGCTATCGATTTCTGGCAGACCAGGTGATCCGGATGGATCCCAGTAATCCCTTACTGGCAGCAAGAATTCTGGGCCCGCTGTCGAGGTGGCGCAAATACGATGAAGCGCGCCAACGATTGATGCGTGGTGAACTGGAGCGGATACTGTCGGTTGATGATCTTTCCAAGGACGTGTATGAGATTGCCTCGAAGAGTGTATGAGGCGCTTCAACACGTAATAGACAAGCTCTAGTACGTCCCGTAGTTCATGTTCATATCTGATCGTCCCTGAGACATGGGATGGGGGTGTTGCTTACGCTACTTGCCTTTGGCCATCCATGGCCAAAGGCCCCAGGATCACGGTTCCGCCAACCAT
>JASMJM010000099.1 GCA_030749725.1 Pseudomonadales bacterium | reverse complement strand
CATCAGCACTCTCAATGAGGCGATTGAAAATCTGCCGACCCTTTTCAGTGTGGATATCCAGGCAGATGCCCTTCTTATTCCTATTGGAGAATTCAAACAGGAAACTCCAGTTCGATTTGGGACTGTCCTCGAAGTTCATGGTACCAAGTCTGGACTGAGTTCTTTCCGGATCTCCGGTCAGCGTCTCAATCTTGATCACCTCTGCTCCCATATCGGCGAGGATTGCGCTACCGCCTGGACCGGCGTGCCAGATAGCGTATTCGACAATGCGAATGCCATCCAGGGGCCCCGGTAACTGTTTCTTAGAATCACTGTTCATTTGTACTTCTCTCAAGAGTGCGCGCCAATCATATCAGAATTATCTGAGCCACCTGTGAAATCGACACCATGGGTGATGAAGGCGGGCCGGATTTGCCCTCGGGCTACCCTGCCTGTAGTATCGGCAAACCGATCGGACACGGGATCAGGAGAGGGGTACCCAATGCAGATTAACGGTTTGTGCGATGACAGATTTGCCGCTGTGCGCGAAGAATTCGAACGCAACTTCAGCGAACGAGACGACGTGGGGGCGACCTTCGCGGCGACCCTCGAAGGTGATTATGTCATTGACCTCTGGGCAGGCTACCGGGACGGTGCAGGCTCGATTCCCTGGGAGGAAGACACGATCGTCAACGTCTGGTCGACAACCAAGACCATGGCCGCGCTCTGCGCACTGGTATTGGCGGACCGAGGAGAACTCGACTTCGATCATCGGGTAGCCCAATACTGGCCTGAGTATGCCAGCAACGGCAAGGAAGAGACTCTGGTCAGGCATTTCATGGGCCACACAGCCGGCTTGCCTGGCTTCGGAGAGAAGCTGAGCAAAGAACAGCTCTACGATTGGGACTACGTGACGAAAGTGCTCGCTCGTCAGGAACCGTGGTGGGAACCGGGCACCTACGGTCGCTACCATGCCATAACCCAGGGGTTTCTTGTCGGAGAAATCGTACGCCGCATCACGGGCAAGTCCCTCGGTAGCTTTTTTCGCGATGAGATCGCCACGCCCCTGCAGGCCGACTTTCACATTGGCGTCGCTCCCCAGCATTTTCCGCGTATCGCCGAGATTCTGCCACCGCCTCCGCTCTCGGAAGCTGCCCGGCAACAGGCTGCTGCTGCCGAGCCATTCCCGGACCGGGTCAATGGTGTCCCGGCGGTTCACCCTCCCGAGACCAACTCCGCAGCCTGGCGTCAAGCGGAAATTCCCGCGGCAAATGGCCATGGCAACGCCCGTTCGGTCGTGCGAGTTCAAACCCTTGTCGCCAACGGGGGTTCGGCCTTTGGCGTTGACCTGCTGTCCGAAGCCGGTTGCGAGAAAATATTCGAAGAGCAGGGCGTCATCGATGGCATGGCCGTGCACCATGGAATCGGTTACGGCATCGCCAGGCGCAAGACTCGAAAACTGTGCTTTTGGGGTGGGGCCGGGGGTTCGACCATCATGGTGGACGTCAACAACCGCGCCTGTTTTTCATACGTCATGAATCGCATGGATCACAATGAGGGCCCGGGTTCCCGGGGGGATGTGCTGCGTGAGCGCTTTTACGAATGCCTCAGGAGCGCAGGATAAAGACCGCCAACCGGCGCTGGCCGTCCGGCAGATCCGCGATCACCCTGATCGAGCGACGCGGCACCCAATGAGACACGATCCGTGAATTCATGTCTGGTTCGTCAACCCCACAATAAGGAGATCTCAACAGTGACTACAATCCTCAGACTCTGCCTGATATTCCTCTTCCCCGTTACCGCCTTGTCAGATCAGCACTGCCAGCCATCCGAGTGGGGGTCCGATGATGAGATCGGCGCCGCCAATCGGATTACTGCTGACAGTGTGCTAAAGGCCTCACGGTTGATTAAACAAGGAAAAACCCATGGCCTCGGCATCACTATTGACAGTTCAACTCCGGCGTTCCCACCACGCGGGCTGTCACTGGCCGTAGTCCAGCCAAATCAACAGGAAGGCGCGAGGCCCTTCTTTAATACGACGTATAACGACGACATTCTCCACGTCTGGCTGGGCATTGGTTCACAGATCGATGGCCTTGGCCACATTGGGATCCAAGGCGTGCATTACAACTGCAATCGAGCCGCAGACTTTGCCGCGATCACAGGGCTGACAAGAATGGGCATTGAAAAGGTGCCACCAATTGTCGCAAGGGGCGTCGTTCTTGATGTTGCCGGGCACTATGGAGTGGACCACCTGAACGCAGGTCAGTTCTTTACTGTGGCGGATGTGAAGGCGATCGAAGAACGACAGGGCACGTCAATACAGGAAGGCGATGTCGTGCTGTTTCATACCGGATGGACCGATGCCAAACTGACATCAGACCCGGACACCTGGGTGAGTGGTGAGCCCGGTCAGTCAGAAGAAGTAGCGCATTATCTTGCAGGTAAAAAGGTCGTAGCCGTTGGTGCGGATACCTGGGGCGTGGACGTGATTCCAGCGCAGGTAGAAGAACGTCCTTTCCAGGGTCATGTAATCTACCTGAAGGAAAATGGAATCTACATTCTTGAAACCATGAACACTGGGCCGCTCGTCAGGGACAAAGCATTCGAGATTCTGTTCGTCCTGGGTCAGGCTAAAGTCAGGGGGGCTGTTCAGATGATGATTAATCCTGTGGCCATATACTAGGACGATGTTGCATACGGTCAGCGATGGTAGATGACTTCACCGGCACGAATCGTAGCCAGCACATCCTCACGTCTCAGCCTGCTGCGAGCGTCCTGCCAGGAGCGATCGAGCAGACAGAAATCCGCTGCCGCAGCAACGCTGACGGACCGCCCGGGGCCACCGGGATCGTCTGCTGACGAGGTGAAGAGTCGCAGTGCCTGTTCCGGGGTCAATCGCTCTTGGGCTCCCACCAACCGGCCTGCTGCAGTGAGTCTGTTGACGGCAGCAGTCATCGACAGCCACGGATCGGCATTGCCGAACGGTGCATCGCTGCCTGCACCGAGGGGTACACCTGCCTCAAGAAACGCTCTGCAGCGGTAAAGACAGTCATGATGTGACGCGTCTATATCCAGCAGGTACTGGTCGCCGCGCTCTGCAATGAGGATAGGCTGGGTCACTACGGTCATGCCACTTGACTGAACCAATTGCATGCAGTCATCCGTCGTCATGGCGGCATGCTCGATGCGATCTCCCTGCATATGGCCCGCACCCTTGCAGGCTGACAGCGCAAATACGAGTTCTGCTTCAGTTACGCAATGGATGGCAACGGATCTGCCTTGTTGGTGGGCCGACGAGATTCGTTGTTGCAGCCGCTCGAACTCCGGCAGTGCATAGTCGTCCAACAGGATTTTGACTTGGCCGCACTCAAGCAGTGGCTGTTCTGATACGGTCAGGGTCTCGTCTCCCATCAGTCGCACCCTTTGCAGTAGCTGTCGATCCTCGATGAGCTGTGAGTACAGAGCCTGGGTGGCAGCTGAATTGGTTGGTGTGGATTCGGTGATGCCGGTGACGCCAAACGCTGCCAGCAGCTTCGAGGCCGATCCGATATCAGGCAGGGGTTCCTGGCCAAGTTGCTCGTGCAGCCATCCGTCCATGCGGAATAAGCGACCCGTTGGCAGATTATTCTCATCGCATTCGACGCCCTCTAAATCCCTATGCTGGTCGAGTTTCAGGATTCCCGCAGCGGTGGAGTTGACGAACCACATCTTGCCACTGCGGTGTTGAATTCGCAGTGGCCGGGTCGGCACGATTGCGTCCAACTGGCTGCGTTGCAGCATTCCGCCAACGGATTCGTGATAGCCGATGCCCCTTATCCAGCCGTCGCCACCCTGTTGCCCTAGTATCTTGCCGAGGGTTCCCATATCGGTAACAGCCGGCGGTCCGCAGAGCACGGATTGACGGGCGGCAGCCAAGGAGAACAGATGTATATGGTGATCGTGCAGTCCGGGCAATAACGCGCCTCCCTCTGCATCGATGACCGTTTCTCCAGGGTTACCCGTCAGTCGTGCTGCTATCTGGGTTACCTCTCCGTTGCTGCAGCGGACGTCCACGCCGTCTTCGCCGTCGACTTCAGCATGCCGGATCAGCAACATGGGTGCAGCTCGTCATGGGCTATTGTTGGGGACAGCAACCGACTGCGGATTGATGAAAGATTGTCAGTTTCCATGGCAAGAGTATACTCAACTTATGCAAACTGCTGTTGCGCTTTCCGAACTGTTAGCACTATTGGACTCTGCGGCCGAAGCGGAAGGGATGTCGGCAATCCTGGATCAGCCGTATCTGCTGGTTGATCTTGAAGGTTGGAACTCCGGGGAAGATGAAGCCGCAGGCAGACCGTTGCGGCAACCCAATTGCCCGGTGATCGGTTTGGCCGACAGCGAGCGGGATTTGCCTGCCATTGTAGACGTGATCGCCGTATCAGAAGCCGAGTTGCAGATCCTGACAGAGGCAATTCAGCACAACGCGGTAGCCGCCACCCTTCTGGTGCAACTGTTGCGGCACAACGAACAGGCTTCGGTAGACGATGCACTGTTTGCTGAGTCGCTGGCTTACTCATCCCTGCAGAGCGGTGCGTCATTCAAGGCGTGGCTCAACAGTCGCAAACCACGTTCCGCTGTAGACGAAGACGAGTCGTCGCTGCTGCTGATGGATCGTCAACAGGATCTATTGACCATCACCCTCAATCGACCGGATAAAAGGAACGCGTACTCGGCAGCATTACGCGACGCGTTGTGTGAAGCCCTGGCATTGGTTTCGGAAGATAAGACCATTACACGAACCGTCGTTCAGGGTGCTGGCGCATGTTTCAGTGCAGGGGGTGATCTTGATGAATTTGGCGAGGCCGGCGACGGTGCCTTCGCTCACCTGGTACGAATGACGCGAAGTGCGGCGTCGCTGCTGCACCAGTTAAGAGAACGTGTGGAGTTTCGACTGCACGGTGCCTGTGTCGGTGCCGGAATCGAACTGCCCGCTTTCTCAAATCACATCGTCGCCGCGACCGATAGCTTCTTCCAACTGCCGGAAGTTGCCTTTGGGCTGATTCCGGGGGCAGGAGGCACGGTGAGTGTGTTGCGTCGTATCGGTCGGCACCGTACAGCGTTTATGGCCTTGTCGAATCAAAGAGTCGACGCCGAAACGGCCCTCGCCTGGGGATTGATAGACGCGATAGAGTGAGAATCAGGGCTCGGATTCGGATAGCTGCGTCTTGATGACGCGGCGCAGCAACTTGCCGGCGGGGTTGTAGGGAGCCGGCATTGTGTGCATCGCCACATTTCCACCCACCAAGAACAATACCAGGGGGAGATCTACATGGGTGAGCCAGGAACACTGAAGAAACTCCTCGAAGAACCTTACCTCGCCGGTGTCATGCTGTCCTACAAATGCACCATCGCTTGCCGGCACTGCCTGTTCGCCTGTAAACCGGGTAACCCGAACGCGGTGATGTCGGTGGCAGACGCCGTTACATTCATCGAAGCGTTCTCAAGACTTGGCAGAATTGTCCACCTCTCAGGCGGCGAGCCGTTTATGTTCTACGATGTCCTGCTCAGCGCAACAAAGGAGTCATCCAAACGCGGCTTCCCCCCACACATGGTCCAGACCAACTGCTCCTGGTGCAAATCCGATGAGATCGTGGAGGAGAGATTCAGAGCGTTGAGTGATCTGGGGATGCTTGGCATGTATTTCAGCGCCGACCGCTATCACCAGGAGTTCGTCCCGCTGAGAGTGTCCGCCGTGCCATCCGGATAGCCACGGACATATTCGGTCCTGACAATATCGTGGGCAGCGGGTTCGCTGCTCTCAAGGATCACGACGAATTGGGAAGCATTACCGGGGACGAGGAGAAACTGCGAGAACACGTCCGATCAAGTCCCCCACGCACGGTCGGCAGGGCTTTTTTTGCCTTGTCTCGGTTTCTGGATGAGAGGCCGGTCCCGCAACTGGCGCCAGACAGGATATGGGGTCCTCACTGGGGTCCCGCTAATTGTGCCGTCGACTTCGACCCTGCCACAATGATGGAGATCCATGGCGACCCCTACGGCAATCTCCAAACAAACTGCGGGATCATCCTCGGCAATATCCGCGATGTCGATATAGCCGAAGTCATGACCAAGGACTACATCATGAGTCACCCCATGGGGAAGATCTTCGCATCCGAAGAGCGCGAAGGACCTTTCACACTCCTAGACATGGCCGAAGAAAAGGGCTACCGGAGACGAGAGAGCTACACTCAAAAATGTGCCTTGTGCTTCGAGGTCCGCAGTTTCCTTAGACCCCACTAACCGCAGTTCTTTGGCCCGCAGGAAATCTACGAGGACTAAGAACCATAAGCCATGCTCTGGCGCCCTGGATAGGGTGCATCATGATGTCGAATTGTCGACGCAAACGGCAGATGCGAACCTGGTATTATTGAGAAGCATTAGACGGTTTGCGATCCCAACTTGATTTAGAAGTATGCGCAAAAAGCCGAGTGTACCGTTGGTTTTTTTAGAAAGGAGGCTTGAGATGAGACCGGAACTGGTTGATTACCTGTTATTTGAACCGGAAGACAGTGGTATATGCTGGATAAAATTCAACCGGCCAGAAAAGATGAATGCGCTCGTTGGCAGCAGCCAGATGAAAGGAACAGTCGCGAAGGTGGTTGAGTATATGCGAGCGGCAGATGATGATCCCGATATCCGGGTTATAGTGCTGACGGGTGTTGGGCGTGGTTTTTGCTCTGGTGCGGACCTTAAAGCTGAGGCACCACCTGAAGTTACAGGTCCGGAATTTCCGGGCACTCACACGACTGGTGTCGGTGCCGATGCAACCCGACAGCGCTTTTTTCATGGATTTACCGCATTGCATCGCGACATATCGCTGATTCGTAAACCCACCATAGCGATGATCAACGGGGCTGCGGTGGGTTCAGGAATGGACATGTCATTACATTGCGATATCCGCATTGGTTGCGAAAATACCCGCTTCATTGCCTACCATCAAGCGGGACAGATTATCGAAAATGGTGGCTCATATTATCTGCCAAAAATGATCGGGCTTGGTCGTGCGCTTGAATTTGTCTATACAGGTCAGATGGATGCGGAAACAGCGCAGGAATGGGGCGTGTTAAACCATCTTGTCCCGGCAGCAGAGTTAGAGTCCTATACCCGGGACCTCTGCGATCGCATTATTGCCATTCCACCATTGGTACAGTGGAACAGCAAACGCATCATGCGTACAGCCCTGGATAGCAGTCTTGAGGCAACAATGACCTTGACCTCTAATGCCAGTCCAATACTGCAATTATCGGAGGATGCTGGGGAAGCAAGGAAAGCTTTCAGAGAGAAGCGTAAACCAGTATTCAAAGGTCAGTAAATCCAAGTAGAAATTCATTTTCGAACATCATCGAACGTCATTGACACAGGCAGATCACTGTCAATGTTTTCAATGGCAGTACTCGATCATTGTGCAGATCGGCGGGATGGTTTTGGACACAACTTGAGCGCCGGAATCCCTATGAGCGATGCTTACCTGGAATAGACTGTGGTGCCGCCGCCGATCGTCATCTCCACGCGGGTCCGCAAGATCAGTTCTTCCGGCACCTTCAGTAGGTCGTTAGAGAGCACGGTGAAATCAGCAAGTTTGCCGACTTCGATGGATCCCTTTTCATGCTCTTCGAATGCGGCAAAGGCCGCATCCAGGGTATAAGAGCGTAACGCCTGCTTTCGAGTCATCTTCTGATCCGGTTCATATCCGCCTGCAGGTGTTCCTGCCAGTGTCTTTCTCGTTACCAGGGCGTAGAAGGACGCGATGGGATTCACGGGCTCCACCGGCACATCGGTACCGTTGATCACGATTGCACCGGTCTGCTGCAGTTTCCGCCACACATAGGCACCTTCTTCTATGCGCTCCCGACCCAGCCTGTCGATCGCCCAAGGTCGGTCGGAGCTCATATGGATCCCCTGCATCGACGCAATCACGCCCAGTTCACCGAAGCGCGGGATGTCCTCGACACTTAAGTGCTGGGCGTGCTCGATGCGGAATCGCACAGATCTCCTCTCACCCCCAAAGGCCTGCTCGTAGCGATCCAGCACCTCGCGATTGGCCCTGTCCCCGATGGTGTGCACACACACCTGCAAGCCTGCCTGAAGGGCGCGCTGGCTGACGTCCAGAATCGTTGCCATCGGTACGGTGGCGTGGCCATAGTGATCAGGCCTGTCGGAATAGGGTCTCAGCAACCAGGCTCCTCTCGAACCGAGGGCGCCATCAGCCACCAGCTTTATTGCACGAATGGTGAGAAAGTGATTACCCGTTCCTATCTCGGGTCCCCTTTCAAGCCATTCTTCCACCAAACCAGGGTCACGGCCGCTCACCATCACCCAGAGTCTCGCGGTGAGTTCATCCTGCGCGAGCAGACTTCGGTAGGCTTCGATACTTCCCCTGGCGCTACCCGCATCGTGAAAACTGGTGATGCCGTACGCAGCGATCTCCCGCAACGCTATCTTCAGGGCTTCTCGGTCGGACTCGGGTGTATTTCGGGGAATGTGCCTGCCGATCAGTCCCTGTGCTACCTCATTGAAAATCCCGGTGGGATTGCCGTTTGCGTCCTTAATGATTTCACCACCCTCGCCAAACTCGCTCCGCACCGAGATGTCTGCTATCTGCATAGCTCTTTCATTTGCAATGGCAGCATGACCGCTGGCATGCACCAGTAATACGGGATTGTCCGGCGAGACCGCACTCATCTTCGTGTGGGTCTGAAAGCCCCCCACCATGGGCGTTGGCTGCGGCGTCCATTTGCTTTGATGCCACCCCCGGCCCAGAATCCATTCCCCCGGCTTTGCTCGCCGGGCCGCCACCGCCACCCTGTCGATCAGCTCCTGGTAACTGGATGTGTCGCTCAGATCAAGGCTGAGCTTGGAGTATCCCAGCGAGATGAGATGGCCGTGACTCTCGATCAATCCGGGTACCATGGTTTTGCCGGACAGATCGATCACTTGCTTCGCACCTTCACGCCAGGTATCGCTTCCGGCATCCGATCCTGCATAGAGGATTCTGCCGTCTCCCACCACCACAACTTCGACAGCCGCCTGGGTCGCATCCATGGTGTGGATGGTACCGCCATGGATGATCAGGTCCGCATTGGGTTGGGCCAGTGCACACACACTCGCCACGAGCTGTAATGACAGCAAGATCCAACATTTCCTAATCATTTGGTTAGTCCTTTGCCGCGATCAGGGAATCGTGGGGTCAGTTTATCTAACTACAAGGAATCGTGGGAGTCCCTCTATTCCCCAGAGCATGAAACCAGAATTGAGTAAGCTGTCCCCTGATTTCCGCCAGAATTGAGTAAGCTGTCCCCTGATTTCCGCTCTGTAGACGAAGACGAGCCGTCACTTAAAGAGCGGCAAATGCGCTCTGGCTCTACTCCGATCCGTCGAGTCTTGCCTGCATGCCCCGCTCCATTTCCGCCAGCACCTTTGCTGCGATCTCGTTCTTCTGGATCTTTTCCCAATAGGCGGCAACCTTGGTCGTGGTATCTAACGGGTTCGGGGCATCAAGCATAGGAACGGTGTTCTGGCACATCCACAAGGCGGGAACCAGAGTACAATCGGCTATGGTCATCTCGTTACCGATGGCGAAGTCACCGCTGCCGATGTGACGTTCGAGAGCACCCATGCCTCTGGTGACCTGGGCGACGAACAGATCTCGGATGGCTTCGTTGCGAGTTTTGCGGCTGAGTTGCGGCAGGGCCATGAAGATGTTGTTCATGAGATAGATGTCAGCGATACGTGAGATTGTACGCACTTCGGCCCGGGCGCGTGGGCCCACGCCGAGCATGGAGGGCTCGGGATAGACCTCCTCAAGATACTCACAGATGATTTCTGACTCCGGAATGATGTCGCCATCACCGAGATCAAGCACGGGAATGCGACCAATGGGTGAAATCGTGGAGAACTTTCCTTGGCGGAAGGAAGGATCAAGATCAAACTTGATGTCGGTGATGCCCTTGGCATAAATCTGCATGCGGACCTTAGAGGAGTACGGGCTGAGATCACCGGTGTGGAGTTTCATATTGCCGTTCCTGTTTGCGGGTATTGTGACTGATGTGGATTGCCTCAGTTTGTACGACACGGGCCTCAACAAGCAACGACGTCTGGCGTCAGCACTGGTGAGCGCAATAGTCGCCGGCCGAGCAAATTCGAGGCAGTCATGGCGTGCTTCGTCATCTGGTCTGTCGAGCTGGCGCCGCTGAGTGGATGACCGGCCGTCGAATTTGTGGCGGGATTGGTGCTATATTCTCCCCGCATTGTCACAGCGGTGATAGGGATCATGGATATCATTCTAAAATACATGGAGCAAGCGACCAGTAGCGAAGAACTCGAGCGATTGCGAAAGATCCTTCTCGGTGCCAGCTGTACCAACTGAGCGGCCGAACCGCCGCCGCCATGTAAGAAGAGGACCAGTGGATAGGTCTTGTCCTGAACGTAACCGGGTGACAACAAAACCGCATACTCGATTCTCTTGCCCGGAACCAGTTCAGTGTCGATATGGGTCCTGACAACTGACCGGTCCGATGCCGGAGTCTGCTCTGCGCCCGCATCCAAGGACGAACACACCATGGCAGCAACGAGAAGACTCATCACAGTTGTTTGCACGAACTGAGTTCCAGACGCCATATCAGCCCTCCCTAACTTCCATTTGCATACGCCAAGTGTGATCGATGCGTTTCCAAAGTCAACCGATCAGACTGGCTAACACAGATGCTATTGGTCGGGGATAGTGCGAATTAACCACATTTCTCCAATCGATCCAAAGTACGATGGTCCGGCTCATCTGAACCAGCTCACGCCAAAATAAAGACTTGCAAAGCGTAAGGCTATTTAGATAACTTCCCGTCTTGAGAGGAATCTGGATTCCAATGAAGGCGGCGTATGACCACTAACCTGGAGCGCTCCCGTGCACTGCCGATGTTCGGTGATGGCTACATCCCGTCGGCTCGTGATCGCCGCGTTGAGGATGACGATACCGGACTGAGTCAGGTGCTGCTGCTACTGCTGCGCTCGTGGCCTTACATCAGACCGCAAGTGCTAGGCAGATGGTACATTCCCGGCAAGGGAAGCGAAGATCGTGTCGCCGATCTTGTCAGTGGCGAGGGATATCAGTTCACCTACGCGCCCTTCCTGGTGGCTTTCCTGGCCATAGCAGGTCCAGGCTTCGGTTTCCTGCCGGTGACCTTCGAGTTTCCCATGCACCTGCTCTATATACCCGTCATCGCCATGGTGATCTGCATGGCGTATATGGTGTTCGGTACAGGTAGGCTGCAGAGGCTTGCTCCGGTAGGTCTTATCCTCGGTGGGATCGGCAGCAATGTTGCGGCAACCTTCGTCATCGACGGCTTTGTGGATGGCTCTTACGCTGCCCTTGTCACCCTGGCCTGTATCGCCGGGTGGATGGTGCAGTTTCGTAGCGTACGAACAGAGGACGGTATTAAGCGCCTTGAGTATCGCGTGCGAGTTGGTACGCACCTGGTTTACTTCTATGCCATCAATTTTACACAGCGATTTATCGCGCTTGCACTGGGGCTTGTCCTGGCCGATCTCCTCGGCCAGAACATCCTGCAGAGTGAACCCATCGCACCGGGTCTTGCCAGTCTAATAGGAGTCCCGGAGTGGGCACAGGGCTCAATTACTGAACTGACGGTCGCCCAGCGACACGATCTCAAGTGGGTTTACGTGGCCCTTCTGCTGGGATTTCGCGTGCTGCAAATGCCGCTTGCAGTCATCAATCCCTACTACAACCTGTGGATTATGCAACACATCAATCAGGACCTGCGACTGGCCCTCTTGGCGCGCTGGCATCAGCTCTCGCTGAGCTACCATAACGAGCACCGCACAGGTGACTCCATATTCCGTATCTATCAGGACAGTGCCCAGGTTACTGCTGTGATCGATCAACTGATCGGTATCACGCTAGCCATCATGAGCTACCTTACGTGCGTTGCGCTGGTGACGCTACTCGACCCATTGATTGGTCTCATTGCCGCAACCGTGGTCATCCCTGCATTTCTTTGGGCACGCTGGGCGATGCCGAGAATGCGCACCCGTTCGCTGGTATACCGGGCTGCTGCTTCGGATATCACGTCCACAATCCAGGAATCTTTCGGCGCCATCCGCCTGATTAAAGCATTCGGTACCCGGGAACGAACCCAGCGTCGTATGGAAGAAGACTCCGTGATTGCCTTCAACGCCGCCTTTCGAGCGCGCGTACTGATTGCACTCGTCACCATCGTCATGTTTACCATCGCATCGACATTCCTTATGAGTGGCGAGTTCCTGATGGCCTATTGGGCAAACCGCGGAGACGAAACCTTCGCCACTGAACTGATTGGGCTCGTCGGGATCAGCTTTGTGGTGTGGAATCTTGCCAGCTACGACTGGACACGGGATCAGTTTCGCGAGGCGAGCGGCGACATTCGCCTGATACTGTGGCGTTGGCTGACGTCACAGGATATGGCCATGGGACTGCGTCGGGTGTTTGATATTCTCGACATTGAACCGGACGTCAAAGACGACGTGGATGCAGTGCCACTGAAACAGTTCCAGCGCGAAATCCGTTACCAGGCTGTTCGTTTCGCCTATGAAGCCAACCGTCCGGTTCTCGACGATGTCAGTTTTGGCTCAGCGCCCGGTTCGATCACCGCCATCATCGGTCCCACAGGGTCCGGTAAGAGCACGCTGATGGCGCTGCTGCTGCGTCTGTTTGAACCCCACAGCGGAACCATTTCCATCGACGGCATCGAGCTTCGCAAATACAAGGTTGATTCGTTACGCAGCAATATCGCTATTGCCCTGCAGGAGAACGTGTTGTTCGCCATGTCCCTGCGCGACAATATCCGCTACGTCGCTCCTGATGCAACAGATGCCCAAGTGCTGGAAGCAGTGCGCGTAGCAGATATGGCGGATTATGTGGCGGGTCTGCCACAGGGTCTCGATTCGGTCCTTGCCGATCGCGGCGGCAGGCTCTCCACGGGTCAGAAGCAGCGCTTGTCCATCGCCCGGGCAGTGGTGCGCAATACACCTATCCTGATACTCGATGAACCAACGGCTGCACTGGATGCGGAAACCGAACACCGCGTGATGCAGAACCTTACGGCGTGGGGGAAAGACAAAGCGATCTTTCTGATAACCCATCGGATTTCGACTATCCGCAGGGCCCACAACATTCTTTATCTTGACGATGGACGGATCGTGGAGAGCGGCGATCACAACACCTTAATGCTACGCGAAAACGGCTACTACCGATCTTTCGTAGAGGCGGAAGCGAACCTCACTAATTTGGCAGCAGGGACCTGAGTCATGGCCGTGAGTGATTCCACAACGCTGCAGTCCGGTTCACCACCAGGGCGACCAACCCTGCGTGAACGCGAGCGCGAGCTCGATATTCGCTCGAGTCTGCTCGATACGGACACGGATATAGGGTTCAAAGAAGCAGTCCGGATTGTGGCTCGTGCGTCCGGTTATCTGCGTTATTTCGCCGGGCGCTTCACCATCAAAGTGGTCATGATGTGGATAGCAAGTGCAGTGCCGTTGCTGATACTTCCCTGGCCAGTCAAGATGATGATCGACCATGTCGTGCTGGGACGACCCATAGAGCAGGCGCAAGACTATCCAGCTTTCATGTGGCCCATCATCGAAGCGCTATACGGCTCTTCAGCGCTGGAAATACTCTTCTGGCTTGCGCTCGTGGGTGTGAGCATGATGCTGCTGATAGGCGCCTACCCGGGCGGGAGAGACCAGGTCGTAGCCGCATTAACGGAAGGCAAAGACGTTGCTACCTCGAATGAAGCCGCTATGCACATCGGTCACAGCAGTCTCGGCGCACTATATGGTTATGTCGAGTTCAGGCTCCAGACTCGCTTGACCCAAGCCCTGAATCACACGCTACGAGCAGAGCTTTTCAGTCGCATCGAATCGTTGTCGATGACGCAGTTGGAGGATCAACGCATCGGTGACTCAATCTACCGGATCCTCTATGACACACCACAGATCACAGAGATCTTCTATGAGGTCATTCACACCCCCTTGGTGTCGGTGACACTCTACATCGCTGCAGCCGCCGTCATGTTGGATGCTTACCCGAATTCACCGGAAATCATATGGATGTCTCTGTTGTTCCTGCCTATTTGGCTATCAGCCTCGAGTCTGTTTGCCCGCACCGTGCGCCGTCGGGGTCAGGCGAGCCGCGCGGCTGGCTCCATTACTACCAGTACCATCGAAGAGGGCATGGATAATGTACTGGCAGTACAGAGCCTGGGTGGCAACCAAAAGGAAAAGCAGCGCTTCGGAGACGATAGTGGCGAGTCATTCAGGCGTTTTCGAGCCGAAAGACTTATCTGGTTTATCATGTTCCAGTGCAGTGAATTGACCAGGACCATCATTGAAATTGGCGTCTTCGTCTACATCCTGACTTATGTCATCGAGGGCCAATTCTCAGCCGGCGATTACGGTGCGCTATACGCCTTCTGGCGTGGATTGCGGGGTCCGACTTCCGATGTGGCGTGGCTGTGGATACGACTTCAAAACAACGTCGCTGGCGTGCGTCGTGTCTTTGCGCTGATGGACCTGCCGCCGGAAGCGGACACCGGCACAACGCACCTGCCACCGATCCACGACGGTATCTCCATGCAAGATGCCGGCTTCGTCTATCCCGACGGTCGCCGCGCGCTTGCGGATGTCACACTGGAAGCAAAGGTTGGCGAGATCGTCGCCTTCGTGGGCCCCACGGGTTCGGGCAAAACCACACTTGCCTATCTGATTCCGCGCTTTCATCAGGTGACCGAGGGTGAGGTGCGCATCGACGGGTATGATGTTAATGACCTCACCATTGACAGTATGCGTGACCAGATTACCTATGTATTCCAGGAAACGCAGTTGCTCTCAGACTCGATTGCCGACAACATCCGTTACGGCAATCCGGACGCTGTCATGGCAGAAGTAGAACGGGTGGCGAAGACCGCTGGGGTGCACGACTTCATCAGCTCGTTACCAGAGGGATACGAGACTATACTGGGTACCAGCAACAGCAAACTCTCCGTGGGTCAGAAGCAACGCATCTCCATCGCCCGTGGTCTGCTTAGAAACTCGAAAGTGCTCATTCTCGACGAGCCCACTTCCTCCCTGGATCCCGAAACCGAGGAATATCTGGTGCAGTCCCTGCACGAGGCCGCCAAGGACCGCGTGGTAATCATAATCGCGCACCGCCTCTCCACCATTGCACAAGCGCACAAAATCATCTTCCTCGAAGAGGGCAAGGTCAAGGAGCAGGGCAGCCACGATGAGTTGTTAGCACGAGAGGATGGTCGCTATCGAGAATTCGTCGAGTTGCAGACACAAGCTGTCTAGGCATGTCTTTTGCAGCCTGGTGGAGCGAGGATCGCTTCCAGATCGTTGCGTACGGTGATGTAGGGAGACGGCTCGTCTCCACTTGAGTAGATCTCAAGTCTCAGGGCATGCGAATTATCCAGGGTGACGTGGTCGCCAACGTTGGTCTTGAAGTGCAAAGACTGCTTTGATCCTACACCGACCACGTCGATCAGGACGGCAACGCGGACCGCAGAGTCAAGAGATATCCTGCCGGGGTCTCTGCGAATGGGCGCGGTTTGACCGGACTGAGAATGGCTCTGTCTGCCTCAGCTTGGTATGCCTGCACATCTTTGTGCTGGATTCGCTGGAGGGACCACTTGACTATTCGACCACGGCCGGGTATTTGTGATGTACTTAACACATCAGTCATGCCCTGGATAAACAACTGTGAAAACCAAAACAAGATTGACGCTGTTTGTCATGACCGTCGTGCTCGCCGCAGGCACGTACAGTCTCGCGCAGATGAGCGATCACATATACACCAGTCAAGTCATAGAAACAGGCTCCCGCGTCTACGTTCGACATTGTGCCTTGTGCCACGGACCGGACGGCTCGTGGGTGGAAGGGATTGATCTGGCCCGGGGTCGATTTCACCTCGCGGTTTCCGACGAGGATCTGCGCCGGGCTATCTTGTCTGGTGCTGCCGATGGACGTATGCCGGCAGTCAATCTTTCCGAAGCGGATCTGGCGGGAATAATCGCCTACATTCGCACCGGCTTTGAACCTGAAGGCAGCGCTGTCGCCATTGGCAATGTGCTGCGTGGTCGCGGGCTGTTTGAGGGAAAAGGTGAGTGCACGGCATGCCACCGGGTCAACGGTCGCGGTCCGCGCACCGCGCCGGACCTGAGCGATATCGGCGCAATTCGTACGCCCGGCGCATTGCAGCGTTCTCTGATAGCACCGGCATCGGCACTGTTACCCATCAATCGTGCTGTCACCATCGTCACACGGGACGGGGAGAAGATCACAGGACGGCGTCTGAACGAGGACACCTATACAGTACAACTGATCGACGCCGAGGAGCGGCTTCGCTCGTTGGTTAAGAGCAATCTGGTCAGCTATGAGATCAGCGCAACTCCCACCCACGAACCCACATCGCTGTCCAGTGACGAGGTCGCCGACGTCATTGCCTATCTGCTGGCGCTACGAGGTCAACTATGAGAGTCGTAGCTTTGTTTTGCTTGGCGGCGATAGTGCTGTCCAGTGACCGCGTCATTGCCGAGGTAGATTTCGAGCGCATCCTTCATGCCGCCGAGGAACCACACAATTGGCTCACCTATAACGGTGGCTATTCAAGCCAACGCTACAGCAAGTTGAAACAGATTACGCGGCGCAATGTCGACAAGCTGGAACTGAAGTGGATCTTGCAGAACCAGGTATTCGGTGCCTGGCAGTCCAATCCGATCATTGTCGACGGCATCATGTATTTGACCGAGCGTCCCAACGACGTGATGGCTGTCGATGCCGTGACCGGCCGAGTATTCTGGATCTACCGCCACACACCGGCCGCCAATACCCAGGTCTGTTGCGGCGCCAACAATCGCGGCGTAGCGGTGCTGGGGGATAAGGTGTATTCCGGTACGCTGGATGGAAGTCTGATTGCCCTGGACCGCATCAACGGCAAGCTGCTTTGGAGTGTCGAGGTCGGCGACGTCAATCTGGCCTATTCGGTCACCATGGCGCCAATCGCGGTGAAAGATAAGATCATCGTCGGTGTGGGGGGCGGAGAATACGGCATTCGCGGCTACGTAGTCGCCTATGACGCAGCTAGCGGCGAGCAAGCCTGGAAGTTCTATACCATACCGGGCCCGGGCGAACCGGGTCACGACACCTGGCAGGGAGACGACTGGGAACACGGCGGCGCACCGGTGTGGATTACAGGATCGTTCGATCCTGCGCTCAATCTGACCTACTGGGGGGTGGGCAATCCGGGTCCCGACTGGAATGCTGGGCAGCGTCCCGGAGACAACCTTTATTCAGACTCCGTGGTTGCTTTGGATGCGGACAGCGGCGAACTGAAGTGGCACTTTCAGTTTACCCCCAACGACGGTTACGACTACGACTCGGTACAGGTCCCCGTCTTGGTGGACAGGGATTGGCAGGGCAAACCGGCCAAGCTCATGCTGTGGGCAAACCGCAACGGCTATTTCTACGTGTTGGATCGGGTTACAGGTAAGTTCCTGTTGGGCAAGCCCTTCGTCAAAGTGAATTGGTCTAGTGGACTCGATGAAAACGGCAGACCCATCCCAACGCCACAGCCCGATGGCATGCCAACCTGGCCCGGCAATCAAGGCGGGACCAATTGGTACCCACCTTCTTACAGCCCACGCACGGACCTGTTCTACTTCAGCGCCTGGGAAGACTATGCCACGATCTATCAGGCGATTGAGCAGGAATACGTACCGGGCGGTCTGTTCCTGGGTGGTGGGTTCAGCGTCAAAGTACCCGTACATGGCGCGCCAACGATCGGCATCGGCCGCACCTGGCCCATAAACTACTGGACTGATGAAGTCGGACACGCTTCGCTTATGGCGATGGACCCGGACACCGGCCAAGCTGTCTGGAAGTACGAGCAGTTCGACGTCAGCGACAGTGGCATGCTGACCACCGCATCGGACCTTCTGTTCACGGGTGGTCGCGAAGGCTATCTGCATGCGCTGGACGCCCGTAACGGCAAACTCCTCTGGAAGGTAGCTCTTGGCGGACAGATCGTAATGGCGCCGGTCACCTACATGGTTGCCGGCGTGCAATTTGTCACCGTCATTTCAGGCAATGCAATGGCCACATTTGCTCTGCAAGACTGACGAGGTGGGCAGTGGTTACGGCCACCACCAGGCTGTCGTCTGCTGTCGCATAGACAACTCAAAGAGTCGACGCCGAAACGGCCCTCGCCTGGGGATTGATGGACGCGATAGAGTGAGAATCAGCTCTCGGATTCGGATAACTGCGTCTTGATGACGCGGCGCAGCAACTTGCCGGTGGGGTTGTAGGGCAGTTCGTCCCAAAAGAGGATGTCGCGCGGCACGCGGGACGAGCGCATGTGATCCTTTACCCAGTCCTGCAGTTGTTCTACCGTGGCCTCTTGCCCCGGCTTCAACACCACCACCGCAACGACCGCTTCACCCCACTGCACATCCGCAATGCCCACGACAGCGGCATCGGCGACGGCCTCGTATTGCAGCAGAACGTCCTCGATCTCGCCGGGGGATAGGTTCTCACCACCGCGCACGATCAGGTCATCCGCCCGCCCTTCCAGAAACAGGTATCCCTCCTCATCCATGGAGCCCCGGTCCCGCGTTGGGAACCAGCCATCGTCATCTACCAGGTGGCCCATGCCTTCATACTCGCCTGAGACCTGCTCACCACGTACGAAGATCTCACCGCTGACATTTGCTGCCAGGGCATCTCCCTGGGTATCCCGAATCTCGATCTCCACACCGGGCAGCGCCGTTCCCACGGAAACCAGACGGCGACGAACACGCTCGTCGGTACTGGCGGCGGCTTCGCGATGCTCTTCCGGCCCCAGGACGCTGATCGTGGAACTGGTCTCTGTGAGGCCGTACGCATTGGTCAAATCCGCATCGGGAAGAAGCTGCATGGCTCTTTCCAGAACCGGTAGCGGCATTTTGCCGCCGCCGTATGAGAGGGTCTTCAGGTGAGGCATTTCGGCGCTTGTTTGTCCGTCGAGCGCTTCGACTATCCGGGCCAGCATGGTGGGCACTACGAATGCCGAGGATATGTTCTCACTACGTGCCACGTCGATCCATTCAGTCGCAGTAAAGTTGGGCAATTGAACCACCCTTCGACCCGAGTAGACGGAACTCAACACGGCTGCGATGCCTGCTATGTGATAGGGCGGTACACACACCAATGCCGTTTCAGCTTCTTCCGCTGAAGCGAACTCTACTGAACCGAGGATGTAAGACACCAAGTGCTTTTGTCGCAACACGGCAGCTTTGGGCACCCCGGTTGTACCGCTGGTGAACAACAGCACCGCAGTATCCTCCGGATCCATGGACCAGGGATCGGCCGGCTGCGAACTCGCTGCGCCCAGAAAACCATCGCGGGTCACTACCGTGAGATCGTCTCGTTGATCGAAGCTGGTGGCCCGCTCCATATCGGTCACTAGATAGGAATTGCTCATGCGCGCCAACAGCGCTTCGATTTCGGCATCGGTCAGACGGTAGTTCAGGGGGATGAATGGCAGACCTGCCCAGGCGCTTGCGAATAGAGCGACCGGGACGGCGAGGCTGGTCACATCGAGTATTCCCAAGCTGCTGCAACCGGCGTCCTTGACGATCTGGGCCGCTTTCCCGCTGCGATCGAAAAGCTCCTGGTAAGTGATGGATGACCCAGCGGCCGAATCGGTGAAGGCGATCCGATCGCCATAGGCATCGGTCGCCATCTCCAGCAACATCATGATGTTCATCGAAACTCCAGCTTCGTTCCGCGCTGTAATGAAAAGCGGGGGGACAAGGGACGGTTAATCAGATTTGGGCAGCTTTTTTGCTGTTTTCATTACCAGCGGCTTGCCTTCAACAGCCAGTGAACCATCGCCGGGTTTGATACAGAGCAGTTCCAGATTACCTTCTTCATTGATGTAACGTTTGCCAATCAGCACGCCATCGGCGTGATCCGGATCGATCTCTCCTTTACTGACGTCGTTTGCCGCATCCGCCATGGCGGAGCCACCACAAGTCAGGGTGGTACTTCCTTCTGGTGCGGTGATAACCATCACCTCACCGTTGCATACAGTGCTTTTTAAACGCACTCCCGATTTCAATTGCATGAATCAACCTCTATGGAATTTCAGAACCTGTAGATTCTATGACAAAAGTAGGTGCGGGATAAACACTTTACCTTTGTGATTTCCTCTGCCCTCGGTCCGAACCCTCGGCGGAAGCTTTTTCCGGAGAATTGGAGGTGATACCCGAGTTCGCCAGGCGTGCCGATGTATGGTGTCGCGTGGTCGAAAATGAGCAAAGCAGATTCGGGCAGTGATCCAGTTCACGAAACGGAGCTAAACCAGTGCTGATGTGAACTGATTCACGCACTTTTGCGTTACGTCGCGCTCAAATACTTTACTGACAGAACTTGCTGTGATGGGACATGAAACCAACACAATCAGATCCTGATTTTTTGCTGCGGCATCTCAATTGCTGTTGCCTGTACGTATTTCTGATCCTGTTAGTGATCGATCTCCTACTGTAATTTCGTCGCCGATTGGCCCTCTGGCTGTCGCCACGATGAAGATCGTGACCTGCCGGTGCCAGCGGCTTGGCTTCAATTGATTGCTGTTCAGTACATTGAAAGTGCAGGTTCATAGAGAACAGCCATCTGCTCCCTGAGTTCAAGGATATGGTCGGACCAGTAACGCTGAGAATTGAACCAGGGGAACGCTCGTGGGAAAGCCGGATCAGTCCAGCGTTTTGCCAACCAGCCACTGTGGTGCATAATCCGGAGTGTTCGGAGTGGTTCTATCAGATTCAGTTCGATCGGATCGAAATCGCAAAAGTCGCTGTACCCCTCCAGTATTTTTCGAATCTGTAACGTCTGCATGTCCCGCTCGCCGGAGAGCAACATCCACAGATCCTGAATCGCCAGTCCGTTGCGTGCATCATCGAAGTCCACGAAGTGAGGAATCTGGTCACGCCACAAGACATTCCCCATATGGCAGTCCCCGTGCAGGCGGATAAGGTCGAGAAAACTGAATTGCTCGAACATTTCCTCGACTCGATGCAGTAGCTGCGTCGTCAGGGTTTCATAGGGGATGATCAATTCTTCCGGAATAAAGTCGTTTTCCAGCAGGAAGTTTCTCGAATCGTGACCGAATGCGGCGACAGTCAGTGTAGGACGATGCTGGAAGCTGCTGCTGCTGCCTACGGCGTGAATTCTGCCGATGAACCTGCCAAGAATGGGTAGTGTTTGCATATCATCCAGCTCCGGGCTTCGACCTCCTTTCCTCGCGTAGAGCGCAAATCTAAAACCTTTGTATTGAGCCAGTGTGTTGTCGTTAGGTAGTTTGAGGGGCGGCACAACCGGGATTTCCTGTTCTTCAAGTTCCCGAGTGAAGCGGTGTTCCTCCAGGATCTGCTCATCGCTCCAACGGCCCGGTCGGTAGAACTTGCCAATCAAGGGTTCGTCATCTTCCAGGCCGATCTGATAGACGCGGTTTTCGTAGCTGTTGAGCGCGATGTTTCTGGCATCGCACTGGAATCCTACGCTCTCCACACAATCCATGACCAGATCCGGTGTAAGGCGTTCATAGGGATGAGGCTCTTCAGTCATGATGGTATTCCGTCAGCAAGGCAACGCTCTTTATCTGTGCATACACCGTCTGGCCCACCTGCAAACCCAGCTGCTCTATCGACTTCCTCGTCACTCTGGCCAGCAGGAATTGCGAGCCGGCGGCCAATCTCACCAGGAGCCGCGCTTGCCGTGCTGCTTCGATGGATTCTATGCGCGCTTCAATGATGTTAAGAATGCTGGTTTTCCCGGGTGGGTCAAGGGCAAGGCTCACATCTCGAGCGGGTATCCGAACTCTGGCCTTGCTGCCCGCGGGCTGATTGAGTCGGGTCACGATCAGTTCACCACCGTCAAACAGGAGTTTGCTCAGTCCGTATTCTTCGTCGTGGCCGCCGAGGGTGCATTCGAGAATGGACGCAGCAGCTTCGTCGTGAGCAATGGCGAGATTCAGCTGCGAACTGAGTTCGATGACGGTGCCGGAAGCGATCACTTCACCTCTCTCGAGGATGATTAGCCGGTCGGCAAGGTGGGTGATCTCCTCGAGAAGGTGGCTGACGTAGACGATCGGGATCGCCAGTTCTCTATGCAGGTTATCCAGGTAAGGCAGGATGCGACCCTTGGCCTCCTGATCGATTGCACCCAGCGGCTCATCCATCAGAATCAGATTGACGCCGCTCACCAACGCGCGCGCTATGGCGGTGCGCTGAATCTCCCCACCCGACAACTGGGTAACCGGTTGGTGCATCAGCTTGCCAAGCTCCAACCACTCAACTACCTGATTCAGACTGGGCCCGCTGTCGGTCTGCCTACGCGTGATTGCATAATCGAGGTTGCCCCCCACCGACAGGTGAGGCAGCAACTGGGCATCCTGAAATACAAAACCGATATGACGTTTGTGTGGCGGGATAAAATGAGCGGCGTCCTGCCAGATGGTGTCACCAAACTGAATTACAATAGAGTCCCCTTTGGCACCTCGCTCAAGTCCCGCCAGACAACGCAGGATGGTTGTTTTACCCGAACCGGAGTGACCGTAGAGAGCGGTAATCCCCTTCCCCGGAATCTCAACATCGACATTCAGGCGAAAGCTGGCTGGTCGAGTCAGTTGGATTCTGGCATTCAGGTTCATGGGATTCAAAATGAATAGCGCATCTGAAACCTGCGATTAGCACCGTAAACCATCAGTAACATCAGGAAAGAAAAAAGCAGCAGCCCGCCGGCCAACCAATGTGCCTCAGAATACTGGAGAGATTCAACATGGTCATACAGGGCTATGGAAAGTACCCGTGTCTCTCCGGGAATATTGCCACCGATCATGAGTACGATACCGAATTCGCCTACCGTATGCGCAAAGCTCAAGCTGGCGGCGGTGATGAAGCCGCGGCGACAAAGGGGAACGGCCACGCTGAAGAATCGATCCAGCGGGCGCGCACCCATGGTGGCGGCAGCTTCCAGTACGCCTGCACCCAGATTCTCGAAGGCGATCTGAAGCGGCTGTGTAAAGAACGGCAGTGAGTAGATTACGGAGCCGATCACCAGAGCGCTGAAGGTGAATGCGAGCGGCGTGCCGGTGAGCTGCAGCCAGAGTCCACCCACCAGGCTGTCAGGTGCGAATGCGATCAGCAGGTAAAAGCCCATCACGGTGGGGGGCAATATCAGGGGTAGGGCAACAACCGGTTCTATGAGAAGCTTGACTCGCCTTTTGGTGTTGGCCAGCCACCATGCCAGCGGAGTTCCCAACAGCAGCAGAATTAGGGTGGTGACTAGCGCCAGCTTCAGAGTCAGCAAGAGAGCGACCAGATCCTGATCAGCGAACATAACAACCTCCGATTCGGCAGTCCGGTGACTATGGGGACAGCAGGTAACCGTTTTCTTCAATAATGCCACGTCCGGCAGGACTTTTCAGAAACTCCACAAATTTGCGGGCGTCCGGGTGTCCATTGCGCAAGAGAATGGCTTGCTGTTCGATCGGCTGGTAATACGTGTGGGGTACTAACCAAATCCGGGATGAAAACTGTTCGGCAAGCTTGTCTGCGCGCTTTTCTGCGTTCCTGTTCGAATAGTGTAGAATTTGAGAGTAGGCGACGAGCCCCGCCGAGACATTACCTGAAACTACGAACTGAAAAGCCTGGCCGACGCTGTTACCCAATATCAGTTGATGCTTCCCGCTGTCCCAGACGGCAAGCTGTTGCAGCAATTGTTGTGCGGCAACTCCGTAGGGTGCGGTGGCGGGGTTGGCGATCGCCAGACGGTGCCGCTCACGCAACAGTGACTCCGGACCTGGATTCAGTTTGCCCGGCATCCACAATACCAACTGCCCGATGGCATAGGTAAAACGGCTGTCCGGCAGACCGAGGCGCTGCTCTGCTAGCAGTTCCGGTCTTCTTGAATCCGCTGCCAGGAACAGATCGAATGGTGCTCCCGAGATAATCTGCGCATATAGGATGCCGGTTGAGGCCGAACTCTCTTGAACGGGCACTCCTGTACGGCGGGTAAACTCATGGGCAAGCTGGCTGAAGCATGGTTTAAAATTGGCAGCGACCGCTATGGTGAGTTCAGCAGCAATGCCGGCAGATGACTGTAGACTCCAGCAACACAGAAGCAGGCCCAGTGATTGACGCACCCGGTACGGCCTGAAGTCGGGCACCGCCGAAAAGAATCCGTTAGAGGACACCTATCTAAAACCTGCGATGGAAACCGACCGTCATTGCTGAGTTCCATCGCTTGATCCCAGTCGCGTGATGTAGTCGTTGATGAGCCGACCAGCGATGGAGACCATGGCGGGATGGTGCGGCAGGTCCTCATAATGAAACCAGCGGGCGTCTGCGATCTCTTCTTCCTGCAATTGAAACTCGCCACTTTCATATTCCGCATGAAAGCCGAGCATCAGTGAATTGGGAAACGGCCAGGATTGACTGCCAAAGTACTTAAGGTTCGTGATCGTGACCCCGACTTCCTCGAATACCTCTCGATGTACCGCTGCTTCGATCGACTCCCCCGGTTCCACGAACCCCGCCAGGGTACTGTAGAAATTCCCTCTGGCTCTGGAGTTTCTGGCCAGCAACAGTTCCTCGCCACGTGTAACCAGCACGATAATGGAAGGGGACAACCTCGGATAGAAGATCTGATGGCATTTATCGCAAGTCATGGAGCGATCATTGCCGGACACGGTCGTTCTGTCGCCACAAACGCCACAATACTGGTGGTTGCGGTACCAGTCGATTACCTGCTTGGCCCGACCGATAAGATTGAATACCGGTTCCTCAACCTGACCCAGAAATGAGTAGAGCGTCTCGAATTCGTAGCCCTCCGGATGATCTGCGTCCGGATCAACCTGACAGGCATAGATGGGTACGCCGTCTACATCTCCCAGGAAGTGTTCGCTCTCTGCATCCAGACCCAGCCATCGCCACTCATCCTGGTCGAGTGGTCGCCAGGGGTGCACGCCGGCGATGCTGAGCACTTCGTTGTCCGATACGACGATGTGATAGCTGAATTCGCTTTCCTTGGGTATATCGATCCCGGACCTGAAGTTATTCTCTATATTCAGGATTTCCCAGTCCATCTGCCTGCCTCGTCAACGATGTGGTTCAGCCACTTTAACATGTGGGCGGACCGCGGGACCAGGAGACCTCCCGCTGAAGATAATCCTGGGGGTTTTGACCTCGGTCGGGTCGGGGGCGGCAGGGCCTGATGGACGCTGACTACGCGTCGCAAAATCAAGGCGATTCGTGCGGACTACAAGGCAATGATTGCACTGACAAAGATGTTATGGCTATCCAGATCACCACGCAACGCGTAACCACTGAGCCCTGCGCGCACGCTCACAGCCTGGTTCACTCTAAGGGCAATACCCAAGTCATAGCTAACGTAGTCGGCATCAGCACTGTAGATTTCGCTTGTATATGAAATGGGTGCCCCGACGGGGGTAATGGAAATGTCGCGGACGCGACCAAACTCATGCTTATAGTTCGCTTGCACGTGATAGCCAACCCTGCGCTCTCCAGCGCTCTGCACTGCAATGCCCAACCCGGCTATCGTATTTCTCAAACCTTGACTGCCGAACGTGGCCGCTGTGGAAAGTTGTGTGCTTTCCGAATAACCATCGATGTTTGAATCGTTATGAGCAAGCGTTGTTTCAAATGCAAGCTGAACGAAGTCGTTGGCGAAGACTGGGTAAGATGCATCCATGTGCAGCGCCGTGTATGTACCGTCGGTGTCGCCTTCATGAACCCGTGCAGCAGGACCCAGGGTAACATTTCGACTCAGGCTATCATAATTCACCCGTCCGTAGGTTAGGTCGCCACTTACGCGGATCGACGAAAATTGCCCACGCACATACAGTGAGCCAGCCATCGCATCGACGTCATAACCGCCGCGGTTACGGTCAAACGAGCCGTCGCCTGTACTGTACGCGAACGAAAAGCCGGCGCCCAGCGTCTCACCAAACTGATGATCGATAGCCACGTTGCTGGCAACGCCATCCTCCTCAACGCCGATTCTCTGTCCTGATCCAGTGTTGTCAAAGGTGTGGTGTCCGATAGCACCATAGATGGCAGTATTGCCCTGGCCCTGCCCCAGTCCGTTATGCATGACTTGCCTGTGAAGTGCCCTTTGTCCATCGAATAGGGCCTCGGCAGCATAAGCAAGCTGACCGATTTGATCGGGTGCCAGCAACAGACTTGCGATTGCCTCGCCCTGAATCCGCTGCGTAATGCCGGCTGGGTGGACGCTATCAGCACGCAGATAGGTTTCATTTGCATCTGTCGCTACGTAACTGTCCGGTGTACAGATGAGTGAAGAGTCCGTACAAGCGACGTCGACGGTGTTGGTAATCCCAAAGGTAGCGGTGTCAGCGATGACTTCATCGAACAGGGCGTCCATATCGAAATACAGTGCGTTAACGCCCAGTGCTGCCAGTTCATCTTCGTAAGTCTGGTTAAAGAGCAGACCTCCTGCGACCCCAACAGATTGAACCGACATGGTAACCACGCGCCTCGCCCCGGACCTGCCGAGCAGGTCGACGAGTTCTGCCAACTCAGTTGCCGCGTTAGTCAAAATGGATGTATCGGTGGCGCCGTCAGCGACATATGCAAAAAAGTCATTGCCGCCTCCCTGAATATAGACTAAATCATCGCTGTTGAAGAAACGTTCCGTGGCTGCAAAACCGGCCGCCTGGGTAGCGATTGGAACCGACAACAGGTTTGGTTCGCTAACCCGTGCGCCGCCGACGGCGTAGTTGGTCCCATCTGCACCGTAAGCCGTGTCGAGGGTCAGGTTTAGTTCGGAAGCGACGACTTCCGGCGCAACCGGATCTGGATTGGTGGTGAAGCTTCCGGCTCCGGCAGGAATGGTAGGGTCTAGTGCAACGTAGAAGCCGCCATCGGACAGGCTATCACCGAACACAATGACCCGGTTGACTGGCTCTTTCTTTGCGCTTACCGAGCCGGCTGCCAATGTACATGCAAGCGCCGCAGCGAACATAATAGTAGCTCTCTTCACATATTTTCTCACGGGGGCTCCTCTAACTCTAAGGGGCTAATGTACCTGACGAACGCGTAAACGGAGGATAGTCGTCATTCGCCCCGAAGTCCACACTGACGGCGTTCTTCAGTATGAGGCAGTGCCATCCCACAATAACCTAACCAGCGTGAATAGCAGTCGGTGCAGTGGTCCTGGCAACAGCCCATACATGCACCTCCTCAACGCCGTTTCTTAGTAGCGTTTTGGACAGTTCCGTCACGGTGGCACCGGTGGTCACGACATCGTCTACAATAGCAACCTTGCGGGCAGCGATCTCCCGGTCCACCCTGAATGCATTGCTGATATTTCTCTGCCGTTGCTTGGCTGACAAATTGCGTTGAGCATCCGTATGTTTCACTCTGCGACAGCAGCGGTTGTCGATGGGTATGCGACAGCAGTCGGATATCACGTCGGCAATTTCGAGGGCCTGATTGAAACCTCGATCGCGCAATCGTTTAGGATGCAGCGGCACTGGGATGAGCAGGTCAGGAGCGCTATCGACGTAAAGGTCATCGAGCTTCCGGGCAAGCAGATAACCCAGGACTTTGCCGATGAGCAGTTTGCGATTGTATTTGAAGTCGATGATTAGCTGGTCGATTGGCGGCACATATCGATACAACGCGACGCTGCGTTCAAATGGGGGTGGATCGCCAAAACAGCGGCCACACAAGGTCTGAGCAGGCAAGAGTGGAATCGAACAGCGCAGACAAACATCTGTCAGTCGGGGTAGATCGCCCTCGCAGCCTTCACACAGATCGAGGTTGCGATGGCTGGCTGCGTCACACAGGACGCAGGTACCAGGAAAGAGTGTATACAGAAGTTGTTGCAGCCATCGGTCCATCTGAAATCACGGCAAAGCGTATGTCAACAGTGTGAATTCTCGGTATACCTTTGGAAACGGGCGTTGACTGCATTGCCGGTAGTCTTTAGTCACTCTGGCAGTAAGCCAATATCCCTTCGGCAATTTAACATGATAGCCGGGACGCCATCGGCTTAACTGGATTTGCCCTGCGGGCAGGCATGGCCCTCGCTGCCGTCACACACGATCAGCCGTTTGAAGTAGATCGCCCACTCGGCTATCTCCCCCTCGGTTATGTCCGGCTCGTGGGGTTCGAACGCAGCTACCCGCTTGAGCAATTTCAATATGTAGAAATACTCGTCTCCCTGAATCGCTTTCAGCATCAACACCTCTCCTTTGCCGGAGAAGTTGCTGGCGCCACACATAATCAATCTGAAGGAGGTGGGGTAGCCGTTTTCCTCACCCGAAAACAGATTGAAATGCTGTAAGAACTTACACTTCTGCCGATAACGGTCAGCTTCCTTAAGGAGAATTACAATCGGGTCGCTCGCGTCCGGCTTGATAAAGGACTCGAATGTGATCTTTGCGGTCCAGTCGCCCTTGTCCTCAGCGCCCGGAATGAACTCTGCAAGCCTGCTTCGTTCGGTGTCTAGCGTGAATACGGACTGCCAGCCAGCAGGTGGTTGGGCGATCAGCCGTTCGCCATGCTCCACTGGATCCGCGGCGAGACAGTTTGTTGCTAACAAACCCAGCAGGACTAAGATATGCACGCGACATGGCAACATGTTTCCCCACCTGAATAGTTCGGTAGTCGTGAAACGTAGATTATCATCCCCGGCAGCAAAAAAGAGGATCCCTGATGCCCATAACCGTGGACCTCGATTTTGACTAACCGGCAAGCTAAGGGAGTAAATCAATCGGGCCCGTGGGCACATGGTGTTCTCTAAACCTCCATCGTGCAACTCAAACCAGCTGTTTGCGTTCAAGCGTATTTAACAACTCAGCGAAGGTGAGGATTGCTGCTCGGCGTCCGGCGGCTTTACGTACCGTCGCCAATACTCCTTCGTCGAGTAGGCTCCTAATCAGTTTGTGTACGGTTGGTTTTGGCACATCCGCACGCCGGGCGATGTCAGCGGAAGTGAAGATTGGACGGTCGAACAAGGCGTCTACTAGCTGTGCACTGTGGGGGGAGTGGGTGATATTGCGCACTTGTAGCTTAGTGACCTCATAAAGGCCCATGATTTCTCGCAGAGTGGCCCCATTCTGTTGTGCCTGTACTCTGACTGCGCGCAGGAAGAAGGCGCACCAACCGGTCCAGTCACCGGCCTGTGAGATGGTCCTCAGGCGGGTATAGTATTCATCCCGATGGCTCTCCAGGTATGCGGAAAGGTAGAACATTGGACTGGAGAGTCGCCCTTTGCTATAGAGTAAGAGAGGAATCAGCAGACGACCGATGCGGCCATTGCCATCCTTGAAAGGGTGCAGCAGCTCGAATTGGGCATGGACGATTGCGGTTTGCACGATCGGATCAACATCGTCGCTGCTAAGGTATGCCTCCCATGCTTGGAGGTGGTCGATCAGTTGTAGGGGGTTCGGCGGAACGAAGGCGGCTTCTTCTCTCGTGCAGCCAGGGGCGCCGATCCAGTTTTGATCCATGCGGAATTGGCCTGGTTCCTTGTTCTCACCACGCACGTTGCTCATGAGGATGCTATGGAGCTCGCGAATGAAGCCCAGCCTTATGGGTCGATCCGTCACGCTGTCCTTTGCCAACATCAGCGCCTTACGATAATTAAGGACCTCCAGGATATCGTCGTTCTTGTCTACGTCATATTCTCGCCCTGCCTCGTGCTCCAGCACTTCCTCTATCGTAGCCTGGGTACCTTCGATTTTGGAGGAGAGCACTGCCTCCTGGTTAGTGAGGGGTGAAAGCATCACAGCAGGATTGACCATGCCCATCAGCAGGCCATCATAGCGAGCCAACTCAGCGTTTGCCTCTCCTACTGAGCTGAACAGTTCGGATTTGTCTAATGTCTTGATAGGTAAGGGTTCTGGCGAGTAGGGCCGCATCGTAATATCCCTTTCCTCGGTATAGGTGGTTCTTTATACTAATCATCTTTTGTATCTCATTCAAGTATTCATGATACACAAATACAACTTGTGTCTATCAGGTGATACATAAACAAAAGCGGATAGACGAATTCAACTGAAACAAGCTCGACCTAATCTCCAGAAACGCTTACGTGACTTCAGGCGCTTCGCGCGTCTAGAAAACTTGCGGCCAGCTTACTGGGGTGTGGATCGGTTTCCTGCAGATACATTCACATAGGGGTTGAGCGCCCACGGTAGTTCACCAATAATTGGAGCGCTATAAGTTCCTGTCCAAGGCGCAGCTCTTCAGCATAGGCATATGGTTTATGAGATTCCGAATGTAGTTGATGCTCGCGATTATCTAAATCTAATGATACAGCGTGGACTGACAAAACCTTTGGACAGGACTTTGTATAAGAGCAGACGTGATCGGTAGATTAACATCCCCAGCGATCAAATAGAGGGTCCCGTGATGAGAATTGACCTGATGACTGTGGAATTCCATCTTGAGGGTTGTACCTCCCTTAAGGATAAACGCAGTCGCTTGAGGGGCATGCGCGATCGAATAGGCAGGCAGCGCTCCATTGCGGTGGCAGAGACTGATCATCAGAATATGCTGTATAGATCGGAATGGGCCTTCCTGGTCCTTGCCCAGAATCAGCGATTGGTGGATAAGATCATCATGGAAATCGAGAAGGATCTGACGTCCCAGGTGGACGCCAGTATTGTTTCCATGCACCGGGAGAAACTTTAACGGCTGTTACAGGAAAACGTTGGCTTCGTGCTCGAGGGAGATCAATCGTTTCACCCAATTGTCGATCAAGCCAAACTCATGATCGGAAATTGCAAACTGATTGCTTAACTCGCGTAGAAAACACTGTTCCTCGATTTCGAAGGCGCCATCCGCATAACCAAGACGGATCAGGGAGATCAGCGCGACTGCCCTGGATCGTTTGGTATCGAAGATATCCTCAATCCCTTTGATATCCACGTATTCGGGTGCAAAAGTAGCTTCCAGATTCATCTCCCTGCGCATCTGTTCCATCATCACCTCTTCACCGGTGGATAGATCGCCGTCTGAGACAACGACGTTGTGCGCCAGGCACATGAATACCTCCTTTTGGGGACTAGTTAGAGAAGAGAGAAACATGAGCCACCTTTTATATTCTATTTATCTGGCGTTGTTTGTATGGTATCGACTGTGCTGCTTCACTCTGGCTTTGCGAGGATGACTTCATAGTTCTTGATCTCATTCTCGCGCAAGGTAGTCACCTTTATTGTATCGCCCGGTTCGTGGCGTTCCAGTAGGTCGAGCAGATTGTCTTGATTGATCACGGGATCATCGTCGATTGCTATTATAACATCTCCGACGTGGATTCGACCGCGCCGATCTTCACGAATACCGATCATCCCTGCCGTTGACGCCGGCAGGCCTCTCTCCACAGACAGAACGGCAACCCCCTTCACGCCCAGGCGCCGTGCCCAGTATTCAGGCAGCAGCTCAACTCCCAGTATCGGCCTGTACAGACGGCCATGTTCGATCAACTGGGGCACAATCCTCTTGATTGCATTCACCGGGATGGCAAAGCCAATTCCTGCACTTGCTCCACTTGGACTGTAGATAGCGGTATTTACCCCGACTAACTGTCCGAGTGAGTTCAACAGCGGACCACCTGAATTGCCGGGGTTTATAGCTGCATCGGTTTGAATCACGTCTTTGATGGTACGATTGTCCAGAGATTTAATCTCTCGTCCCAAGGCACTGACAACACCGACCGATAGCGACGTGTCCAGGGCAAATGGGTTACCGATGGCCAATACCTTTCTTCCCACAGACAGCTGTCCGGAATCTCCGAGAGGGATTGGTTTAAGCTGGTCTCGCGGAGCATCGATACGCAACACAGCAATATCTTTCTCCGGCGCAGTACCGACCACCTGCGCGTCGTAGTCGTTGCCATCCTGTAACGTGATGGTGATCTTGTTGGCTCGATACACGACATGAAAGTTGGTCACGATCAAGCCTTCCTCATCCCAGATAAAACCGGTGCCGCTACCTTGCGGTATCTCCATTGCATTCGGCGAGAAGAGCTGTCTTCGAAGTACGGTGTTGGTGACAAAGACGACCGAGGGACTGACATTCTTGAATACTTCGATATTGTTGCGTTCATCGTCGGTTTGAAAGCCCTGCTGTTGCATCGGGGCTATCGAAGGGGTGGCTTTGCGACCTTCCGACGGCGAGTCGTTGATGGCGAATACAACGATGCCGACAGATCCTGCCAGGAGGATAGGCAAGACCCATGTCTTGGTCGTCTCTTTTAAGCGATGCATTCTTGCCGCTCCCTTGGGGTGTCTCTCAGATTTTGAGAATCTGCCATCGAGTCCGGAACCTGGCTACGGGTAGTGAAGTCCGACAAACACCTAACTGGTGCCCATCCGTATTAAAAGTCCGTGCTTCGGGTGCCCATCCGAATGCGGCCCACTCAAACTATTGTGTTTACAGCAAACATTTCTACCCTGTCGCATTGATTTCGCCCAAGACACCTATTTCTGGATGGACACTAACTGCGAATTTCAAAGCCATCGAAGCACTCGTCTATCTGACTGTCCAAGACCTCAATTCCGGTGACACGGGCCAATGGCGGTCCCTGCCTGCTCCACTTGACCAGTGTATCGACAGAAAGAGCGCTGCCCCTGGCAAAAAACTCGACTCGACCGTCGGCCAGGTTCTTGACAAATCCGTTCAGTCCCAGGCGAACTGCTTCTCGTCGTAATGAGGCCCGATAGTAAACTCCCTGCACTCGACCCGTTACAATTGCATGAATACTGAGATCTTCCACTTTGACGAATCCGTGTCTACATAAAATGTTTGCGATTACGTGGAATCAACTTGAGAGGAACACAAAAGCTAATCTAGCGCGCCGCTGATCTTTGCCGCTATCTCTGCCAGCTTGTCCGGCTCTGCCTGGCCTCGTGCATGCAGATCCATGGGGTCTCCATCGCGACGCGGAATCAGATGAGTGTGGTAATGGAACACAGTCTGGCCTGCAGCGCTACCATTGAGCTGAGCCACTGTGAGTCCGTCTGGGCTGAATACCACTCTGATCCCTTTGGCAATCTTCGCTACCGTATTGGAAACTGCCGCCAACGATTCGGGTGTGGCTTCGAATATATTCTCATAGTGGTCTTTGGTGATGACCAGCACATGGCCTTCACTGACGGGAGAAGTATCCATAAAGGCCAAGCTCGACTCATCCTCATAAACTTTGTGGGCGGGCAATGCCCCTTCACGTATCCGGCAGAAAATGCAGTCTTCATTCATGGGCTAGAAAACACTGGATGTTAGTTCACACGTGACAGCTTCTTTATTGATGTCGAGGAGTCCAGGAATCGGGTCAGTTCAATGATATCCTCAGGGCTCAGTGTTCCGGCCAACTGTTTTATTCTGAACGTATCCAGAACGTATTTGTACTTGGCGCTGGCATACTCAAACTGCGCCTGAAATAGGCTTCGCTGGGCGAGCAGCACATCGACGATATTACGGGTTCCTACCTCATAGCCGGTCTGCGTCGCATCCAGCGCACTTTGGCTGGACTCGATCCCTTTCAGTCGCGCCTCTACGCGACCAACATCGGTGTTGATGGCGGTGTACATGATTCTGGTTTGTTCGACTACTGATTTCTGGGTTAATTCCAGATTCTTTTGGGCTGCTTCCAGGTCAAATATTGCTTGCTTCACTCTCGAATGGACTGCGCCGCCTGAGTATAAGGGGACATTCAGTACCAACGAAATGGATTTGTTGTTGACCTTGCTGCCAAAAAAGTCACCACCACCAGTGACATTGTGGCCATAGGAAACGGAAGCATCCACACTTGGATAGTGGCCGGACCTGACTACTTGTATCTGTTTCTGCGCCGCCTTGATCCCCTCTTTTGCGGCCAGTAAGCTGAAATTCTGCTGCAGGGCGGTCTCAACCCAGGCATCCTCGTCTCTGGGTTCGGGATACTTGACCGGAAATTCTGGACTGAGGCTGGCGACTTCCTCAAGACGCTCACCGGTCAGACGCAGTAGGGGTTCGAAGCTGACCTGCTGTGCTCCTTCGGCTTCAATGACGGTGACAGCCTGTGAATCGAATGCTGCAGTGGCTTCCAGCACATCGGTAATTGCGACAAGGCCGACGTCAAAACGTTGCTGCACCTGTTCCAATTGTCGCTTTGTCGCATCTCTCGCCGCTTCGGAAGCGGTCAGCCGGTCCTGGGCCTCAAGTATACTGAAGTAGCTTTCTGCAACGCGAACGATCAGATCCTGTTGCTCCGTTGCAAAGTTGGCCTTAGCCTGTGCCCGCACATCCTTGGACCGCTGGAACTGGAACCAGGTGTCCAGACGAAATACCGGTTGGTTGATACGCGCCTGCCAGCCGTGGGCTTCGAATCTGTCTCCGAACGCGTTCGGAAGCACTGCACGCTGGCTCTCACTGTGGCTGCCCCCAATGCCTATACTAGGCAGTAACCCAGCTCTTGCCTGGGTGACTATCTCCTTTCTTGCCATGAAAGTGGCTTCGGCTGCACCTATCTGGGGGTCGTTCGTGACTGAAAGGTCATAGATCTCAGCAAGAGTTGCTGCATTAGCCTGGCCAAGGAAAAGGCACAGTGCCGTCGCTGATATCGTGTGTGCTTTGAATCTCATTTTACTGTCCCGATTGGTTCTTGAACCTGATACAAAATGGCCGCTAAGAATACGGGTTTATCACCCACTATGCCAGTATTTAGCGATGGATCGGTAGCTGTGAGCGGCGGTTGTCCTGATGGCACGACTTCGCAATAGATAGACGAGAATTGCCTGGAAATAGTTTGCCATGTTTCCTGAAGAGACACTAAACCTATGCCAAAACTCTTGCTAAGCCGGTGCTGAACCTATAATTGGGGACCTGGAAATACACCCAACTGCTCTTCCAGCCAGCGGGCCACGGCCAGGGCGATGTCTTCGCGCCAGGGTTCAGCCAGGATCTGTATGCCGATCGGCAGGTTACCCACCGCGGTACCTGCCCGTATGACCACTCCCGGCCAGCCTGCCAGGTTGTAGGCACTCGTATAGGTGTAACCACTGGTGTCATCGGTGGTACCGTGAAGTACAGCGGCGCTGGCGTTCACGGGGCAGATAAGAACATCGTAATCTTCGAAATAGGAGAGCATGGAGCTGCGATAGTTGTGCCACATCACGATAAGCTGGGCAAATTCCCGATTGTCCATTTGCGGGCCGTCTGCAAGCTTGAGGAAATTTGCAACGTAGGCAGAAGGTTCGCTGGTTCTGGCGTCATCCAGTAGTGCTTCCACACCCAGGCCGCCATCTGCAGCGAACAGCCTGGAGAGAATCAGACCGGACATCTCAATACCAGTGGGCCTGACGGAATCCACCTTGAATCCAGCGTCGCTCAACAACTTTACGGCTGAGTTAACGGCTGCCGTGATCTCAGCGGTGGGTGTCACAATGCCGTTGTCGGTGTGGTAGCCGAAGCGCAGACGGCTCACATCGACATCGTCTGGATCCTGCAAGCTGGCCGCCACCGCACCCTGATCGATCAGATCGGGTCCTGCAATGATCGGCAGCGTGTAGATGAGATCGTCTACGAAGCGACCCATCGGGCCGGGCTGTGACAGGGGCGCCAGCAGTCCTGAAGTGGGCAGGGCATTGCCCGTGCAAGGCACGCGGCCGCTGCTGGGTTTGATACCTGTGACACCACAGAAATGAGCCGGAAGTCGGATACTGCCTGCGGTGTCGGTACCGATATCCAGCGGCGAGCCACCAGCGGCGATGATGGCCGCGGCGCCGCCACTGCTGCCGCCCGCTGTCCGGTCCAGATCGTAAGGATTGTTAGTGCGCCCATAGACCAGGTTATCCGTCTCGAACGAGAGGGTAAATTCCGGCGTGTTGGTCTTTCCCATCAGGATTGCGCCCGCCTCCCGCAAACGAGCCACACAGGTCGCATCGGCGCCGGGCCTAACATCTGCCCTGCCTTTGGTGCCCCAGGTGGTAATGGCGTCAGTGGTATCCAGGCTGTCTTTGATGGTCATGGGAACGCCGTGCAGGGGACCTTTAACACGACCGTTTTTGAGCTCCGCATCGGCGTTTCTGGCGTGTTTCAGAGCTGCTTCGGCAGTGAGATGAACAACCGCATTGAGTTTGGGGTTAACCTGCTGGATGCGATCCAGAAAAGCGGTCACCAGTTGTACGGAAGTGATCTCGCCGCTGACGATGGCCGCTGCAAGTTTTCTTACCGGCCCGTTCAGTAATTCATCCATCGTTTTTTCGCCAAGGTCGTTGCCTGCCGCATACTATAGCGCGATCGGAACTTGGGTGAGCAACTGATTTGCGGACCTGGGGCGCGGTGTACCCATCGTCGTCACATCAAGTCACATTGTCCCTTTTGAGATCCAGACGCAAGTCGTGACCGTCTATTTTGAACTGCCATGTTGAATCACTGACCGTTCCGCGCACGAATTCGCTGGCCAGGGTTTCACTCTTGATGTATGGCAGGTGTTCTTCGATCGCCGCCGCCAGCTCGTCAGAACTCGAATAGACTACCTTGATACGATCCACGACGTTAAAACCCAGATCTTTGCGCGACCTCTGGATTCGATTGACCACTTCTCGCGCCCATCCTTCTGCCATCAGCTCCTCGCTGAGTTCGCAGTCCATATCGATGGAAATAAAACGGTTGGACAGTGCCTGTGTTCCCTGTTTTGCTTCGCGAAATAGTAGGATTTCATCCGTGGAAAATGATTCCCCTTCCAGTTGTATCTGGCCGCTCTCCTGCAGACGATTCAACTCGGCCGCGTCGAGCTGTTCGATCAAATCCTTGTACTGCCGGAATGATTTACCCAGCCTTTTCCCCAAGATGGGTGAATTGGGCTTGGCATAGAGGTCTATAAACACTTCCTCAGCGGATGAATACTCCACGCGTTTGACGTTCAGCTCTGTCTTGATGTATGGCTCAAGTTTGCCGATCTCTGCCAGCAGGTCGGTGTCCTTGTGGATGATCGTCAATCGGGACAGGGGTACCTTGGTTTTGATCTTCACCTGATTGCGTTTCTGCCGGCCGAGCAGGATGATGTTCTGCATCCTTCCCACCGCTTGTTCCAGTTCGGGCTTTATCAGCTCAGTTTCGGCCTCGGGGTATTCGCACAAATGTACCGACTCCATGTTATTCTGCCGGCTTTGCGTCCCGAGTTTGCCCAGCTCCTGGTAGATGTGTTCTGACAGGAAGGGAGCGAAAGGTGCCATACTGAGACTCAGTTCGTAGATGGCCAGATAGAGGGTCGCATAAGCCGTTCGTTTGTCGTCGGTCATCTCCTCTGCCCAATAACGTGAACGGTTAAGACGGATATACCAGTTGGTCAGATCCTCTATGAACTCAAACAGGGCGGGTACCACGTTGTAGAGTTTGTAGTTCGCCATCTCCCGCGCAATGTTTTCTTTGAGGGACTGCAGTCGCGAGATGATCCACTGGTCGACTATGTTATCACTGACCACTTCGCGCTCCTCCGGTGACCAGCCGTCGATCTCTGCGTAGGTCTTGAGAAACTTGAACGCGTTTAGCCAGGGCAGCAGCGCCCTTCGTACCATATCCTTTACGCCGGCATCGCTGAACTGTTGGTCTTCGGCCCTCACCAGGCTTGAATTGATGAGATACAGACGCAGTGCATCAGCGCCGTACATCTCCATCAATTCGTCAGGCGCCGTGTAGTTGCGCAGACGCTTGGACATCTTCTTGCCATCCTGGTCGAGGACGGTGCCGTTAACGATCACGTTGCTGAAGGCAGGTTTTCCGAACAGTGCCGTACCCAGGACAATCATGGTATAGAACCAGCCGCGGGTCTGATCCAGACCTTCCGCGATAAATTCAGCGGGAAATCCCTTGGCAAACAGATCCTGGTTTTCGAACGGGTAGTGCATTTGGGCGTAAGGCATGGAACCTGATTCGAACCAGCAATCCAGCACCTCTTCAATCCTGCGATAGGTTCCCGCCTCCCCTGCGACCTCGAATGAGAGCGGATCGATACTCTCCCTGTGCAGGTCATCCACCTCCACACCCGTATATTTTTTCAGTTCCGCAATCGAACCAATGCATATCTGGCTGCCGGTTGCATCGTTTATCCAGATGGGCAGGGGTGTGCCCCAGTATCGATTACGGGAAATGGCCCAGTCGAGAGCGCCTTCCAGCCAGTTGCCCATACGGCCACTTTGCATGTGGCCGGGGACCCAGTTGATCTGTTCGTTCACCTTGCTGAGTTGCTCACGCATCGGTTCCACCCGGACATACCAGGAGGGGATGGTCCGATAGATGATTGGCGTGTCGGACCGCCAGCAGAATGGGTAGCTGTGCACCACTACATCGTGAATATAAAGGGCACCGGATTCTTTTAGATATCTAACGATCTCCTTATCGGCATCCTTGACATACTGCCCGGCAAAGTCCGTGACCTCGGCCGTGAAACATCCCTGCATGTCGATGGGACAAACCAGCAGATCGATACCCGCTTGCTTGAAGATGCGGAAGTCATCCTCGCCGAAGGCCGGTGCCTGGTGGACGATGCCCGTACCGCTCTCGGTTGTTACATAGTCATCTGACAGGATTTGAAAGGCGCCCTGTTCCTCCAGATGACGGAAATAGGGGAACAGTGGTTCGTAGATTCTACCGGTAAGATCGCTCCCCTTCATCTCCGACAGCACCCTCAGATTCTTGTTCTTGCCGATGTCGGCAAGCCTCTCCTTGGCCAGGATAAACTTGAAATTCTGGTCCTCATCCCGCACGGTGACGTAATCGATATCCTCCCGGACGCACAACGCGAGGTTGGAGGGAAGCGTCCAGGGGGTTGTGGTCCAAGCGGCAATATAGGTGTCATCGTCCTTCAGCTTGAACATGACCGTTACCGCCGGGTCCTGTACTTCCTGGTAGTTCTGTCCCGCTTCGAAGTTGGAAAGGACAGTGCTGAGGGCGGTGGAGAAGGGCACGACTTTCAAGCCCTGATAGATCAGTCCCTTGTCCCAGAGTTGCTTGACCACCCACCATACGGATTCCATATACCAGGGCTCCATGGTCTTGTAGTCATTTTCAAAATCTACCCAGCGACCGATCCGGTTGATGGTCTTCTGCCATTCGGCAGTGTAACGCTGCACGATCTTCCGACACTCATCGTTGTACCCCTTGATTCCCAGTTTTTCCACGCCCTCCTGGGATGACATGCCAAGCTGTTTGTCAATCTCGTGTTCGATCGGCAGTCCGTGACAGTCCCAGCCGAAGCGCCGCTGCACGTGATATCCCTTCATGGTGAAGTAGCGGGGTACGATATCCTTGAGGGTCGACGCAACCAGATGGCCGTGGTGCGGCAGACCGGTTGCAAAAGGCGGCCCGTCGTAGAAGACGTAGGGTTGGCAGTTGCTGGTTTGCTGCAGTGACTTCTGGAAGATCTTGCTGTTCTCCCAAAACTCGAGAATGCGGTTTTCCGACTCAGCAAATGAAAACGAATCACCAGTTGAATTGTTGGCTCTATCAGCCACGTGGTCTCTCCCTGCCTCAATCATCATAAAAAAACCCGCCTGTCTGGGGCGGGTTTCGTCAGTTCGCTATTTCGTTGCGCGCCTTAACCCACCCCCAGGGACTGGATAATGATGATTATAATTTGCGCACCGAGTATTGATCTGTCCATAGGGCTAAGGATTATGGATTATAGCCCGCTTGTCAAGGTTGGTTTCGTCCCTGCTAGTAGTGCTTCATTTTGATGCCACCTAATGTTAAAGTGACTTCTCAACATTGTCCAGCAACATCTTGAGAAAGCATATGAAAAAGAAATTTGTCGTGAGGCTAACAGTAGAAGAAAGGCAAGCACTAGAAGATCTGGT
>JASMJM010000098.1 GCA_030749725.1 Pseudomonadales bacterium | reverse complement strand
GACTGTACATCCGTTCCGCCCAAGCTCCAGGCAGATTGCTCGCCCTATTCCCCTTGTGCCCCCGGTAACCAGGCAGACTTTACTCATCGATCCCTCCGACTTAGATCGTGCCCACAGTTTTTGATCTTGAGCAATGTGGATCTTTTCAGGTTACCGATAAAGATCGCACTCCCCAACCCCGTTGTGCATTGGATCGGGCTCAAGCTGTATCCTTCTGTGTCACCGGTTCATCCAGGTCCTTTCGGATGTTCTCCACCAGACCATTTTTTGCCGCAGAGTGAGCGACTTCAATAGCACGGGCAAAACCAACCGGATCTGTACCTCCGTGGCTTTTTACAACGGTGCCCCTCAGTCCAAGGAGAACTGCGCCATCATATTGTCTGTGATCGATCCGTCTGCGAATCGAATCAAGCACAGAACGCGACAGCACAGCGACACAGCGAGACCAAAACCCTCGCCTGAATTCTTCCTGCACGGTTCTAGTCAGCATCTGCGCGAGCCCTTCGCTGGTTTTCAAAGCCACATTGCCGGCAAACCCGTCACAGACGATGATATCGACATGGCCATTGAATATATCGTCACCTTCTACATACCCGACGAAATTCAACGAACTATCCTGAAACAACTCGGCTGCGGCCTTAACCGTGTTATTGCCTTTGATTTCCTCGCTACCGACGTTCAGCAGGGCCACCGTCGGTTCTCGTATCCCTTCGAGGCTGCGTACCAAACTCGAGCCCATCATTCCGAATTGGAGCAGGTGCTGGGGAGTACTCTCGACGTTTGCCCCCAGGTCCAATACGTGCACGTGCCCATCTGCTCTTGGCAATGCGCTGACAATCGCTGGCCTGTCTATCCCTGATAGTGTTTTGAGCACAAAACGAGCCGTCGCCATCAGTGCACCAGTATTCCCGGAACTGACGCACGCATCAGCTGCGCCCTCTGCTACCTGATTGATCGAGACCCTGAGGGAGGAATCTTTTTTGGCCCGCACCGCCATGGCTGCAGGCTCATTCATTTCCACCACTTCGGAGGCGGCAACGAAACACAACCTATCAGCGTTCTGCAACTCCTCAAGGGCCGAGGCCATCGCAACCTGCTCACCCACCGCAATCACGAACAGATCTGGCATGCGGCCGAGCGCCTGACTGACCGCCGGGGCCGTGACCTGCAGCCCTCGATCGCCACTCATCATGTCAACTGCAACGGTGATGGTCACATTGGCAACACGAAAAGGTCCGGGTCAGACCAACATTTGTGAAAAGCCGGGTCGGAGCCCGGTCTGTTTACTACGATGATTGCGCCTGATCGCTGATTACTTTGCGACCGCGATAATAGCCGTCTGCAGTGACGTGATGACGTCGATGGAGTTCACCAGAGACTGGATCACTGGAAAGCGTCGTACGACTGAGGCCATCGTGGGATCTGCGCATCCCGCGTTTTGATGGAGTCTTCCGATTTTGTTGAACAGCCATACATCACCTCTTGCTCTAGAATGCGTCTGGTGACCACGATCCCGAAGCGGGTTACGCGGGCCAGCTGGCGGACACCGGCCATGCTGTCAGCGCCCAGTGTATTCATCGGAGGATATAGTGTCAAAAACTGCTCTAAAACAGTGTCTTGTGCTCGCATCGTCATCACCGTTCCGACGCCGGCTACTGCAACAACTCAACCTTCCTTTCCGTGTCATTCCGGCCGATATCGATGAGTCCCGGATGGGTCTCGAAGATCCCGAAACTCTGGTTACACGATTATCAGTAATGAAGGCTCGCAGCGTGGCCGAATCACAGCCCAACAGTCTTTTAATCGGCTCCGATCAAGTGGCCGTCCACGGCAGTCAGATCCTTGGCAAGCCGAAAGACCGGGACGAGGCCATTTCTCAGCTAAGCTCGGCTTCCGGCTCAACGGTTCGCTTGTATACGGGTGTCGCCCTGTTTAACTCGCGAACTCGTGCACTGCAGGTCAAAGTGGTGCCCTTTGCGGTCGAGTTCCGCAAACTGTCCAAAGAGGCGATCGAGCGGTACCTCGAGATTGAACGGCCCTACGATTGTTGCGGCAGCCTCAAAGCAGATGGCCTGGGTATTACCCTACTGGAGAACGTCACAGGTGACGATCCCAGCGCTCTAATCGGCTTGCCGCTTATCACCCTGACTCGAATGCTGGAAACTGAAGGGATGTTAAGACGACCTGTCTGAGGTCTCATTTTGTCTTCGCCGAAGAATTCTCGGGCCTACATCTCGACTCGCACTAAGGTGTAATTATCATCGCTGAAAAAAACCTGACTGCAAGATTCGCTTACCTCCACGGCCTTGAGTCGGGCCCCGTAACAAGGCCCCTCTATACACAATCCGTCGGTTGGATCATACAGGGCACCGTGGGTCGAGCAGATAAGGTGGCGCCTTTGTGAATCGAAAAAACGGCCAGCCGTCCAGTCCAGTTCAAGATCCATGTGGGCACAAATGTTGAGGAAAGCCGAAACACCCGCCCGGCACCGAATGACAAACGCAGGGTAGGACCCGCGCGAACTCGAGACGACAAACCGCAATCCTCTTCCACCGACT
>JASMJM010000097.1 GCA_030749725.1 Pseudomonadales bacterium | reverse complement strand
AATACCATGACGATCATCAGCAAGGCGCTGCCTCTGGAAGAACTGATCGACAAGCTGGTGACCAATCTGCATAAGTCATTCGATCTGAGCAAAGTTGCCCTGTTTGGTTGGGAGGGTGAAGATCTGAAGCTCTACAGTGGGTGCACGTCCACACAGGAACGTGTCACAGAACTGCACAGGATGGAATTGCCGCCCGAGCATCAGGCACGCCTACGCACGATGCTGGTTGAAGCCCGACAGCAAGAAGCGGAGGTGATAGAAAAGCCGGATGGGAGGGCATACTGCGTGCCCCTCAGTCGTAATGGCATTCTGGGAGTTTTCTATCTATGCGGCGAGCCGTCCGCACAGCTGCGCCAAAAAGACTTACTGTTTATCGGCACTCTGCTGGACTATTTTGCTATCCCCTTTGAATCTGCCCTACTGGCATTGAAGGCCGTTGAGGAAGAGACGACCGAGCAGGTCGTGGAGAATCAACTGATCTACCAGTCCGCGAAGATGGTGGAACTGATGGATCATGTCCAACTGGTTGCGCCAACCGATGCTACCGTATTGATCTCTGGCGAATCCGGTACCGGCAAGGAACTGGTTGCGCATCATCTCCACGAACAGAGCCCGCGCCGGGACAATCCCTTTATCATCGTCGATTGCGGTGCCATCGTAGAGAGCCTGATCGAAAGCGAGCTGTTCGGCCATACCAAGGGAGCCTTCACCGGTGCCGACAAGGCGGCGCCGGGGCGTCTCAAAGAAGCGCATGGCGGCTCCGTGTTGCTGGATGAAATCGGTGATCTGCCCCTGGATATCCAGGTGAAACTGCTCCGCTTTGTAGAGGATCGTCAGCTGGTTGCGGTTGGCAGCACCCAGTATGAAACGGTCGATACCCGGGTGATCGCGGCGACCCATCAGGATCTGGAACTGGCGGTACGAACCGGTCGATTCCGCGAAGATCTGTTCTACCGGCTGAATGTTTTCACGCTGCACTCGCCCCCGTTACGCGAGAGGAAGGATGACATTCTGTTGCTCGCGCAACGTTTCCTGAGCAAGTACAGCAAGCAGTACAGCAAGAGAATCAACGGATTCACGGCCGACGCGGAGCTGGCCCTGATGGGACATCCGTGGCCGGGCAATGTTCGAGAGCTGATCAACATTCTGATTCGTAGCGTGATTCTCTGTCAGGACAACCAGGTCAGTACCATCCATCTAGGCATATTCCCCCCGCAGGGCGCTGCAGAAATCAGCCCGCAGGATAAGGCCCGCATTGGCATTGAAAGGGGCCGCCCGTTACAACCGGAGGTCCTGGAGAAGACCCTCTCGCTGGAGTTCGAACGCTTTGTTCATCGCTGTCAGGATCTACACATGTCTTGGCCGCTCGGATCCTGGTTGGAAGAAGACGTGATCCTGGCCAGTCTGTCCGCCAATAACCAGGTGGTTTTGAGGACTGCGACAGCCCTGTCGCTGCCGGAAAGCACCCTGCGGCGGAAGATCAACAAGATCAAAGAGAACTACCAGCAGCAGATGCCGGAGCGTCCGCCCGACTGGGCACCGGTACAGGCGCTGCTGACCCAACTGATCACGGTGGCACGCTCCCGTAATGTCCCGGCCACGGATTTCGGCCATCTACTGCTTCTGAAACAGATCAGGCAACACACCCGCAATCACAGAGAAGCCGCCCGGCTGGCCGGTGTATCGGTTCCCACCTACCGGAGATCCATCGAGGAGATCTAGACTCCTCTCTTCATTTTACTGACCCACCTACACATCAAACGAAAAGAACTGCGCATAATCAGCGCGAAAGTGGCGTATGGGAGCCCTGCCAAAGTGGCGTATTGGGCTCGCCATTTTTTTCACTTGGCAGAGTTTTCCTGTAGGATACGACCGTATATCAACAGCTTAACAATGAAAAAATGGGTGGTATGTAATTTGCAAACAATATTGACGACACAACATTGACGAATAACAGAAATATATGGAGAGAGCCATGAATGGGCGAATTGGGGCGAAGCTTGGGAGCCTTTTAATCATCTCAAGTGTTCTGTGCAGTACGACTTTCTTACTCTTTGGGCCGACGGAGATTGGCAGTTGGGTGAGTAACGGTGTCACCGATTATCTCCGGGGAGACGCCGATAAGGCCGGCTCCCTTGAGATGTCCGCTTATCTCTGGGGGGACCCGGATAAAGCTGCGCCGTTGGGTAGAGATCCCTCGTTCTGGATGGATCCGGACAAGGCGGCCAATATGGATATTTCGGCATATCTGTGGGGTGACCCGGACAAGACGGCCCCGCTCGAGATAGCTGCTTACCTCTGGGGGGACCCGGACAAGACTGCGCCGTTAGGTAGAGATCCCTCGTTCTGGATGGATCCCGACAAGGCTGCCAACATGGATATTTCAGCTTATCTGTGGGGTGACCCGGACAAGACGGCCCCGCTCGAGATAGCTGCTTACCTTTGGGGAGACCCGGATAAGGCTGCGCCGTTGGGTAGAGATCCTTCGTTCTGGATGGATCCCGACAAGGCTGCCAACACGGATATTTCAGCTTATCTGTGGGGTGACTCGGACAAGACGGCTCCGGTCGAGATAGCCGCCTACCTTTGGGGAGATCCCGATAAGACACCCGCCATTGACATTGCCGCGTACCTCTGGGGAGATCCCGATAAGACGCCGGCCAGTGATATAGCCGCGTACCTTTGGGGCGATCCCGACAGAGCAACAACCGTGCTTGGTGCTGCGCCAGTGCAATCCCGTTTGCATGCCGGCCCTCGTAAGGTGCAGAACTACATTGTAATGGGGCACGATTTCGAGTTGGTGAGAACCACGGTGGCCCAAGCTGGCGTGCCGATAACTCACGATCTAGATGTCATCGACGCGGTGGGTGCCGAACTGACTGCTGCCCTACGCGATTCGCTGCTTAGAAATCCCGCTATCAGCGAGGTATACCTCGATAGTGGAGTGCAGGTTGCCACATCGGCAGAAGGTTCTGGTCAACTGAGCATCGCCGGCAAGAAAGTGACCTGGGCAATCACCAACCCCGCAAACAAGAAGGCCATTATCGAGAGCATCGAATTGACCTGGCCCGAGGAAAACCTCTCCCTTACGTCAGTGGCTATCAACGGCAATAAAGTCAGCTACGATGATGACGGCGAGGATGCCGACGATGACGACGACAGTGATACCGACGATATTGGGACCAGTGGCTATTCCGATACTCAATCTGAAACGGTCATCGACCTCCACGCCAAACTGAAGAAGAGCAAGACGAGCAATCTAGTCTTTAAATTCGAAAATACAGCAGCAGAAAGACCTGATGACTACACTATTGTGGTTCACTTCAAGAACGGTGACACGCTGGAATTCGCTCATGACTCCAATATGCCCCTGCAGGGCAAGCGCCGCGATACCTTCTATCCAACGCTGATAAATGCTGACCAGTTGCATCTCGAAGGCATTACCGGATCCGGCGTCACCCTCGCCCTGATCGACACGGGTGCCTGGGGACACAAAGCAATCGCTGAAAACACTTCCCGCAATAAACGGATTGTCGCTTACTATGACGCCATCCAAAACAGAACCACCCTGCCGATGAATGACAAGAACGGACACGGCACCCACCTTGCCAGCGTGATTGCCAGCAGCAACAAAACCAAAGACCTGGATGGACAGCGTACCGGTAGTTTCAACGGCATAGCACCTGATGTCGATCTGGTAGTCGTCAAGGCATTCGACGACGAGGGCATGGGGACCTACATGGATGTAATCCGGGCAATCGCCTTCGTAATCGCCCACAAGGACACGTACAACATCCGGGTTCTGAATCTGGCATTCAGCGGCACCCCCATGTCCCATTACTGGCAGGACCCGATGAACCGCGCAGTCATGGCCGCCTGGCACGCTGGCATCGTCGTGGTTGCATCGGCAGGAAACGATGGCCCCGAACCGATGACCATCGGCGCCCCGGGTAACGTACCGTACGTCATCACCGTCGGCGCCATGTCGGATCACTACACCCCTTACGACCCGACCGACGACTTCCTTGCTTCCTTCTCGTCCGCCGGTCCTACCCTGGAGGGATTCGTGAAACCTGAAATCACAGCTCCCGGTGGTCATATCATGGGCATCATGAAACGGAATTCCTATTTACCAATGGAACATCCGGAATTTCACGATGGCTACATGTACTTCCTGATGTCCGGTACCTCCCAGGCATCCGCCGTGACTAGTGGCGTAGTGGCCTTGATGCTGCAATACGATCCGAGCTTGAGTGCT
>JASMJM010000096.1 GCA_030749725.1 Pseudomonadales bacterium | reverse complement strand
CCAGGGACGAAATAGGCCACTGAATAAGGCCAGTTAATTGCGGGACAGCATACTAGTTCCTTATCTAACTAACTGCTTAAGATGCAGACCACAACCACGAGTGAGGTCAGAGAGATGCCAAATTTCGGAGTATTCATTTTCCCTACGGATCAGACCATTCATCCCGTGCCACTTGCTCGTGCTGTAGAAGAGCGGCTGTTTGATTCACTGTTTTTTCCGGAGCACACCCACATACCGGTATCGAGAACGACACCTTATCCCGCCGGTGGGGATCTGCCCGAGCAATACTGGCGCAGCCACGATCCGTTCATTGCCCTCACTGCGGCTGCCGCTGTGACCGACAAGATCAAACTCGGGACAGGCATCAGCCTGATCACCGAGAGAGATCCGATTCAAATGGCCAAAGAGTGCGCCTCAGTGGATGTGATTTCCGGCGGCCGTTTGATTCTGGGTATCGGGTCCGGCTGGAACGTGGAAGAAATGACCAATCACGGCACGCCATACAAGCATCGTTGGAAAATCGTGCAAGAGCGAATTCTCGCCATGAAGCAGATCTGGACCGAGGATGAAGCGGAGTTTCACGGCCAGTTCGTAGATTTCGATCCGATCTGGTCCTGGCCAAAACCTATCCAGCAGGGTGGACCACCGATTTGGATGGGTGCTAATTCTCCCTGGGTATTCGACCGTATCGTGGATTATTGCGATGGCTGGATGCCAATCGGGGGGCCTGGCTCCGGAAATCTTGCCCGCTTAAGGACTGCCTGCAAAAAAGCCGGAAGGAGCTTTGAAGATGTTACCCTGGCACTGTTCGGCGCCCCAACGAACCAGGAACAGCTTGAAGGACGAATTGAACAGGGCTTTACTGAGCTGATTTTCAATCTGCCCCAGGGAGATCCAGATCAGGTGCTCAAGGCATTGGACAGTATTGCCGAATTGGTTGGAAAAGTTCGTGGCTAATGCAGGCAACGCGGGGAGAGCTGTGTTACGCCAGCATGAATGTCCATGTACGGTACGGGATCAGAGACGCTCGTCTATTCCTTCGCAGTAGCGTTTAACGCCGGCTCATAGATCTCTTTTGAATGTGCACATCCTTCAAGTGTAATCCTAACGACTATCTGATCCCCGTGTCTTAATACCTCTGCACTACAGTCCTGGAAGTGAGTTAACGCCTGCGTCTCGAAAGTCGGTATTACGATATCGGTATCCGGCAGTTTTGTCGTAGGCTGGTTGACGTCTTCGAAGTACCAATCCACATCATTCTTTGCCGACAATCCAAATGAGTATGTCACCAGCGAATCATCTATATCACAACTACCGCCTCTGTTGCCGTAGTTGCATGAAATTCTACCTTTGGCCCTAACGACCGCTTTCGTTCTTTCCTTGCGGTAGAGCTCCTTAAAGAACTCCCTGTCCTCTTCGAGCTGTTCGATGGTGTTGATGTCCACAGTCTGATGGAATCGAAAATTGAAGTGGCCCATCCAGCCACTGTCGGTCTTCAACGAGTCAAATTGCATCTGGAAGAAACGTGTCTTACCGATGAATTCACCTGTGAGCGACACCTGGAATTCACGTTTCGCTCGACCATCCGGCTCCATCAGGAAAGCGTTGACAGATAGATCGCTCACTTTCGGATACGCGTTCCTGGCGGCCTGAATCGAATCGTCTATACGTTCATTCAGGTTTGCCAGATCCATCTCCTTACTGTCTTTCAGGACCTGATCCTTCGATCCCCCTATGTAGGACAGCGCCTGGTCCACTGAGTCTTGATCTACCTTCAGCAGCTTGGTGTCACCGGTCATCAGAGCATTGAGAGCAAGCTGAATGTGTGCGCGTGCGAGTCCCAGATCGTTGTCCTCGGCTGCGATGCAGCAGCTACAAGCAAGCAGAATGAGGGATGTGATTATTCTTTTCACGGTGCAGCCTATATGGAACTCATAGCAGTCCGCGGTTGCTTGCAGGTGTTCCGCGATCCGAGGATGGTCGGCAAGCCGGCTTCTCATGTATTTGGATACACTCTGAGCGCAGCCGTATAGAGTCTGCGCATTGTCGCTGGCATCACCCAAGGCACAATCCGGTGAACGTTCAACGCATCCGGGACAGAATCCACGCACTTCCCGCATCTGCTGAATCCACTTGTCCATTGCAGGTAGGCCGAACAGCATGCCGTCAATGGTAAACATCTCTTCAATGCCTCGAATGCGACTGATTTCTCTTGTTAGCATTCGGCAAGAGCGGACTACGCGTCGTCAACATATTCGATTTCAGTGATTACGTAATGTTTGTCCCTTGTCTCGATGAAATCGAATTCCACCCTGTCGCCTACATCGATTTCATCCAGGAGGTCAGCATCTTCCACGTCAAACACCATCGTCATGCTCATCCAGCCAATGCTCTTGATGGGGCCATGTGTAAGCTCAACTGTGTTTGCCTTCTTATCAATTTGCTTGATGGTTCCAGTCCCGTGATGCGTTTGTGCAGCAGCCACAATTGTGTGTTGATCCGACGCCAGTGCCATGTCGTTTGACGCAGCGATAACAACCGCCAGAGCACTGATAAGTGTGACAATCTTCATCTTCATTGTTCTAATTCTCCTTTCGATTACTGTTCATATAGTGACAATGCAGGGGCCATGCCGGTTCATTCCACCGTGGCTTCCTCTTGGATCTTGGGTAATACTGCTCCCTTCCAGATGGCAAAGATAGCAGGAAAGACAACCAGAACCGTCACCAAAGCGGAGAGTATTCCGCCCACCATCGGTGCGGCGATTCGTTTCATCACATCGGCGCCACTGCCTTCACTCCAAAGGATCGGGATTAGTCCGAGTAGCAGGGCCATACCAGTCATGAGCATGGGGCGGATTCGTCGTCCCGCACCTTCGATAATTACGTCACGCAGGTCCTGCCGAGTTCGCAGACGCCCTTCTTGCTCACGTTGTTGATAGACCATGCCCAGATAGAGCATCATCAAGACACCCATCTCCGCATCCAGACCAGCCAGAGCGATCATCCCAACCCACACCGCAACGCTCAGGTTGTAGTCCAGGATATATAGCAGCAAAACCGAGCCGATCAGCGAGAATGGCACTGCCAGCAGAATGATCAGCGATTCCACTATCGACTTACGATTGATGAACAGCATGAAGAAGACAATGAAAAGCGTGAGCGGTATGACCACGTTGAGTGTGGCTTTGGCTCGCTCGAAGTATTTGAACTGTCCGGCCCACTCGAGTCGATAGCCGGCTGGGATACTGGCTTTTTCCGCTACTACCCGGCGCGCCATAGTAACATAGTCTGCAATACCGATATTTCCGGTGACATCGACGAAGACGAAACTCACCAGCTGACCATTTTCGTTGCGCAACATCGGGGGGCCGGTATTGAAGCTAAGTGTGACGAGCTGCGTCAAGGGGATCTGGGCGCCGCCCGGCGTCGGCACGAGCACCCGTCTCAGGGCTTCGGGATCATCACGAAAGTCCCGCGCGTATCGCAGGTTGATGGCATAGCGTTCGCGACCCTCCACGGTTTCGGAAATGGTCTGTCCACCAACGGCCGTCATGATGACTTCTTCAACGTCAACCACGGTCAAGCCGTAACGGGCGATTTTATCGCGATCTATATCCAAGTCGAGGAAATAACCGCCGCCTGTTCGTTCAGCGAAAGCACTTCGCGTAAAAGGTGCGGTGCGTTCATCTTCCTGTAGCGCCTGCTCTATATCTATGGCAGTTGCCTCCATGACATCGAGGTCATCGCCAAACACCTTGATACCCAGGGTGGATCGAATACCCGTTGCCAACATTTCGGTGCGCGTCTGAATCGGCATCCACCATACATTGGGCATGCCGGGGTAGCGTAGCTGCTCATCCATCTCAGCAATCAGACTGTCCCAGGTCACGCCTTCACGCCATTGATCTGTCGGCTTTAGCGTCACGACGATCTCGGCCATTGAGAATGGTGCCGGATCCGTTGGACTTGTGGAACGTCCCATCTTGCCGAACACCCGTGCCACTTCCGGGAAGGATTTCAGTTCCTTGTCCATGGCGTGTACGACCTTACCGGCCTCGGTAACGGACATTCCCGGGGGTGCTGTCGGCATGTAGAGTATCGAACCCTCATTGAGCGGCGGCATGAACTCGTTACCGAGCTTCATAAACACCGGCACGGTGGCCGCCAGCGCAAGCAGCGCGGCTGCGACCACTATCCATCTCCCGTTGACTGAGAGGCGCACGATCGGTGAGTAGATCAACACCAACATTCGATTCAGAAAGCTCTCATCACTTCTTATGCGACCGCGAATCAGCAGGACCGCTAAGGCCGGTGTAAACGTAACCGCTAACAACGCGGCAAATCCCATGGAATAGGTCTTGGTGAAGGCGAGCGGTTTGAACAATCGTCCCTCAGTCCCCTCCAGCGCGAATACCGGAATGAAAGAAACCGTGATAATCAACAGCGAAAAGAAGATGCTCGGTCCTACCTCCTGCATGGCTCGAACGATGACAGCGTCTCGACCCCCTTGTTCACCTGTTCTACCCCATTCTTCCAAGCGCTTATGGGCGTTCTCAATCATGACGATGGAGGCATCTACCATGGCGCCGATTGCGACAGCTATTCCGCCTAACGACATGATATTGGCGGTGACGTGCTGCAGGGAGAGTGGTATAAACGCAAGCAGGATGGCTACAGGCAAGGTTAGAATGGCAATAAGCGCCGAGCGAAAATGCATTAGGAAAACGGCAATGACAAGTGAAACGACGACCATTTCCTCAAGCAGAGTCCCCTGCAGAGTATCGATAGCACGCCCGATCAGAGCAGATCGATCGTAGACCGTTACGATCTCCACCCCTTCCGGCAGCACCGCTTCGGCCAACCGTTGCTTGACGCGTTCTATGACGCCCAACGTGTCTTCACCGTAGCGCATGACTACGATGCCGCCGACCGCCTCACCTTCACCATCCAGATCAGCCAGGCCCCGCCGCATGGCCGGTCCGATACTCACCAGGGCGACGTCGCGCAGCAAAACGGGTGTGCCATCGTTCCCCACGCCAATCGCGATCTTCTCCAGATCCTTGGTCGACTTTACGTAGCCGCGGCCACGGATGAATTGTTCGTGACCTGCAATCTCAACGACACGGCCCCCCACATCATCATTGGAGCGGCGAATCGCCTTGACTACTTTGCTCAACGGGATCGCATAGCTCGCCAGCTTATTCGGATCAAGGTGGATCTGGTATTCTTTGACGAAGCCACCCACAGACGCCACTTCTGCCACGCCATCGACAGCTTCCAGCCAGTAGCGGAGGGTGAAGTCCTGCAGACTGCGCAGATCAGCCAGGCTGTTATTGCCACTCTTGTCGACCAATGCGTACTGAAATACCCAGCCGACACCTGTCGCATCAGGACCGAGCGTGGGGCGTATGCCATTTGGCAGTTTGTCCAGAGCTGAATTTAAATATTCCAGTACGCGCGACCGCGCCCAATAGATATCCGTGTCATCCTCGAATATCACATAGACGAAGGACAGACCGAGGAAACTCTGCCCCCGAACAGACTGTACCTGGGGCGCCGCAAGCAACGAAGCCGTAAGTGGGTAGGTAATCTGATCTTCAACCAGGTCAGGGCTGCGACCCGGCCATTCGGTGTAAATAATAACCTGGACATCCGAGAGATCGGGGATCGCATCGAGAGGCGTGCCGGCCAACGATCTGTAGCCCCAGTAAGCCGCAGCAAGCACAATAAGCAAGGTAAGCACCTGATTGCGCGCGCAATAGCCGATCAGCCATTGTATCGGTCCGGATGACGTTTCGCTCACCATTGCTGCAGACCGGATTTGAGTTTGCTCTCCGCAGCGATCAGGAATGTGCCGGATGTGACCACGATGTCATCCTCCGCCAAGCCCTCCAGCACCTCGATCCACTGACGATTACGCTGACCTGTTGTTATCTTGCGCGGTGCATAGCGACCGTCTCCTACCTCGAGAAACACGACCCGATTCTCGCCTGAGTAAAGCACCGCAGATTCGGGTACGACCAGACGCTTGCCCAGTCGTGTCTTCAGCAGTACCTGCACATACATGGCCGGTCGTAGCAGGCCTTGGGTATTGTCCAGCACCACCCTCACCCGTGCCGTATTCGTCTCTTCTTCCATAAACGGGTAGACGTAATCAACGCTCGCCTCAAACTCGCGCTCCTGCATGTCGGGCAGAATCACCACCGCCTTCATACCGGCCTTAATGAGCGGCAGTTCAAAATCATGCAGCTGCGCTTCAACCCAGACTTGGGACACATCTGCTATTCGTAGCAGCTGCTGCCCGGTCCGAAACGCCGACCCCGCGACAATCTGTTTCCGGATGACTACACCGGTCACGGGTGACAGGATGGGTACATACTCCAGCGTCGTGCCTTTATTCTCCAGCGCCATGATTTGGCTGTCAGCGAGGTCCCACAATCTCAACCTGCGGCGAGCAGCTTCTATGCGGTGTTTCTGATTACTAGCCTTGGAGGTCGAATCACGGCGCAGAATCTCTAGATATTCCTCTTGAGCCACTAGTAACTCCGGACTATATACAGTGAACAACGGCTCGCCCTTCTTCACCACCTTACCGATGGCATCTGCATGCATCTGACCGACCCAACCGTCAAACTTCAAAGTGATATCCCGTAACCGCGTTTCGTCATACGTGACCACGGCCGGCGCCCGGATTACGATGCGCAGGTTTCTCTCGGTGACGCGCCCAGTCCTAATTCCAATAAGCTGCCTGCGGGAAGGTTCCACACGCACCGTGCCCGGTACTGCCGTTCCCTCGCCGCCGCAGCTGCTGCAACGCAACCCTCTGCGACCGGTCGCCAAATCGAAGGTGATACTGCCACTGCCTGTGGCCGTCTCAATCCTAATCGTCAACGGCCACTCGCCCGCCATGGATGGAGTAAAGTCTCCCAGATAACGACCGGGGTCAGTCTCGATCATCTCCGCCGGAGCATACATGGCCGGCATAGCACCCATTGCAGGCATCACCGCGACAACGTCGAGGGAAGCACCGGATAACGATTTCCCGGCACTATCCTGGACCCATACGGTAACCTGGTTTCGACCGACCTTGGGCACCTCCGGATCAACTTCAGCGTAAATTCTAAAGGGACCCACTTCCTCAAATTCAGTCGCTGCATCCGCCCCCATAGCTTGAGCCGGCAGACCGGCAAGGAGTAACAAAAGCAGGGTTCTGGCAACAAAAATCATCATCCCTCCCTCCCCTCTAAAAGTCCGGTATCTGACATAATCGGTCCTCCCGACGCATACTCCAGTTGCGCCACCTGCTGGAAGTAGTTGGCCAAGGCCTGTTCCAGCTGCAGCTGCGTTTGCATCAGATTCTTCTCAGCTCCCAGCAGATCAAGAAAATCGCCGCTGCCGGCATCATAGGCAGCCCTGGCCGCCTCAAGATTTTCATCCGCCAGCGGAAGTAGCCGATCCCGGAAAAGGTGTATAAAGAGCTCACTTTCCCGCACTCGCTCGTAGGCACGTTGCACCGCACCGGCGATCTGCGAAACCTTAAGCTCCTGCTCAAAGTTGAGGCGCGCGGTTTGCGAGGATGCCTCTCTCTTTGCCGCGTGAAGCTTCCGTCCAATCGGAATATTGAGCTCAGCACCCACCGTAAAGCGTTTCTCGTGCTGATTCCA
>JASMJM010000095.1 GCA_030749725.1 Pseudomonadales bacterium | reverse complement strand
TTGCGGTCGTGATCGATGCCATCCCACTTGTTGACTGCAATCAACAGTGCTCGGCCTGCATCAAGTGCATAACTGAGCAGATGCAGATCCTGATCGACAATTCCCTGCCGGGCATCCAACATCAGAATCACGACGTTGGCGTCAGAAATCGCTTCCAGGGTTTTAATGATCGAGAACTTTTCGATCACCTGCGTGACCTTACCACGTCGCCTGATACCAGCGGTGTCGATCAGGGTGAACTGCTCGCCGTTACGCTCAAAGGGGACGTAGATACTGTCACGGGTCGTGCCGGCTTCACTGTATACGACAACTCTCTCCTCACCCAGCAACCTGTTTACCAAGGTCGACTTACCGACATTGGGTCGGCCGATGACCGCTATCTTAATCCCTGCCGGGGCAATCGCTTGGACTTCTTCATCGCTATCGATTGCGGGATGCGCCAATGCCCGGGTGATGAGGTCGTTCACCCCTTCGCCATGAATGGCTGCAACCAAATGGGGTTCGCCAAACCCAAAGGCGGAAAACTCACTCCTCACAAAATCCGGATTTGCGCCGTCGATTTTATTCGCCACCAGGACGATCTGTTTGTTCTCCTGTCGCAATATTTGTGCGATCTGCTCATCGCCGCCGGTTCGACCGTCTCCGGCATCCACCATGAAGAAGACCAGGTCAGATTCCTCTACGGCGGCCATCGACTGTTCAAGCATGGCTCGGTTGATACCCGTCTCATCGCCGCTCAGCCCGCCTGTATCCACCACTATAAATTCGTTACCCCCAACCGCACCTTTACCGTATTGTCGGTCTCTGGTGAGCCCTGGAAAACTGGCAACCAAAGCATGCCGACTTCTCGTCAAGCGGTTGAAAAGTGTGGATTTACCAACGTTAGGTCGACCGACGAGGGCGATGACTGGAATCATACCAAGGGCTCCCGCAAACGCCCGGTTTCGATCAGCGAACTTCCCAAGCAGTCAGGCGACCGCTGTTTCCCTGAATGTACAGCCTGCCATCCTGGGCGACTGGTTTGGCCCGTATACCTTTGCTATCCACCTTCTTGCGACCGGTTAGACGCCCATCCAGTTGCGCAATGAGATGGATATAGCCCTCAGCGTCACCAACCGCAACGTGATTGCCGAGCGCCAAGGGTGTGGTGATCTTACGATTGGTCAGTACATCCAGATTCCAGACATCTCGATTGTTGACGGAATCAATCGCGGAGATGCTTGAATCCGCATGCGCGATATAGATGTTGCCAAACCCCTCAGCCAAGCCAACGAAACTGGAGGCCTCTCTTTGCCAACTGATCTGGCCACTGGTGATGTCGATGGCTACCAGACTTCCCTGGTAGCTGGTAGCAAACAAGCTATTGCCGGATTGAATCAAAGCGCCATCAACATCCACCAATCTTTCCAGTTCAGATTTGCCTTTGGGTACACCAACCCGCTGCTCCCAACGAGGCAACCCTCTCTCGGTATCCAGAAAGACAACCTTGCCATTGGCAAAACCACACAGGACAAAACTGTCTGTCAGCAAAGGCGTGCTGGTGCCACGCAGCGTCAGGATCGGTACGGATGTGCTGAACTGCCATTTTCTTGTGCCGTCCAGAACATCATAAGCTGCCACCTTGCCATCGATGGATTGGGTGACGACGATATCATCATTTATCTGGGCCGGCACAAGCACTTCACTGCTTGTCGGCGAACGCCAGGCCAAACTCCCGTCACTCTGGTGCAGTGCAATGACCTCTCCCACCGTCGTACTTACAACCACTATATCCGTGCCACCACCCACGCCACCTGACACGATGCTGTCTACCTCGTCGCTCGAAATCAAGAGCATTTCATCTTCACCGTAAAGCTTGTCAATCCGTGTTTCCCAAATCTTCTTTCCCGTTGCTACATTCAATGCCACGACTTTACCATCGGTACTGGCAGCAAAGACCCGACTGTCAATGATGACCGGGGAGAATCGCTCATATGTTTTCTTGACCCCTTTGCCGATTTTGACTTCCCACAATCTGCTTAGCTCGATCTCTTCTTCAAACTTGATGAGAGGAAAGGGTTCAATGCTCTCGTCTTTGGGAGTACCCCTCAATAGCGTGCATCCGCCAGCGTTCAACAGCAGCAAAACAGCAGATCCAAGCAATAGGCCACGATACATTTAGATTTCCTCCGCTTTCGATTGCTCTGCTGATCCAAACAATAGGCCAAGATACATTTAGATTTCCTCCGCTTCCGACTGTTCTGCTGATTGAGTCGATCCAGCAACAGGTTCAGATGTCGTCTGGACCTGTCGAGGCGGTGCAATGTCATCCAGTTTCATCTGCAGTATTGGCTTAGAAGCATTCTGGGGCAATTCGTTCAGCGCTTGCTGGTAAGCTTTTTTGGCATCTTCCTGGCGTCCCAGATCGAGGTATATGTCGCCTTTGACCTCTTCATAGGATGAAGCATGGGCGCCAGCTTCAACCGACTCGATTGACAGCAATGCCGCTTTGGCCTCTCCTCTGGCAAACAAGACCCTTGCCAGGCGCAGTCTGGCTATCAGCTCAATCGATCCGCTGGCATCGTGATCTAGCACCCATCTGAGCTCCTCTTCTGCAGCCGCCAGATCTCCCTGTTCCACGGCTTGCTTGGCCATGAACATTGACGCAAATTTTGCATAGGATGAAGATTCATGTTCCTGCTTCAACATCTCCACCAAGTACTGACCCGTCGATCGCTGGCTCTCACTAAGAGTTTCATTCGGTGCGATTAATATGGTGTCCATAAGGTCCTGATACAGACTGGAGGCGATCTCGCCCTGTTCCTGAATATTGCTCTGCCAGGTTCTGAAGCCGAATACAGCAATCATCGCCACAGCAATACCGATAAGCAATGAATTGCTGTTCTCACTCCACCACTCCTTTAGTGCCTCAATCTGTTCGTCTTCAGTTTCATAATCAGCCACTATTGACTCCCGTTCTTCGTGCAAGCTACTTTTCTAGATGACAAGCTACTTTTCCAGACTAGATGTCGATGTCAGTCAAAGACTTTCTTCAGGTATCGTTCCAGCGCTGGCCAGGACATTCTTCGCTGTGGATCTTCAGCTCGCAACGGTTTGACCGTCACCTCGGCAGCAGCGATTTCATCCTCTCCCAGAATCAGGGCAATCAGCGCACCACTGTTATCGGCTCTTTTTAACTGGCTCTTCAATTTGCCGTCACCGCAATGCACGCCGATGTTTAAACCCACAAAATTACGACGCAGTTGTTCGGCGAGCAGCATACTCTCTGTTCTTGCTTCACTTCCAAGCGACGCGATGAAAAGATCGAGGTCACCCACCTTGTCAGTGACACTGTTCTCTGCCACCAACAGGGCAACTCTATCCAGACCTATGGCGAACCCGACGGCAGGTGTTGGGCGTCCTCCCAACTCTTCTACCAGCGTGTCGTAGCGACCACCACCACACACGGTGCCCTGTGCACCAAGAGACGCTGTGGTCCACTCGAACACAGTCTTATTGTAATAGTCCAATCCCCTCACAATAAGCGGATTGATCACGTAGGGGACCTGTGCTCTCTCTAACAGTTCTCGCAATCCATCGAAGTCTCTTTTCGATTCATCGTCCAGATGATCGATCAACAAAGGGGCTTCTTTAAGTATGGCCTGGGTGCCGGCGTCTTTGCTATCCAGAATTCGCAGTGGATTTGTCTGCAGGCGTTTCTTGCTGTCTTCATCCAGTTCATCTTCACGTGCCGATAGGTATTCAATCAGCTCGGTCTTGTAAGCACCTCTTGACGATACGTTGCCAAGTGAATTCAGCTCCAGAGTCACCTCACTGGTCAACCCCAATTCCTGCCATATTCTGGCTGTCAGGAAAAGGATCTCTGCGTCTATGTCCGGTCCAGGCATACCAAAGCACTCTACACCAATTTGCTCGAACTGCCTGAATCTGCCCTTCTGTGGACGTTCGTACCTGAACATCGATCCTGCATACCACAAGCGTTGCATCTGGTTATAGATAAGTCCGTTCTGCTGCGCCGATCTGACACACCCGGCAGTTCCCTCGGGTCGCAGGGTAATGCTGTCGCCGCTGCGATCCGTAAAGGTGTACATCTCCTTCTCTACTATATCTGTGGATTCACCCACCAACCGTTCGAACAGAACGGTGGATTCGATGACGGGTAAGCCTATCTCGCTATAGCCATAGCTTTTGAGGACAGGACGAATGGTATCTTCCACATACCGATAGATCGCCTTGCTTTCCGGAAGCAAATCCTGCATGCCTCTGACTGCTTGAATTTTCACCTTGCAACCCTTGAGTGTGAGCGGCTGTGCTCATGTAGCGATTATGATGCTCGTTCCTTGGATTCTTCTGCCTGCAGCTTCTGTGCGACTTTCTCACGCACCATGTTTTCCAGATCATCCACTAGCTGTTTGTTGTCGACCTTGTGGTGGGGTTTACCATCCACATAGATAAGGTTGTGCGGAGACGCCCCCGTCAAACCGACGTCAACCTGTTTCGCTTCACCAGGACCGTTGACAATACAACCCATAATGGCTACGTCGACAGGGGTCGTAACATCTTCCAGGCGCCGTTCAAGTTCATTGATCGTCGCAATAACGTCGAAATCCTGCCGCGAGCAACTCGGGCAGGCGATAAAGTTAATTCCCTTGCTTCGCAAATGCAGACTCTTCAGTAACTCGAATCCTACTTTGACTTCCTCCACAGGATCTGCCGCTAACGATACTCTTATGGTATCACCGATCCCTTCCATCAGTAACAAGCCCAGACCGACGGCAGATTTGACCGTACCTGTCCGGAGCCCCCCAGCTTCCGTTATACCCAGATGCAAGGGCTGTTCAATCTGACCGGCAATCTTCCGATATGCCTCGATCGCCATGAAGACGTCGGACGACTTTAAACTGAGCTTAAAGTCCTGAAAATCCTCCCGATCGAGCAATTCGATATTGCTCAGTGCAGATTCGACCAGTGCATCCGCGCATGGTTCCCCGTATTGGCGCAACAGATCCTTCGCCAGGGATCCTGCATTGATACCGATGCGAATCGGGATTCCTTTGTCCCTGGCAGCCTGTACAACCGCCTTGACTCGATCTTGTCTGCCGATATTGCCCGGATTGATGCGCAGACAATCGACACCCAGCTCGGCCACTTTAAGGGCAATTTTATGGTCAAAGTGAATGTCGGCGACCAGAGGGACCGCAACTCTTTGCCTGATTGCACCAAATGCAGCAGCAGCATCCATACTGGGAACGGACACCCTGACGATATCCGCACCAACCTTCTCCAGGTCCTGTATTTGCGCCACCGTCCCTTCGACGTCACAGGTATCGGTATTGGTCATGCTTTGCACCGAAATGGGCGCATCACCACCTACGGCAACTCCTCCGACCATGATCTGCCTGGAAATACGGCGAGTTATATTCGATGCCTGCTTCATCTGACCCTCGATGCCTGCTTCATGGGACCGTCTCAATCACCAAGCACCAATTTGGCTGTGTCATTTGAGATGTGCGGTACCAGGCTGTAAGGCTGATCATTGAAGAACAGGGTCACCGATTGAGCACGACCGATGAGTATCTTGAAGGGAGCCTGACCGTAGATGTCGACAATATCGCTGGCGTGATTCAGGTCTGCATAAACCACATATTCCTCGGCGTCCGCCACTTCCAGCCAGCACTCATCGACAAAGTTGAAACGCAGATGATCCTCGCCGTCGGCAAGTACACTTACAACTCTGAATTCCCCCTCCTGAGATCGTTCAATGCTGACCTCTCTGGCCGACTCCGCTGCGTTCGATTCATCACCCTCCACATCCAATGGCTCCGTCACGACAGATGATTCATCCCGTGAGTCATCCTGTATCTGCACCATCTGTTCATCGTCCTCGCCGGCGCTGGCTGGGGTTCCCGCGCCATCCACTGCCGTTTCCAGCGGTTGCGCCTCTGTGGAGTCGTCAGCGACGATCGGCGGGGTCGAGTTGTCGGGGCTCGATTCTGAAGGCTGTGCGGCAACCCCGGCAGGTTCGTCGATCGTTGCAGCATCGATTACTCCCGGTATCGATTCGACAGCGGCTGCAGATGCCGGCTCGGCGGACCTCCCGGCAATCTGTTGCACTGGCTGAGTGCTATCTTCCGAACTCTGATCGTCCGGGGGTACCAACCACGAGACCAGGAAAATTAGCAGCCCAATACCTACTAAACCAATAAAGCCGGTTTGAGCAACAGGACCTGTAAATCTGGCGGCTCCCATCTCCTCTTCCGTGACATTGCGCAGTGACGCGGCCTCGAACTCCGTTCTTCCATTCGCCGCGTCATAGCAATTGACCACGTCATCGCCGGAGACTCCCACAATGCGCGCATAGGACCTTAGATAACCTCTGGTGAAGGCCGGCTTCGGGATCTTGTCGAATCTGCCCTCATCGATATGTTTGATGTAACTCACCGTCAGGAAGAGCTTGTCGGCAACGTCCTGCTGAGACAGGTTTTTCTCTTGTCGGGCCCGCACCAGCATCTCAGCTACAGGCGATGTCTGCACCTCATCGGTAGGGGACGCGATCTGATCCGATACCAGGTCGTCAGATTCACTCATTGTCTGGATTCCTGGAACGCGAACTCAAGTACATTTGATACTCAGGAGATGTCGGAAAGATGTTTCTCAACATCAGAATATAACTGGCAGCTTCATCGTCATTCTGAAAGATCTCTGCAATTCGAACTCCCAACCACAGACTGCGAGCAGATTGCTCCTCGACCTCTATATAGCGCCTGTACAGATTGCGTGCATTAACGTGATCCTGTTGTCCAAACAGCAGTACTGCCAACTCGAGCAACGACCGGCGTTGTTTTGAGTTCACAGCAATCGCATGTTCGAACGCCTCTTCTGCTGAGGCCGTGTCACCCAATTTCAGATAACAGACACCGAGGTTTTCATAGACCTGTGATCTGGCCCGGTAAAAGGGATCCTGCACGCCGATTTTCAACTGTTCAATCGCCTCCTCGTATCTGCCCTCTGCAAACAGGAAGGCACCGTAATTATTCCGTGCCATCGCAAAATTGCTATCCAGCCGAATGGCGCGACGGAAGTGTTTTTCGGCGAGCTTCATTTCCTCTTCGAGTTGAAACAGCAATCCATAAGCATTGTGGGTAAGTGCTGAATTTGGATCAATCTCCATGGCTCGAGCTAGTTTTTCCTTGGCAACTGCCAGGTCGCCCTGGGCCAAATATCCCAATCCCAAGTCGATATGGTTTTGCAGAGATTTCTCAGGATCTGCCTTCAGCTCCTCTCGATTGGTTTCGGTGATACAACCGGACAGCACCAATAGCAGAATCATTGCACAGTTTGTGCGTCTATAGCTGTGAACCCAGCGTCCGTTCATAGTGCCCGCCTCAGGACGTCATCTACCGGGTACTGCCCACTCGGGGGCAACGCGCCGGAAGATTCCGCTCTCTTCAGCAACTGCCCCGCCAACTGGCCACAGGCTGCCTGAATGTCCTCCCCTCTGGTTGTTCTAACGGTCACGGAAAGTCCAGCGTTGACCAGCCTGTGCTGAAAGGCCCGAACCGAAATGTTGTTAGGCCGCTTCAATTTTGAGCCCGGAAACGCATTAAGCGGAATCAAGTTAATCTTGCACGGGAATCCCCTCAATAGCGTTGCCAGTTCCTGGCCATGGTGTGGTTGGTCATTGACTCCTTTGATCAAGGTATACTCAATCGTAAGGGTACGTTTTTCTCCTAGGGTGCCAAGATAGTGGCGGCATGCTTCCAACAACTGGGCAATGGGGTATTTTCGATTGATCGGTACCAGCATGTTTCTGATTTCATCATTCGGTGCATGCAGTGACAAAGCCAGGGACACATCGGTTTTTCCGGCCATCCGGTAGATTGCCGGTACCACACCTGCAGTAGAGATGGTCACCCGCCTCTTGGAGATACCGTATGCCAGGTCATGCATCATCAGATCGACGGAGTCCAAGACGCTGTCAAAATTCAGGAGTGGCTCGCCCATACCCATCAGGACTATGTTGGTGATTCCCCGTTCATGTACGGGCTCTTGCACCTCAATCAGCTTCTTGACAATTCGAACCTGACCAATGATCTCTGCTGTGCTTAGATCGCTGTCGAACCCCTGCTGGCCGGTCGCACAAAAGCTGCAGTTCAAGGCACATCCTACCTGTGAGGAGACGCACAGGGTCCCTCTGTTCTCTTCCGGTATAAACACCGTTTCGAAACAACTGCCACTTCCAGCCTGCATCATCCATTTGCGCGTTCCATCTATCGAGATCGTTTCGGAGACAACCTTCGGGTCTTCAATGGTGCCGATAACGGTCAATTTGTCACGCAGCGCTTTGCTGATGTCGGTCATCTGACTGAAGTCGTCATGGTAGCGGTGATGGATCCATTTGAGGATCTGCTCGGCACGGTAGGGCTTCTCTCCCAGGCTGGCGAGGAGCTGCTCCAGTTTACACTTGGTTATGCCCAGAAAATTGGTCTTTTCCATCCCTGATTCCGCCACATCGATCACCTGTACGAAGCTAGCCGCGAGGACAAATCTGTTCAGCCCCAAAGAAGAAGGCGACCTCCCGCTCAGCTGACTTGGGGGAATCCGAGCCATGCACAGCGTTGGCGTCGATCGATTTGGCAAAATCGGCCCGGATGGTGCCCTTTTCAGCTTCCGTGGGATCAGTCGCACCCATCAATTCTCGATTCAGATCGATCGCATTACTCCCCTCCAGAACCTGCAGGACTACAGGACCCGAGGTCATATACGCGACCAGATCCTGGTAGAAGGGTTTACCATCGTGTTCGGCATAGAAGCCCTTTGCTTGTGTTTCAGTCAAGCGTTCCATGCGTGCTGCTACCACCCTCAATCCCGCCTGCTCAAATCGACTGACGATGTTGCCAATGACATTCTTGGCAACCGCATCGGGTTTGATGATGGAAAGCGTTCTTTCTATCGACATCCAATAACTCCGAGGAATCACTACAAAAAAGCGAACCCGCATTATACGCGCGTTGCTGGTGGATTAGAATTTAAAGGGTTCGTGGATGGGGGTTGCCGCACGGCAAACTTTCAGTCGGCTTCTTCGATCCAGGCCATCTGAATAGCTTCAAGTATCTTCTCATTGGAGCGGTTGGGAGGATCGTCGAATCCCTCCAACTCCAGCACCCAACGATGTAAATCCGTAAATCTGATCTGCAACGGATCCACGTCGGCATGGCATTCCAGCAGGCCGAGCGCAATTTCTTGTATGTCAGTCCATCTCAAGCTCATTGCCGTGCCACTCCCATTCGATGGATCCTTCCGACACTTGGTCATCCTTCCGATACCTGGTCACCCTTCCGATACTTGGTTAAGGGTGTATTTGGGTATCTCAATCACCAAATCCTCTTCACCCACCTCGATCTGACAGCTTAAGCGGGACTCGGCTTCCAGCCCCCACGCCTTGTCCAGCAGATCGTCCTCCAAATCATCGGCTTCAGTCAGGGAGTTGAATCCCTCCCTTACTAATACATGGCAGGTGGTGCAGGCACAGGACATTTCACAGGCGTGTTCCAGTTCAATGCCGTGGGCCAGGGCTATTTCAATAAGGTTGTCACCCGGGTGAGCTTGCACGATCGCTCCCTCGGGACAGATCTCCGGGTGCGGCAAGAAGATAATCTGTGTCATTGCTCCAACCCCGTCTCCAGATCCTCGATCTGCAGACCGGCCAGTGCCGCTCTTACACCAGCGTCCATTCTCCTGGCTGCGTATTCCTCGCTGGCTTTGCCAAGCAATTCCACTGCATCGTTGATATCCTGGTAATCCAGTCCTTCCATAACGGACTGGAGTCGCCCCATCCCTTCGTTCAACACCGCAATTTCCTGAGCGGACAGTAGTTCACGGCTGTCCGCTGCCAGCGCTGCAGTCAGGGCGTTAATCATTCTCTGCGCCTCGACGATCGATTCATTCAACGCCCTCGCCTCAGCATCCTCCTGCGCACTGGTCAGGGACTCCTGCAGCATGGTGACAATTTCATCTTCACTAAGCCCGTAGGAGGGTTGTACCTCGACACCGGTTTCAATGCCACTACCGGTTTCCATGGCTGTTACCGACAACAGCCCATCCGCATCCACCTGAAACGTTACACGGATGTGAGCCGCCCCGGCTGCCATGGGTGGTATCCCGTGAAACTCAAATCTAGCCAGTGATCTACAGTCCTTAACCAGCTCCCGTTCGCCCTGTAATACGTGAATGAGCATGGCCGTCTGCCCATCTTTGTAAGTGGTGAACTCCTGTGCTTTGGCAACGGGTATAGCCGTATTTCGATAGATGATCTTTTCAACCAGCCCACCCATGGTCTCTATTCCCAGGGACAGGGGCAGAACATCCAGCAGCAGCATTTCATCATCCGATTTATTGCCGACCAGAACATTCGCCTGTATCGCAGCGCCAATGGCTACGACTCGATCCGGATCGATATCAGTCAGGGGCTCCTTGCCAAACAGGTTCCCCACCTGCTGCCTGACCAGCGGTATTCGTGTAGATCCGCCCACCATCACGACATTGGTGATCGCCGTGTAGTCGATCCCGGCATCCCGCACCGTTCTTCGACATGCCTTTATGGTGTCGTTCAGCAACGGATCCATCAGTTCATTCAGTTCCGAACGGCATAGAGTGCCACTCCACCGAAGATCTCCCAGATCGACGAAGACCTTCGTTGACTCTTCTGCACTGAGAGTTTCTTTGAGGTCCTTGCAGTAGATCAGCAGACTGCGCAATTGCGCTATACTCAAATCGTCCTCGAAGCCCGCCTGTTGCAGGATCCATTCAGCAAGTGTCCGGTCGATATCATCGCCACCGAAATCCGAATCACCACCGGTTGCCAGCACCTCAAAAACTCCACGGTTGAGGCGCAACAGAGAGATATCAAACGTACCCCCACCCAGATCGTAGATGGCAACAACCCCTTCAGCGTCGCTCTCCAATCCATAGGCCACCGCGGCGGCGGTTGGTTCATTCAGAAGCCTGAGTAGAGTGAGTCCGGCTAGTTGCGCGGCGTCTTTGGTTGCCTGCCTCTGGGCATCGTCGAAATAGGCGGGAACGGTTATCACAACCCCGTCCAATTCGCCCGCAAGGGAATTCTCCGCTCGTTTCGCCAAGGTCTTCAATAACTCGGCGGATACTGCGACCGGGCTTATATTGCCGTTCACGGTACGAAAATAAGGCATGCCGCTGTCGCCCTCGACAAATTCATAGGGCATCCGGTTGCCGATCCTATGGATGTCCTGCAAGCCCCTCCCCATCAATCTCTTCACTGAAACGATGGTGTTAACGGGATCGGTTTTGGCTGACTGGTAAGCAGTCAGGCCCACTTGTGGCTCCTGCTCCGGCCGGTAGCGGACAACTGAGGGCATGAGATGATGGCCGTGTTCATCGGCAAAGGTGGTCATCACTCCGCTACGCATCCCGGCAACCAGTGAATTGGTGGTTCCCAAATCAATACCAGCCGCTCTTTTCCTCAGATGTGGTTCGACTGACTGGCCCGGTTCAGTGATTTGAAGTAACGACATGACAATTGATTTTGATTAATTCTCGGAGATGGACTCTGGGTGATGGATGGGGCAGTGGTTACAGGTCAAGAAATCTCTCTTCTATCCTGTCCGCTTCTTGTTTCAGTTTGTGCATGAACTGCATCTTCCTTACCGATGTTTCAGCCTTGATCAAGTTGGTCTCACCCTTCTCTTCAATTCGACCGACAAAATCCTTCTCAAGGGACAGGGTAATTTCATTCACTTCAGCTCTAAATTTGCGCAATGCGACCGGGTCTTCCTGCTCAGCCACATTCTGCAATTCCTCCCGCATGCCGATCTGCAACAAAAGAAAATCATCTTCCATGGGCCCGCTGTAATCTTCTCGCGCGACATCTATGCCGTTCAATTGCAGCAGGTAGATCGCTCTCTTTAGAGGAGATCTCAACGTCTCTGCCGCTTCATTAGCCAGGGTTGCATATTGAAGCGACAAGCGGAGTTCCCGTTTGTCGGCATTGACATATCGATCAGGGTGAACGCTACTTTGGATAGCGCGGTAGCGTTCGGCAAGCAGATCAAGATCGATTTGAAAACTGACGGGAAGATTGAAAAGTTCGAAGAAGTTCTTTTGCAGATCCACGGGTCTTATATGTTGAAGCTCTCTCCACAACCGCATTCGCTTTGGACGTTGGGGTTCTTACACTCGAATCCCGCGTTCAGCCCCTTTGTTACATAGTCCATCTCTGTACCATCCACATAGATCAGGCTCTTTGGATCTATGTAGACTCTTACGCCATGGCTCTCGAAGACTTGGTCTTCGGGAGTCTCTTGATCGACTGGTTCGAACACGTACATAAGCCCCGAACAGCCGGTAGTTTTCACTCCCAAGCGAATACCAATTCCCTTGCCTCTGTTCTGCAGATAGTCACTCACGTGAGTGGCTGCGGCTTCTGTCATCGTTACTGTCATAATTCTACTCCGGAATCTCCTTCTCAAGTTCGGGCAAACATTCTTCCCTTTTGCTCTTCTTCTCTCTCAGGTCTTTGATGGCTGCTTTGATGGCATCCTCCGCCAGAACCGAACAGTGTATCTTCACCGGTGGTAACGCCAATTCCTCTACGATATCGGTATTCTTGATCTCTTCTGCCTCTTCCAGCGTTCGCCCCTTTACCCATTCGGTCAGCAGGGAGCTGGAGGCTATGGCCGACCCACAGCCATAGGTTTTGAACCTGGCATCCTGAATCACGCCACCATCATCCACCTTGATCTGCAGCCGCATCACATCCCCGCAAGCCGGTGCACCAACCATTCCCGTTCCGACATCATCGGCCGCGTCGTCCAGCTTACCGACATTCCTCGGATTCTCATAATGGTCAAGTACCTTACTGCTGTACGCCATGGCTGTTCTCCAGTCTGAAAGGCCCTACGAAGAAGCCCACTCTATCTTACTTATATCAACTCCCTCTTTGTACATATCCCAAAGAGGTGACAACTCCCTCAACTTCTCAACGGAGTTTCTGATCTTGCCGATGGCATAGTCCACGTCCTCCTCGGTCGTGAAGCGACCGATGGAAAATCTCAGGGAACTGTGTGCTAACTCATCATTAAGCCCTAACGCTCTCAAAACGTAGGAGGGTTCCAGGCTGGCAGAGGTACAGGCGGAGCCGGAGGAGATGGCCAGATCCGTAAGGGACATGATCAGGGATTCTCCCTCGACAAAATTAAAACTTACATTGAGGTTACCAGGTACACGCTGTCTGTCATGACCATTCAGGTAGATCTCTTCGATATCCTTCAAGCCATCCCAGAGCCGCTCGCGCAGATTCAAGATACGTACACTTTCCTCCTTCATCTCCACACCGGCAATGCGAAACGCCTCACCCATACCGACGATCTGATGCGTCGCCAATGTGCCGGAGCGCATGCCCCGCTCGTGGCCGCCACCGTGGATCTGGGCTTCCAGCCGCACCCGCGGTTTTCTTCTCACAAACAACGCGCCAATCCCCTTGGGGCCATAGATCTTGTGGGCTGAAAAGGACATCAAGTCGACCTGCATCTGCTGCAAATCGAGTTCCAGCTTGCCGGCACTCTGGGCAGCATCGACATGCAGCAGTACCTTGCGCTCACGCGTGATGGCACCGATGGCACCGATATCGTTCGCCACCCCAATCTCATTGTTCACATGCATGATCGACACCAGCAGCGTGTCGTCTCTAATTGCATCAGCCACGCTGTGAGGCGATACCAGTCCGTCTGGTTGAGGATCCAGGTAGGTTACTTCAAAACCTTCTCGCTCCAGTTGGCGGCAACTGTCCAACACCGCCTTGTGTTCGATCTTTGAAGTGATGATATGGTTGCCCCGTTTGCGATAAAAGTGGGCAACTCCCTTGAGCGCCAAGTTATCGGATTCGGTAGCCCCGGATGTCCAGACGATCTCTCTTGGATCACAGTTTACGAGATCCGCGACCTGTCGCCGGGCGATCTCCACCACCTCTTCAGCTTCCCAACCGAACTTGTGGGAACGGGACGCCGGATTGCCGAAGTTACCGGTCGCCAGCAGGCATTCACTCATCTTTTGGGCGACCCTGGGATCAACCGGGGTCGTGGCTGAATAGTCAAAATAGATGGGTGTTTTCATGGCAGTCTGCTCCTATGCCTCCTGTGCCAGCGCCCTCTCAATGTTTTCTTCCTGGTGGGCATCTTGTCTGTCTGCCACCTCCCGCACTGTACGATTGGCAATAATGGTAGCCAGATCGATACTACTCAAGAATTGATGAATCTGTTCACTCAAGTCTGCCCACAATTCGTGCGTCAAACAAGTTTCGCCATGCTGGCAATTGGCACGACCAGCGCATTTAGTAGCGTCTACTGTCTCATCGACCGAATCAACGATCTGGGCAACGAAGATGTCGCCGGCATCGCGGCTCAGTTTGTAGCCTCCGCCCGGACCCCGCACGCTGCTCACCAGCTCATTTCTACGTAGTTTGGAAAAGAGTTGCTCCAGATACGACAGGCTGATTCCTTGACGTTCAGAAATGTCAGCCAGACTGATGGGTCCCTTTTCCTGGTGCACGGCAATGTCGAGCATTGCTGTGACTGCATAACGACCTTTTGCTGTTAATCTCATAGTTTTGCCTTTTCTGTGCCCTTAATGTCAGGGGGTTCTTAGTATGTAATACCCGACTTTTTTAGTCAAGTATTGTAGGGGAGGGAAATCGAGTTTTTTGCCTGGCTACTAAATACGCAGTTCTATCACGGGCCTATGGCCCCTTTACCGCCTTATCTTCTTGCCGACGGCGGTCAAAAAGCCCCTCAGGATAGCAGCTTCCATCTTGTCCAGACGAATGCGATTGAGCATTCTGCGCAACCTGGTCATCAACTGCCTTGGATTGTCCGGGTCGTGAAAATCCAAATCGACCAGGGTCTGTTCCAGATGGCTGAATAGATGTTGGACCTCTTGACTGGTAGCGAATTCCTGGTCCCAGGCATCACGAACCGTGCCGGGTTCACTCCTGTCCAGATACGCCTGTCGGATTTCATAAGCAACTATCTGAACCGCCATGGCAAGATTTAGCGATGTGTAATCCTCGCTGGCCGGGATCTGCAGGTGGTAGTGACAAAGGAGCAACTCTTCGTTCTTGAGACCGCGGGCCTCCCGCCCAAACAGCAGTGCCACCTGGTGCCGTTCCATCTCATCAACGACTTTGAGACCACAGGATTTGGGCGTCAACATAGGCGAGGGGATTCTTCTTTGTCTGGCACTGGTACCGATCACCAGGCCACAATCTGCGATGGCTTCATCCAGGGAATTCACGACCACGGCTTTATCCAACAGATCTGCTGCGTTGGCGGCCCGCCATCTGGCTCTGTCGCTCGGAAAATCCAATGGCTCAACCAGGTACAGACGCGACAAACCCATATTCTTCATTGCCCGCGCTGCCGCACCGATATTTCCGGGGTGGGTCGTATTGATCAGAACAATTCGGACCTTGTCCATCTCTGCCGACATCGGCCTCATTCCCTCTTTGCACCAATCCACTATGGTACACTCAACTGCGCAAACTTAGTCCTGATATGATTAACTGAAAGCAGAGAAATCTACTGCTCTGGATCCAGCCGGAATCACCTGATGCAACCCATGATCACCATTGCTTTGCGGGCAGCCCGTGAAGCGGAGCAACTGATAAGCCGAGCCATCGATCGCCCCGACCTGCTCAAGATCAGGGAAAAATCCCCGCATCAATATGTAACCAATGTGGACCTGCAGGCTGAAGAGATCATTATCGAAACAATGAAGATCACGTACCCGCTGCACTCCTTCCTGGGAGAAGAGAGCGGCTTGCAGCAAGGAACAGGTGAGGACAAAGCGTATCTCTGGATCATCGACGCTCTGGACGGCTGCAACAATTTCGTTCACGGCATTCCCCACTTTGCCATCTCCATTGCCTGTCAACTGCGTGGCCGCATCGAACATGCTGTCATCGTGGATCCGATTCGACACGAAGTCTTCACCGCCAGCAGGGGCGATAGTGCACAAATCAACGATTCGCGCATCCGGGTGACGGATCGAGATTCTCTAGAGGGCGCCATGTTAGGGACGGAACTGCCATCGGGGTTGGAGACAGCTAACAGCGATGGTCAGGCGGAAACCATCAAGTCACTGCAGCGGCAGGGAGCCGCCATAAGACAAAGCGGCTGCGGCAGTCTCGATCTCGCCTATGTCGCTGCCGGCAGGCTGGATGCCCTCTGGCTGCTGGATCGCAAGCAATGGCAGTTGGCAGCGGGCTGCCTCCTGGTCACTGAAGCAGGCGGGCTGGTCAGTGATTTCAGTGGCGGTCAGAACTACGTCGAGTCCGGGAACCTGGTCAGCGGCACTCCCAAATGCTTTAAGCCACTGCTGCAAACGGTAGCGCGGACCTTTCCCTAGGGGCTTGTCAGATCCGGATCGTCCGCACCTTCCTTGACTGGCAGGGCAAGATCTTCTCTGCTGATATCGAGTACCAGAAGCAGGTTTGCGGCAATATAGATGGACGAGTAGGTACCTACCACCACGCCGATAATCAGGCCAATGGCAAAGCCATGAATCAGTTCTCCACCAAGGAAGAAGAGCGCAAACAGTACCAGCAGTGTTGTCATAGAGGTAATGAGTGTTCTGGCCAGGGTTTGATTAAGTGACGTATTGATAATCTCTTCAGAGGTGCCTTTGCGCAACTTTCGAAAATTCTCCCTGATGCGGTCGGAGACTACGATGGTGTCGTTAAGGGAATAGCCAATCAGCGCCAGCAGAGCCGCCAAGACCGTCAAGTCGAAATTCCATGCAAACATGGAGAACAGTCCCAACGTGATCATGACATCATGGAACAGTGCCACCACGGCACCCACTGAGAATTTGAGCTGGAAACGAAACGTCACGTAGATCATCACCACAGCTAACGCAAACAGCAACCCCAAGCCGCCCTGTTCGGTCAACTCTTCGCCCACAGCAGGACCGACGAACTCAGATCTCCTTAGGGTCACTTCCCCTTCGTGGGCTTGTCGTAGAGTGTCGAGTATGCCATCACCCAATTTCGCATTGGCTTTGTCATCCAGACTCTTCTGGGGAGGGATCCTTACCAGAACATCTGACTCAGATCCAAAATACTGCACCACGTGGCCTTGAAATCCCCCAGCATCGAGAACTGCACGAACGTCCACGGGATTTACCGGAACATCGTAGGTCACTTCAACCAGTGTTCCGCCGGTGAAATCCAAACCCCAATTCACCTGATTAACCAGCAGGGAAATGGCCGAGAGTATGACAAGCACCGACGAGATCGCCGCAGCGATCTTGCGCTTCCCCATAAAATCGATTTTGAAGGATGTCACTGCCATATCAGTTCACTGTTCGTCTGCACAAGCCTTGGATTCATATTCGCAACGTCTTGATTGTGCGGCCGCCATAGATCAAATTCACAAGAGCCCGTGTACCCATGATTGCCGTGAACATGGAAGTCATAATCCCTATGGACAAGGTAACTGCAAAGCCCTTAATCGCTCCCGTACCAATGCTGTAAAGAATCACGGCTACCAGCAAGGTGGTTATGTTTGCATCAAGAATGGTCACGAAGGCTCGTTCGAAGCCGACATTGATCGCTGCCTGGGGCGTCATCTTGTTTGCCAACTCCTCCTTAATGCGGGCAAAGATCAAGACATTGGCATCTACCGCCATACCCACGGTCAGAACAATACCGGCAATCCCCGGCAACGTCAGTGTGGCCGAAATGCTGGACATGACGGCAATCAGCAGAACCAGATTGGCTGCCAGGGCAATATTGGCTGCCAGGCCGAAGACGCGGTAATACACCAGCATAAACAGCAGTACCATTCCAAGACCGACCGCGACCGAGATGGCCCCCTGGACAACATTCTCCTCACCCAGGCTGGCTCCCACGGTACGCTCTTCCGCTATGTACATGTCGGCTGCAAGCGCACCAGCTCTGAGCAGCAGGGCCAGATCTCTCGCTTCGGCTGCGTCCAGTCCCGTGATTCGAAATCGGTTGGCAAGCGCAGACTGTACCGTTGCCAGACTGATAACCCGTTTGACGATATAGGGAACGGTCTTCTTCACCTCCTCGCCATCCACCATCGCATAGGTGGTTCTGGTTTTGGTCTCTATAAAGAGCACACCCAGGCGACGACCAACGTTGTTCCTGGTGGCGCGGTGCATTAATTCGCCACCGGTTCCGTCGAGTGAAATGTTTACCTGGGGTAAGCTGGTGTCGGGATCAAATCCAACCTGGGCGTCGACCACCTGGTCTCCCCTAACGATTATCTTCTTCTCCAGTCGAGCGTTTCGCCCTTCATAGGGAAAGTCAATGGTGGTGCTTCTAGCTGCATCCGGCTTCGCCTCAAAGCGAAACTCAAGGGTCGCCACCTTACCAAGAATCTTTTTTGCCTGAGCGGTGTCCTGCACGCCGGGGAGGTCCACAACGATTCTATTGCCTCCCAGCGTCTGCACCAGGGGTTCGGCGACGCCAAGTTCATTGACCCTGTTTCTAATGGTCTGGACATTCTGTTTTACAGCATAGTCTTCGATGTTATCGATCTCTTGTTGGGTGAGGGTGAGTAACAGCAGATTGCCGCCTTGATCAAGAGACTGGAAATTGAACTCCGGGTGTTGTGGTTCCAGTAAGGATCTGGCCTCGTCCCTCGACTCGGCCCGCACAAACAATATGCGCAGAATTCCATTCTCATCGGTGGCCACGCTCTTGTATCTCAGCTTAGCCTCCCTGAGTTTTCTCTTGAAGTCAGTTTCCTGACCTTTGAGTCGGTCGGCGATCGTTGCGTCGGTGTCCACTTCCATAAGAAAATGCACACCACCGCGAAGATCCAATCCATATTTCATCGGCTGTGCGCCGATGGATTTCAACCAGGCCGGGGTGGTCGCGGCAGAGTTAAGGGCAACCACGTAGGACTCGTTGGTATCATCCAGGGCCCGTTGTGCAATCGCCTTTGCTTTCAGTTGATCATCGTCCGTGTGCAGACGAATCAGGCCGTTGTTGCCTTGCAGTTCATCACCAAAATACTCAATGCCCGCTTCCTTCAGAGTGCGCGTCACCCTGTCCAAATTCACCTTGTTGAATTCGCCGCCACTGGCTTCAGCGGATATCTGAATTGCGAAGTCAGGGGGATAGAGATTTGGCAGCGCGTAAACAAAGCCAAACAGAATGACAGCAGCAATGAGCGAATACTTCCATAGTGGGTAAGTATTAAGCATGCGAACCTACTGGGTGATTAGAAACACGGGTGTCCATTTCAAATTGTTGTGTTTACAGCAAACACTTGTACCCTGTCGCATTGATTTCGCCAATTATGCCTATTTGTGGATGGACACTAGTGTTCTGTCCTAAACAGAACATATATTTAATAGTCTCTTTCTGGCTCTGCCCACCTT
>JASMJM010000094.1 GCA_030749725.1 Pseudomonadales bacterium | reverse complement strand
TTGTGCCAATTCGTCCCAAGGTATGCATGCACTTAGTCGGACCCAGCGGTTACTTTCATCCAGTGCGGTTTGGAAGGGCCAATCGAATTCAGCCAATGAGAGTTGTTTTTCGCTTTGAGATCGGATCATAGGTGCACGGTCTTCCATGGTTGACGGGACTTTTTCGTGCACTATTATACCTGAAATATCATATATTCCATAATAATATCAATGGCTTATAGTTTATGAGCAGACTCTATGTATCTGTTCTGCTGGGAGAGCGACTTCGGGTTGCTAAAAGCGGCTCACGGGATGGAGATTCCCTTCGCTTTCAATAATGTGCATCGGTCGCCCATGACCGGTAGTCGCCAGGACCGCTTCGAGTTGGCTCGAACCATGAGTCAGACCTGGATCGCCTTTGCCAGAAGCGGCAATCCAAACCACGAGGGCCTACCCGATTGGAAACCCTACGACCCGGTCAATCGGGCCACCATGATCTTCGATCAGCCCTGCAAGCTGGAGAACGACCCCCGCAGTGAGGAGCGAAAAGCCTGGCACGGTCTGCAGGTTCCGTTGCCCTGGGAAGGGCGTGCTTTTGCCGGCTCCGGCATCTAGTATGCTGTCCCACAATTGAGTGGTCGGTCACACCTGCTTGCGCTTCCAACGACCGTGCTTGAAGTAGATGGCATAGATAAGTGCCCGCATCACGATTGCAATCACGATTCCCCAGCGTACCCCATAGACGCCAAGATCCGTGACGATGGGTAGTATCCAGGCCAACGGTAACTGTATCAGCCACATGGTGACCAGGGTGGTCAGCATGGGAATCACGGTGTCGCCGACGCCGTTCAGGCAATTCATCAAGACGACCACCAGACCAAATACCAGATAACTGACGATGTCTATGCGCAGGAATGTAGCCGTAATCTCAACCAGTTCCGGCTCACTGTTGAATATAAGCACCAATTCCTCCGCCCAGAACCAGATGCCCACCGAGGCAACAGCCATGACTGCTGTGAAGAGAGCTGCCGCAGTCCAGCCGGTTTTTTCCGCTCTGTCAGGTTGCCCTGCCCCCATGTTTTGCCCTGCCAGCACCCCGGATCCCTGACCCAGCCCCTGGGCGGGCATGTGCACGAACATATCGATCCGTTGTGCCAGGGCGTGGGCCGCCACTGCCGCCGTGCCGAACGGAACGATAAACATCATCAGGAAAAAGTTGGCAAAGCTTCTTTCCATGCCGGTGATGGATGCGGGCAGGCCGATCTTGACGATACGCCAGATCATGGCGCCGTCGAATCTGAAGTTCTTCAATGTCAGTTGCAGTCTGCTGCGTCCGGTGAACAGGATCCACAGCATGATCGCCCCACCGATTCCCTGCGAGATCACATTGGTCAACGCCGCTCCGCTGACACCCAAAGCGGGAAATATCCCCCAGCCAAAGACCAGAAAGGGACATAGGATGACGTGAAATATTCTGATGCCGACGTCTATCTTCATCGGCGTCATGGCATCCCCAGATGCGTGCATGATGCCCTGCGCCATCATGCCGAAAGCCATGGCGACCGAACCAACGAACATGATGCGCATGTAGTCCGTGCCCTCCCTGACGACATCCGGGGCCAGTCCCAACAGCGTCAGGATGGGTTCGGCCAGAAGTATGCCGATCGTGGCAGTACAGAGCGAGAATGCGATGCAGATAACGATCGCCTGCTGGGCGACGTGATTGGCCGCCTGCTCATCCTTGCCGCCTATGGCGCGGGCCAGGATGGCTCTGGTACCCGTATTGAGCCCCATCTTCGCCGAGTTGATCATCTGCACGGCGATGCCCGCCACCCCGACGCCGGCAAGTGCCGCCGTGCCGAGGGCGCCAACCCATATCATGTCGATGGTCGGTCCCATCATCCTGATGGAACTGCTGATGCTGATGGGTCAGGAGAGGGACCAGAGGTTGCCGATTATGCTGCCTTTGGTCCAGTCCCGATGGATTGTTGCCCTCCTCCCCCCGATCCGCTGGGGTTCACCGGCCTCTCGTTCCAATTCTGTCTCGTCTATTTCGGTCATAGAAACTCACATCTCAGGAAGCCACCATCAGCGTAGTCCTTCCGATCAGCCAGTACGCTGATATGGCACCAATCCCCCATACAGGCACTCTGGGCAGCCAACGAGGCAACTCTGCCGGCTGCGTTCGCAGCAGGAAGACAAGGGAGAGTCCCGCAAAGACGACCATTAACTGGCCTATCTCGACACCGATGTTAAAGAGCAGCAACGCCCACAGCATCGCATCTGACGGTAGCCCAATGTCGCGCAGGGCGCCGGCAAAACCGAAACCGTGCAGCAATCCGAAAATGAAGGCGATCAACCAGGGCTGGCGAAACAAAATGGATGAACGATCGCCCTTGGCAAGTTCCACCGCCAGAAACAAAATACTGAGTGCGATCACCACCTCGACGGGAGTCTGCGACAGTCTCACCACATCCAGTGCGGACAGGCCCAGAGTGACGCTGTGCGCCACGGTAAACGACGTGACGATTCTCACCAGTTCCCATGTGCTGCGGCCCAGGAACAGCAGCCCGATCACGAACAGCACATGGTCGAAACCCGTCAACAGATGCTCGATGCCGAAGCGCAAGTACTCCGCCAGTCCTGACGGACTGTCCCGGGCGATTGTCACGCCTGGCTGATCAGGTTTCAAAATGTGATTGAAGTTGCGTCCATTCTGCCAACGCATCCGCACCAGTATGTCGGTCATGGTGCCGGACAGCCCCTCGACGGTCACGGAATGTCCGCTCAGCCCCTCTGTCGAGCAGTCCAGCATCAGTCGACTGATCCAGGCGGAGTCCGTCACTTGATCCAGACCCAGTTGCTCGGCTGTACAGTGATCGGGGAAACGCAGGTCCAGTTTCAGAGACCTTCCGGTTACCTGCGGTCGCTTCCAGAGTACTTCGAAGCGGTGCTGTTCGACTTCCTTGATCTCGAGATAGGCCGGTCGCATTTCATGAGCGCTAACGGTCATAACGGTCCAGCCGAGCATCAGGATTAGCCAGCGCATCGGAATTTTCATGAATCGGCGGGTCCCGGTAACGTGACCTGGTAGCGTTCTCGCAGTTCCAGGTAGATCGCTTCATTCGACTTGCGGCGCTGCTCGGCCTGGTAGTCTGCCCGCACCTTGTCCAGCACATCCTCAAGGTCCGGCAGCATCGGGTCGCGCCTGTCTTGCACGAGCACCAGGTGGGATCCGTAGGAGGAACTGATCGGTCCCTGCCATATTTCGTTAGGTGAAAGTGACCCCAGAACTGCAGCAAACTCACTCCCAAAGAGCCGCGCAATCTCGTCCAGGGACCGTGCTGCATAGCTTCGACTTAGCATAAAGGGGTCGCCCAGATCGCTTGGTTCAGCGCCCGCCACAATCTGTCTGAGGGCCTCCTCTGCTCGCGCCACCGTATCCTGACCGGCACCACTAAAATAGATATGGGTGAATGTTACCAGCAGAGGGATGGCGTATTTCTGCTGCTGCCGGGAAAAGTGTTCAGCTAACGTTGTCCGGCTTGCTTCCTCGGGCGTCAGGGTATCTTCAATGAGAAATGACATCTTCTGAGCCAACCGGCGCCGAATGATGGTGTCTTCCCTGTCCAGTCCCAATTCGATCGCTTCGCGATAGAGCACTTCCTCCCGCACACGGTCCTTTATCAGAGAGCTGAGTTCCTGCTCCGTTGGCAACCTGCCCATCTGCATCTGCCACTTGTCCTGCAGGCTCTGTACTTGCCCTCGGGAAATCTCAATTAGCCTGGACCGGTCCTGTGATCCGGACAACCACTGGTCAATCAGAAAGAGCAGCGCTCCCACCAGCAAGAACCAGGCTAATGGCTCGTGCCGTAGAGAAAAAAAGGGTCGGAGGAAAATTCGCGAAGCGAATGTGCCTCCGACCCCTTTCTTAACCATGCCCTTGCTCCACACTGAGTACCCAGTCTAGCAAACAGAATAGCAGAGATCCCTGTCAGGCGACAGATGCTCTGGCGCCAACTACCCAGGTAAGGCGAACAAGCCATCGCGACAATGCCAGGCCCAATCATGTGCTAACGGAGACTGCAAAGATGGCGGCCCTCTGCTAAGATTGCTACCGAGTCATCGGATGGGAACGCTGTAACTCCCGGCAAGAAAACTAATAAGGATCCGACTCCCACGATCATGCCAAACTTCCTTGCCGTAATGCGGAAACTTCCTTGCCGTAAAGACGGTCTCTTCGAGTATCCAAGGCTGATGGAAGAACGCGCGTGAGCACCCAGAATGATTTCCCAAGGTTTGACAGGGCACTGCCCGCACTGGCAGCCTTCATTCGTGATCTAACCGCGAGTATCCAAACACGGGAAATCGATACAGAGGGCAAAGCGGAACGGGCGATCAAGGAATTCTTTACCCAGCAACAGTTGAATAACCTTGCACAAGTTGCGCCTGCATGGAACGACCTGCTTGAGTACGAGGGAGCGCGGACCCTTTGCCACGTAGTGACTGCGCTGGCATCTCTGCCCTATTATCCGGAATACAACGAAGCCAGTCAGGTGCAGCAGACCATCATCGCCTGGGCACTGCTCTACCACGATATCGCCAAACGGTCCAAACATGCCAAAGACCACGGCCACGCTTTTCGATCTGCAGTGGCGGCGGCAAGAAGTCTGCCGTTAATCGGAGTCGACTTGCCGGAAAGCTACCACAGCGGCATAGATGGCTGGTCAGAACTGACGCTGGCAGCAATAGGGGACGGAACAACAGACGGAAACCATGTTGACAATCGAACGCTGCCTCACATCCTGGAGCAACTGGACGCAATGCTGGCACAGGATTCAGCTTCGAGTCGGATCGTTAAAATCATCCTGTTTCACCACTCCATTACCACAGTGACGGACTGGCCCCAGCCCAACCCGCTGTCAGACACTGAAATCCTGCAGTATTTCGACAGTGAACTACTGCATCTCATGCGCATCATGCTGCTGGCTGACAGTGACGGCTGGGAACTGTTCCATGCCAGTACGTGTCACGCCTACCGACTCGAAACCCGGGGAGTATTCGACCGCCTCAGGCAGGCGATCGCGCCATGAACGTCGCAGAATCCACTCGATTCTGCTGAACTCGAGCCCTGTAGTCAAAATGGCGACCGTCGAATCCAAGTTTGAGGTGACAGCCGAGAAGGGAACGGTCTCCTCGATCCTGATGCGCCCTCCCGCTGCAAAGCAGTTGATTGTCATCGGCCACGGCGCCGGCGCCAATATGCGACACGCAAACCTGGAACGCATTGCAACTGAACTCTACCAGGCAGGCATCGCCAGTTTCCGCTACCAGTTTCCCTATATGGAGCGCGGCGGAAAGGGCAGAGATTCGCAGTCCACCAGTCTGGCTACGGTGAGACAGACAGTCCTGAAAGCGAAAGAGATGGAACCAAAGCTCAGGTTGTTCGCAGGCGGACACTCGTTCGGTGGGCGCATGACCTCAATGGCTGAATCGGAATCGCCACTGCCTGTGGACGGATTGGTGTTTTTCTCCTTTCCGCTCCACCCGGCGGGCAAGCCTGCCCTTGACCGCGCTGAACACCTCTACGGGATTGACAAGCGGATGCTGTTCCTGACGGGGAGCAGAGACAAACTAGCCGATCCCGATCTACGCGATCAGGTGATATCCAAGTTGGGAAAACGCGCCACTCTGCATCTGTTGGATACTGCAGATCACGGCTACAAGATACTCAAACGCAGTCGGGAAAGTGACGAAGATGTCTTCGTGGAGATGATTCGGGTTGTCTGTGACTGGCTTTGAAGAACTGTTAGATATGCGTCACGAAGGATCACATCTCCTGTCAGATCAATCCATTAGAAATACCATCTCCATCACGCTCCAGTTGTCCCCGTCTCTGCGGTCCGGCAACTGGATCTGACAGGGGTCTGTTTCCAGCCACCAGCGACGCGTTTCCGGATCTTCAGCCATTTTCTCCATATCGGCCTCGTAGTCGTCACCGGTATATTCAAAGTAGCTGAACAGGTAGCGTTTCCCGGCAAGCTCCGTTGCGTAGATGGAAAAGTTCTGCACGTTGGATCTCTGCAATTGCTCCAGCACTTGCGGCCATGTATTGGCGTGCAGTTGCCGGTAATACTGCTCCTTTTCCGGTTTCAGCCCGATCACCGACCCGAAGCGCTGCATGGGTTTTCGTGCAGCCTCCCGGTCACTCGGATTGGTGAGACCGTAAACCGGCTGGATCTTATCTGTAGTCATCCTCGCTGTCCCATTCAGATTCTCGCTGTCCCACGCAGATTCTCGCTGTCCCACGCAGATTGTGAATGGGACGATACTGTCGCAACGGCGCGAGAGAACAACTTGCTTTGGACTAATTCAGGACCCGATAGCCGCGACCGCGCAGGCAGTTGCGAACTACTCTCTTCTGCTCATGTTCAGCTTTGGATAAACCACGGGAAGCACCGTGCGCTGCACCGGCGCCTCCTACTCTGCCCGCCGTATTGGAATTGCCTATGGCTGCCCCGATCACGCCACCGACAACGGCGCCACGTGCCGCACCTTCGGCGACCTCTTCACCGACGCTGACCTCTTCGGCATATTGCCGGCACTCGACCAGGTCCTTTTCATACTGCGCCATGTTCACGCCTTTCCGATCGACAATGACCTTGTTGCTGGCGCAACTGCAGACTAACAGCAGCGTTACTATCGTTATGCAATGTTTCACTGTTCTATCCTCTCTGGCCCAGCCAGTTTATCCACAGGGGGTACAGCAATCAATATAGCGGAGCAATACTGAATTCAAGCTGAATATCGCAATGCACAAATCGGCCGAAGGGTAACTTCTCAATAAGTCAGTGCAACGTACTGGACTCCCAGAGCAGCATGGGGTATATTTCAACCCATGCAAGCTACCCAGTTTCTCCAAGGTCGAACAATTACGTCGGATGATGTCGTTTATATTCGCCGTCTAATCAA
>JASMJM010000093.1 GCA_030749725.1 Pseudomonadales bacterium | reverse complement strand
GATATCCTGCTGTATGCCTCGGTCAACGGCACCACGATCGAAAGTGCGTGTAGCGAATTGGCCGACGTGCCGTCCGGTAATACGGTCCGTCCCCATCTGCAAGAAACCCTTGATCCATCCTGTTTTGGCGTCTACGCGCTGGAAGATCAACTCAATGCCGTCCTCCAGAGTCAACTCCCAGCCAGCCTATTGCGGCGTCGCAAACGGAAAGGCTACGAGATCGGCATTGACTTGATCGAAATTCCCTATCACGGAAAACCAGCCCAATGTCCTGAAGAAGTCGGTCGCGGTCTGGCCAAGTCCGGTACGACCCACTTTCACCGCTATGCGACGCTGGCCATCGTCCATCACCACCAGCGCTACGAAGTGGCCTTGACCTTTGTCTGGGCCGACGAGTCGATGGATCAGGTAGTCGACCGACTCCTCGAACAAGCCGACCAGCTGGGCTTACGCCTGCGGCGCGCCTACCTGGACAAAGGCTTCTGTCGGCGCGAGGTGTTTACCGTGTTGCGTCAGCATCGCCTCCCCTATTTGATTCCCATCCCGGTGAAAGGCAAGTCCGGAGGCATCCGCCAGTTGTTTACCGGACGAAAGAGCTATCGCACTACGTATACCTTCAATGCCAACAAGCCCCAGGCCTATACCACCGAGGTCATCGTCATTCGGCGCTACAGCAAAGGACGCTATGGCCGACACGGCAGCGAGTGGTTCGTCTATGCCGCTTATGGCATGGAGAAGGTGCCTCTCCATCAGATCTTCGACCTGTATCGTCGGCGCTTTGGCATGGAAAGTGGCTATCGCCAGATGCATCAGGTGCGCGCCCGTACCACCTCACCTAGTCCCACCTTGCGCCTGCTGTTGGTGGGCTTGGCCTTCCTTCTGTATAATGTATATATCCTCTTTCGGCCGAGGGCACACACCACCCGGACCTATGGCACGCGGGTGCGTCGGCTCTGGTTGACCTTGGGACGGATGAAGCGCCTGATACAACGTTTCCTCGAACACTTATGGGGCACTATCTCAATGCCCTATGTACACGACAGTAGGAGTCGACAATAGTATCGGAACTCTTTCCATTGATAATCGAAATTACCGATGGCATCCTGCAAGTGATCCAATCCCAGCCGTACGAAACTGATGGCTTTGCGGCCATGGTTTTTCACGGGGATCGGCTTGTACTGATCGGCGTGCAGACCGACCAGCAATCCCCATAACAGGGTCAAGGACAACACCCCTAGCAAGAGCTGGATGCGCTTGGGTTTGGTCAGATGCGTTTTTTCCAGATCAAAGCCTTTACTTTTCAAAAAGGCGAAGGCGGTCTCTATGGACCATCTCGTTTTGTAGATGTGCAGCACCTGATTCAGATCCGAGCGATTAGTAGCCAGCAGAACTAATTCGCCTTTTTCGGAACGATGGCAGACCAGATGCACACGCACTTTGTCCGATTTCTCATACAAGGTCACATTTTCGTAGATCCGCGTCTGGCCCTTGGGCAGGTTGCGCACCAGATGACTCAGAAAGCGTTTGTTGCCATTGGGGAAGGTAATCCATCCGTCACAGCGAATGCGGATGATGAATTCCAGACCAGGCAGCCCCAGCAAGAAGGCCAACCATTCAATCCCAATGAACTCCCGATCGGCTAATAGACAGCACGAGTAGTCCTTCAGATACTGCCAAGCTTTGCGGAATAGCTTTTTACGCTCCTTGGTATTCGAATTACCCGCTTTGCCCAACGAGACCGATTCTAGCGGAATAGAGACATCCTGATGTAACAGACCCAAACACAGCAGATTCAAATCCGTCTGGCCCAACTTCCAATGCGTGCGGTCCATCGTCAGGGTCAGGAACAGTTGCTTGCCCGATTTGATCACCTTGTTCCGGATCAGGGGCGTGAACACGTCGGGAGACACCCCGGAGCTAAAAAACCGTTGCAGACGGCGATAGCGACTCATCTTGTTCGCCGGTCCGGGCATCGCCGTCGCTACGGTCATCAAATTCACCGATCGAACCTGGATGAGGGTCGGCATCAGGCTACTGAGTAAGTCGAGGCGATGACGGGACAACTCGGTCTGAGCTTGCGTCAGATGCTTCTTCAGTGTATCTAGTACTCGCATGGTGCAGCTCCAGGTTGGGGGTTTGTGGAATCTTAGACGATCCCAATAAACCTAACTCTGGGCTGCACCGCAACTTAGATCACTGTCGTGTACATAGGTGGAAGAGTATGAATCCGTGGGATCAGGCGTGTTTGTGACTGGTGGCGATGAATCGCCATCGCATAACAGGAACACGAAGGGCACCGGAGGCGACAGATGAAAATCGCAACGTTTAACGTCGAGAACCTTTTCGACCGCGAGGATGATCCGGACAATACAGGTGACGACTCGTATACCGCGGATGGATGGCAGAAATGGACGGAGTACAGGTACCGGATGAAGGTCCGCCATCTGGCGGAGATTATTGGAAAGTTGAAACCGAACATCCTGTGTCTTCAGGAGGTCGAAAATCTGCGTGTGCTCAAGGATCTTCAGCATGCGCTCAGGACGAAACACGACCTCAATTTGGAATATATTGTTCATCGCGAGGGCCAGGATCATCGAGGCATAGATGTCGCCATAATGTCCACCGTAGAACCTGCTAATCCACGCTGGATTACGCCGGTTGAGGCACAGCGCGATATTCTGATTGCTGACTTCAACGTGGACGGGAAGACCTTCTCCGTGATTGCGAATCACTGGAAGTCTCAATGGGGTAACAAGA
>JASMJM010000092.1 GCA_030749725.1 Pseudomonadales bacterium | reverse complement strand
GCGCTCAGAGAGGGACTGGCGGACCTACCCTCTGCAGATTTGCAGGTGAGGTCTCAGATCTCGCAGTTGGCAGCGGAGCAGGGCTGGCAAGCGGTGCACAGGAAGCTGCAAGAGGTCGACCCTGCCTCTGCAAGCCGTATTCACCACAATGATCCGCAACGTCTGCAACGGGCGCTGGAGGTATACGAAGTTTCGGGTAGGACCATGACCGAGCATCGTGCAGTGCAAAGCGCGTCTGGAGTGCTGCCTTACAGTGTATGCCAGATTGCCGTTCTGCCTGCCAAAAGATCCGATCTGTTCGAAAGGATAGAGGAGAGATTCTTGCAGATGCTGGCTGATGGGCTCGTCGAAGAGGTGACCAGGCTATATGAAAGAGGCGGTTTGTCGCCAGAGCTGCCGGCCGGCAAAGCCGTCGGTTACCGGCAGATCCGGCAGTATCTGGATGGTAAGCTCGACTATCGACAGATGGTGGCTCAAGGTGTGTCCGCCACGCGGCAACTCGCCAAACGTCAGCTTACCTGGCTGCGAGGTTGGCCCAATCTGAACAGCATAAGCAGCGATTGCGACAACCTGGTTGATGAGGTCTTGAAAATACTGAGGATTCACTTCATATTAGAGGTAGTAGAACCGAGGGTAGAGTAGCAGCGTATTTCTTGGGCTTTTATGAACCTGTTCGGGACCTGTTCGGGACCTGTTTGGGACCTGTTCGGAACCTGTTCGGAACCTGTTCGGGACCCGGTTCACATTCTTATTTCCAGCCAATACCAGCCAAACTGGTTTATGTGAGGAGACTATTATGTCGAAAGGGCATTCTCTACAAGACCCTTTTTTGAATGCATTAAGAAAAGATCGGATACCGGTCGCGATCTACCTTGTCAGTGGCATTAAGCTGCAAGGTCAGATTGAATCGTTCGACCAGTTTGTCATCCTGTTGCGTAATTCAGTAAGCCAGATGATCTACAAGCACGCCATCTCCACAGTGGTGCCATCGCGCAATATCAAAGTGCCGACCCAGGGATCAGATGAGAGTGATGAGGAAGCCGAGTGAACAGCCTGGTTGAGACAGTCTCCTGAGGCGCGCTCTTGTTCTTTGACAGACCAGAGGGAGATTCTGTTGCGCTCCTGGTACATATCGATTTTCAATCACTTGAGGGAGAACGAATTGAGGAATTCCGGGAACTGGCACGTTCTGCAGGGCTGAGTTCTGCAGCTTGTATATACGGTAAGCGAACCAGACCGGATCCAAAGACCTTTGTTGGTAGCGGCAAACTTGCCGAGATCAAGCAATCTGCAGATTCTGCCGGTGCCAATCTGATACTCTTCGACCATGACCTGACGCCCACACAGGAGAGAAACCTGGAACGTGAGCTGGGCAGCAGAATCATGACTCGAACAGGTCTGATTCTGGACATTTTTGCTCAGCGAGCCAGAACCCATGAGGGGAAACTGCAAGTCGAGTTAGCGTTGCTCAAACACCTCTCAACTCGACTCGTTAGAGGTTGGACTCACCTGGATCGGCAAAGAGGAGGAGCCGGTCGAGGCCAGGGCGCAGCCATTGGTCTTGCCGGGACCGGCGAAACTCAGTTGGAAACGGACCAACGCTTGATTGCCAAGCGCATCAAGGGAGTTAACAAGCGTCTTCAGAAAGTCCGCAGGCAAAGACAGCAGAGCCGTCGTGCGCGTTCCCGGGCAGATGCTAAAACAATATCACTGGTTGGCTACACCAACGCTGGTAAATCGACGCTTTTCAATAAACTGTGCAACTGTGAGGTGGAAGTAGAAGACAAACTGTTCGCGACGCTTGATCCCACGCTTAGAAAACTCGAGGTCCCGGTAGTAGGCAACGTGATCCTCGCCGACACGGTGGGCTTTATTCGTCACCTTCCCCATTCACTGATCGATGCGTTTCGCGCCACTTTGGAGGAGGTCAACACTTCGTCTTTGTTGCTGCATCTGGTCGACGCAGCAACCGAGGAGAAGATTGCCAACCAGGATCAGGTGAATGAAGTGCTCAAAGAGATCGGTGCCGATAAGATCAAGCAACTGTACGTGTATAACAAGATTGACCTTATAGGTGAGAGACCTCGCATCGATCGCGATGCTCGCGGAATCCCCTGCCGCGTCTGGATCTCATCCGCGGAAGAAGACGGATTGGAGCTGCTGATGGAGTGCATTCAGACGATTCTCACTGCAGACATGATCGAGACGGTGGTGACGCTGCAACCTTCCCAGGGTCAGCTTAGAGCAGACCTATACGCAGCGGGAGCTGTCACACGGGAGCGGGTAAACGATGACGGCTTGCTCGAGCTGATGGTTACTCTCGAGGAGAGTAAACTAGACAGGGTGCTGAAAAAGACCAGGCAGGGGACCTGAAAAAAAGGGCATCCAAGCCGGGCTCGATCGTCGTAAAATGGCAGCTGTCAGAACGCAGCATTACTGCCGGTGTTTTGAGCAACTATTCCTTGCAACCCCGGTAGTGGGTAAATAGAATCATCAGCAATTGTGATCACTGGAGAAGGATATGGCTTGGAATGAGCCTGGCGACAATAAGGGAAACAAAGATCCCTGGAATAACCAGGGTGGCAATCAGGGACCACCTGATTTGGATGAGGCGTTTCGCAAACTGCAGAACAGCCTGAAGGGACTATTCGGTGGATCAGGTGGATCCGGGTCAGGGGGTAAACAGTTCAGTATAAGCGGCGGCGTGCTGGGTCTGGGTGTGCTCGTGGTACTGATCATCTACCTGCTGGCCGGTGTCTATACAGTCGATCAGCAGGAACTGGCGGTCGAGTTGCGCCTTGGCAAGCTGAAGGAGGACATTGTCTTGCCTGGTCTTAGCCACTATTGGCCGCTGATCGAAGAGATGCGCAAGGTCAACGTGACCAACGTAAGGTCACGCACCCACGAAGCGGAGATGCTCACTGAGGATGAAAACATCGTTAGGGTCAAATTGTCGATCCAGTATGTCATCGGTGATCCTGCGCAATTCTGGCTGCGCGTGAGAGATCCCGATGAAAGCCTGGACCAGGCCACCCAGAGCGCTCTCCGACATGTGGTTGGGGGCTCCGAGATGCATGATGTATTGACCGAGGGAAGAGCTGAAATACAAGCGCTGGTCAAGGAAAGGGCCCAGCGATATATGGACGTATACGGCACCGGCATCATAGTGACCCAAGTCAATATTGACGAAACTGCACCCCCGGATGCAGTTCAGGCGGCGTTTGACGATGTCATCAAGGCCAGAGAGGATGAGGTAAGGGTAAAGAACGAAGCGGATGCTTATGCGAATCAGATCGTCCCGGAAGCACGGGGCGAGGCGCAACGGCAATTGGAAGAAGCGGAAGCATATAAGCAGAGAGTCATCTCCGAGGCGTCTGGTGAAGCACAACGCTTCTCCAAACTGCTGACTGAATACAAGCTGGCACCCGAGGTGACCAGAGAGCGACTCTATCTGGATGCAATCGAATCGGTCATGGCAAACAGTACCAAGGTGATGATCGATACCAAGGGAGGCAATAACATCCTTTATCTGCCCCTTGATAGACTTGTTCAGCAGTCTGAAAGCATCGGCAGCCCGGGCACAAACGCCGGCGATCTCAGCAATCTGGCTGATCGGGTGGAGAGATTGCTCAGGCAGAGACAGACGAATGCACCACGAAGGGAGCGAAGATGATGTCTACCAAGGGATTAGTTGGGATATTCGTTGCGGCTGTTGTTGTAGTTTTGCTGTGGAACTCTTTTTTCATCGTCACTGAGGTGGAGAGAGCTGTGTTGTTGGAATTCGGAGCGGTCGTGAATACCGGTGACATTTCGCCCGGACTGCATTTCAAGAAACCCTTCATCAACGAAGTAAAGAAATTCGATGCACGGGTACTGACCCTGGACGCGCCGCCAGAGCGATATCTAACCCTGGAGAAAAAAGCGGTCATAGTCGATTCATTTGCCAAGTTCAAAATTGCTGCAGCGGATCGATTTTATGAGGCCACCTCGGGAGATGAACGTCAGGCCAGGTTACTTCTCACCCAGAGAGTCAGTACCGGACTTCGAAACCAGATCAGTAAACGCAGCATGCATGAGGTGGTTTCCGGGGAGCGGGACCAACTGATGACGGAGATCAAGCAAGAACTGGACGTTATAGCCCGTGAAGAGCTGGGCCTTGTAATTGTCGATATCCGGGTAAAACGGATCGACCTGCCACCGGAGGTCAGTCAATCGGTCTATGACCGCATGAATACGGAACGTGATATCGAAGCCTCGGAACACAGGGCCAAGGGCCAGGAACTCGCCGTTGGTATCAGTGCGGATGCTGAACGGCAGCGGGTCGAGATTGCGGCGGACGCCTACCGGCAAGCCGAGGAAACCAGGGGCGAAGGTGATGCAACTGCTGCGGCGACCTATGCCAACGCCTACAATCAGGATCCGGAGTTCTACAAATTCTATCGAAGTCTGGCAGCGTACAAAAAAACCTTTGCCAACAAGAACGATATCTTGCTGATTGATCCGGACAGTGATTTTTTCCACTACCTGAATGAAAGCAGCTCTGTACGAAAGGGACAATAGTGTTGAGCTCTTGCAATCCAGCACCTCAAGATTGAACCGGGGCAACCCGGTTTTTTTTGTACGGAGGAAGATAATTCATTGTTCTGGCGTGAACTGGGAATTGCTTTTTGCCTGATGCTGGTAATCGAGGGAATCATACCTTTTCTTTACCCCGGCAGATGGCGCACAGCGGTAAGGATATTATCGGAAGTGGATGACCGTAGTATGCGTATAATAGGACTATCCAGCATGCTGCTCGGCACCGGTCTGCTTTATCTCATCAATTAGCTGGTTGGAGAGCAACTGAAGTTCCGATAAGTGGCTGCTCGAGGCCGGCAGGGCCGAGCAGCGTGTACAAGTTTACAGAGGTCATTGGATTCATATGGGCAAGAATGTTGTTGTTATTGGCACTCACTGGGGTGACGAAGGCAAGGGCAAAGTGGTGGACCTGTTGACCGAGGGGGCGAGTGCAGTGGCTCGCTTTCAGGGGGGTCACAATGCGGGACATACGCTGGTGATCGATGGTGAGAAAACGGTTCTACATCTGATCCCGTCCGGCATACTCAGAACAGGTGTGAGTTGTCTGATCGGCAACGGCGTGGTGCTGTCACCATCGGCCCTCGTGGATGAAATTGATGAACTGGAAAAGAAGGGCGTGCAGGTGCGAGACCGATTGCGCGTAAGTCCTGGATGCCCACTAATTCTCCCGTATCACGTTGCATTGGATCAAGTGAGAGAGACGGTCAAAGGTAATCAGAAGATAGGCACCACTGGCCGAGGTATAGGACCGGCCTATGAGGACAAGGTATCGCGTCGTGGGCTGCGACTGGGAGATCTTTTCGATCGCGCGCAGTTCGCAGTCAATTTGGAAGAGGTGATGGACTATCACAATTTCGTACTTGAGAAGTATTTCCAATCCGACCGTGTCGACTATCAGCAGACTCTCGATGAAACACTGCGCCTGGGCGAACAGATCAAACCGATGGTGGGTGACGTGGTTGGCATACTGCATGAACTCAGAGAGCAGGGCAAAAACATCCTCTTTGAAGGTGCCCAGGGATCGCTTTTGGATATCGACCAGGGCACCTATCCGTATGTGACGTCGTCCAACACGACGGCAGGAACGATCGCAAGTGGTTGCGGCGTAGGTCCGTTACACCTGGATTATATTCTGGGGATCAGTAAAGCCTATACCACGCGAGTGGGTTCCGGGCCGTTTCCGACTGAATTGTTCGACCACGTCGGTAGCCACCTCTCCAATCAGGGGAATGAGTTTGGTTCCACCACTGGGCGACCGCGCAGATGTGGATGGTTTGATGCGGTAGCACTGAAAAGGGTCATCCAGATCAACAGCATGTCAGCGCTTTGTATCACCAAGGTGGACGTGTTGGATGGATTGGAGTCGGTGTCAATCTGCACTGCCTACAAAGATCCATCAGCGGAACAGCTCGAGCCGGTTTACGAAATCCTGCCGGGATGGCAGGACCCAACCACGGGTAAAAGACATCTGGCGGATCTGCCACCGAACGCGCGCAGCTATCTGGATCGAATTGAGGAAGTTTGCGGTATACCCATCGACATGATCTCAACGGGTGCAGACAGAGAGGATACTATCGTCCTCAATAATGCGTTTCACTAGTACGCCCGCTGTATCTACTGGGTGCTTGCCGCTACGATCGTTCTGACACTGAGGGTTAGATCTTCATACGCGGGACGGGTAATGGTAATGGCCGCATCTCCCCCTGCAAAGGTGCCTGTGACCTGCAAACCAATCTGACCTGTACCGGCATCGCCGTTCCCTGTATCGAAGGCGGAACCTCCCCCGGGGGCCAGAGAGCCACCGCGATCAAAAATGGCGACCCATTCGGCCACCGTGGCCGGCGGCGACGCGGTTCGACCCAGTGCCGTTTGTACGTATGCCTGCACAAAGGTGGTTTCCGCAAGGCGTTTTGCCTCTTCAAAGTGAGCGTTCACTTTAGCCATATTCGCTGTCTTGATGTAGTCCTGATAGGCCGGAAGAGCAACAGCGGCGAGGATTCCAATGATCGCCACCACTATCATGAGCTCGATGAGGGTGAAACCTTTCTGACCGATGTTCTTCTGCATGGTTCGTGCCCACCTGAAAACTATCGTACCGCAAGTATTGTGCCGTCTACATCAGCGCTCTATGGTAGTTGATTCTGGTTTTCCGTGCACTGCGGGCTGATGTGCTGAGCAGATAGTGACTGACTTCGTCGGGATGTGACCTGATCTGACCGATCTGATCAAGCTGGTGCCGAGGAGAGGACTTGAACCTCCACGGGGCTACGCCCCACTAGCACCTGAAGCTAGCGTGTCTACCAATTTCACCACCTCGGCCAAGTGGAGGCGCAGGTTACTAGGGCTGTCAAAGCCTGTCAATCCCGCAAATGCAATCCATATTGCTGACCAATGACTGCTAAAATGACGGTCCCTGAGCATCTCAAGGTGGCAAGATGTCGCTTCAAAAGGACGCACAGGATTCCCATATAACATCGGTAAAGAGGACCCACTGGAATTGAAAAACGACCCACATGCGGACCGGGAAGCAGCAAGATACGCCCATCCGATCGCCAGCAGAAAATACATAACGCACCAGATTACGGAAGCCGGCGTACCCCTGTCCTTCAAGCGCATCTGCAAACTGGTGGGGATAGAAACCCCGACGGAACGAACCGCGCTACAGAATAGATTGAGTGCAATGGTCCGTGATGGTCAGCTGGTTGCCGATCGAAAGGACCTGTATGGACTTGTCAGTAAGATGGATCTGATTACCGGCAAGGTCACGGGCCATCGCGATGGCTACGGATTCCTGCTGCCGGAAGATGGTTCCAGCGATCTCTATCTGGACAGCCGGCAGATGCGCACCATTTTCCATGGTGATCGGGTAGTCGCTCGACTACGCGGCAGTAATCTCCGTGGTCGTTCGGAAGGAGAGGTCGTCGAAGTGCTGGAACACAATACCCACAGCCTGGTAGGACGATTCTACAAAAGCCAACAGATCGCCATGGTCGAACCGATGAACCGAAAACTGAATCACGACGTGCTCATTGAACCGGATGGTGAAGCCGGTGCCATTCAGGGTCAGATCGTCGTGGTGGAGATCACGTCGCAGCCGTCAAAGCACAACAAACCGACCGGAATAGTAACCGAAGTTTTGGGAGATCATCTCGAAGTGGGAATGGAAGTAGAGATTGCGGTCAGATCTCATGACCTGCCTTTCGAATGGCCGGATGAAGTATTAGAGCAAGTTGATCGCATGGCAGACCGCGTTAGCGCGTCAGACAAAAGAAATCGCAGAGATCTGAGGGAGCTTCAATTTGTCACCATCGATGGTGAAGATGCCAAGGATTTCGATGACGCAGTCTACTGTGAAAAGAAGTCATCCGGTGGTTGGCGGCTGTACGTAGCCATCGCAGACGTATCCCACTATGTTTTGCCTGGGTCAACACTCGATCTTGAAGCCTTCAAACGGGGCACATCTGTCTATTTTCCCAGAACTGTCATTCCCATGCTTCCCGAGAAGCTATCCAATGGTCTGTGCTCCCTCAGACCGGATGTCGATCGACTCGCGCTGGTGTGTGAGATGACGATCACGGCAAGGGGCAAGATCAGTGGCTACCAGTTCTACGAAGGTGTCATAAGATCGAAGGCCGGTCTCACCTATACGCTGGTGGGGCAGTTGCTCGAGGAGGGAAAGAAGGGCAAGAAACGATCGGCAGGGAACAAGCTGCGCGGACAACGTCAGCAACTGGTGCCGGACCTGGATGAGCTGTACGCCTTGTATGGGGTTTTGAAAAAAAGAAGGGCTGACAGGGGCGCTCTGGATTTCGACTCGGTGGAAACAAAACTACTCTTCAATGAGCAAGGCAAGGTGGAGAGCATCGAGCCCATAGAGAGGAATGACGCGCACAAGCTCATCGAAGAATCCATGCTATGCGCGAATGTCTGCGCTTCCCGATTCTTGACCAAGCATAAACTGGCTGGTCTGTACCGAATTCACGAAGGACCCAGCGCTGAAAAACTGTCCAATCTACAGGAATTCCTGGCACAGTTTGGCATGAAGCTGTCGGGGGATGAACTACCCCAGCCTTCTGACTATCAGGCGCTGTTGGCTGCGGCCAAAGGGCGAAACAACGCTCATGTCATTCAGACCGCGCTACTGCGATCCCTCAGTCAAGCTGTCTATCAGCCCAGCAATAAGGGACATTTTGGCCTGAATTATGACGAGTACGCCCATTTTACTTCTCCCATCAGGCGATATCCGGATCTGCTTGTGCACAGGTCGATAAGAGCGGTGATCGGCAGCAGCGTGAAGTCTGCACATGTGCAACGATTCAAGTCCTATCCCACAGGTTTCAGCAAACTGTACCCCTACGAAATGGAAGAGATGGTGATGTTCGGCGATCACTGTTCCATGACGGAGCGAAGAGCCGATGAGGCCGTGTACGATGTGATCGGCTGGCTGAAGTGCGAATACATAGAGGATCGTGTCGGGGACGTGTTCGACGGAGTGATTTCCGGTGTCACCGGCTTTGGCTTGTTCGTAGAACTTGCTGACGTGTACGTAGAGGGGTTGGTTCACGTAAGCACCTTGTCCACTGACTACTATCACTTCGAACCGGGCAGACAATGTCTCACCGGCGAGCGCAGTGGTCAGACGTACAGGATCGGCGAACCAGTCAAAGTACAGGTGGTGAAAGTAAACCTGGATGAACGCAAGATCGATTGTGAATTGGTCTCTCACAGCGGCTCGAAGAGCAGACGAAAGGCGAAGGGCGGCAAAGGTCGAGAACGTACCGGTCGCCGCAAAGCCGGACGCCGGAGAAGGTGAAGAACCGTCCGCTCTTGGGGGATTGGGAGAAGAGGTCTTTGTGACTGCGGAAATAGATGGGAACGACTTCGAGATCGTCTATGGTGTACACGCCGTACAAGCCAGGCTGCAGACCACAGGCGGCAGGATAACCAAACTGCTGCTGGCGGCCGCCACCAGTTCGGGACGAATTGCCAAAATCCTTCGGCAGGCTGAACGACAGCACGTGACAATCGAGTCGGTTTCCGGTCAGCAACTGGATCAACTCACCGACGGCGTGCACCAGGGAGTAGCGCTGCTGTGCAAACATCAGACTGTTGCAGGTGAAGACACTCTTGAGGAGTTACTCAGAGACGGTGGGCAACAGAAGTTGCTGCTGGTCCTGGATGGCGTCACCGATCCCCACAACCTTGGCGCCTGTTTGCGAAGCTCGGCAGCGCTGGGAGTAGACGCTGTTATCGTCCCCAAGGATCGTTCTGTCGGTCTGACTCCGGCAGCAATCAAAGCGGCCAGTGGTGCCGCAGATCTGGTGCCGTTCATTCAGGTGACCAATCTGGCACGCTGCCTCACCTGGCTCAAACAGTGGGGAGTATGGGTAATCGGTCTGGCCGTTGAAGGTTCCCAAAGCATAACCGATATAGATCTGACCGGATCGGTAGCGCTCGTCATGGGGTCCGAAAACAAGGGCCTGCGCCGTCTGACTCGCCAAAAGTGTGATGCGCTGGCCCATATTCCCATGAGCGGGACCGCAAGCGCAGATTCACCAGATGGTTCCCTCGACAGCCTGAATGTTTCGGTGGCAGCGGGAATATGCCTCTACGAGGTGATCAGGCAACGTAGTCTATCTGGGGTCACCGGAACAGACTGACAGTAGGTGGAGGTTTTTGGGATGCGCTCTTCTAATTATCTTGGGCAGCAATTGCCAGGAGAGAGGGGCCACTGCCAGGACACGCTCCGCATGCGGCCCAATGAATACATCCCTGTACGCTCTTCTGGGCCGCATCCGGATCGGCATCCC
>JASMJM010000091.1 GCA_030749725.1 Pseudomonadales bacterium | reverse complement strand
AAGGCTGCATTCTGGCAACCCCAAGTCGAAATGGACATCTTCCTGACCGCCAAACAGCAGTTCCGTATCACGGCACAGTGGGCTGGTATCAAGGCATTCCAGAAGAAATTTCACGAGCTACCGGCGGGCGACGGTGACCTCATAGAGGTCCCTATTGCACCCGGAAGTTACAATCGTGACTTCACCATCAGCCGACTGACGTTTCAGGCTCGTTACCGCTGGGAGATCGCACCATTATCAGATCTGTTTATCGTCTACACCCGTGGAGCCAACCTACCCAGCGCCCCCCAGGAGGACTTCACCGATCTGCTTCGTGACTCCTGGACCGACAAGATCGTAGATGTCTTCATAATTAAACTAAGGTACCGATTGGGCAACTAAAGCTGTCGCCACACGCCGTTCCTTGCCTGGAACAATCCGATCGGCTATCGGTGGTTGCGCCTGGCGGCGTTAGGGCCCCTTCGAGGACCTTGACGTCGCTCGTGAGTTGGCTTGGAATCCGAGCGCTGCCTCTCCGATCGTGCTGACTCTTCAGCAGGTTTCCTGGTACTCTTCTTGACAGCCGCGGTGCGAACTGGCTTTGATACAACACGTGCCGGGCTACTCTGGATTTTGCGCGGCGAACGGTTTCTGACTGCGTCTGCTGGGCGGCTCCGAATTGAGTCGGCAGCGGGTCGCTTGATTCCTGAAATCTGCCGGTCCCGTGGCGGCCCCCGCAATTCCCTTACTCCCGCGCTTCGCGCGCGCGTCTCGCCGCCACTGCTATCTCCCGGAACATCGACAGCCAAGCGTCGTTGTTGAGCACGACGGATCGGTCTGGCGGCATTTGGGCGCCCTTCGCGGGGGGCAAAATCGCTCGGCACTGCAGTGGCCGGGTTTCCGCTGTGGCTTCGCGGTATCCGCTGTCGTGCTCGCTCATCAGTATCGACAACAGTCTCTATCGAGGCGCGTCTCTGCACACGAGGTGTCGACTCGGGGCGCGCGGATTGTGCATCTACCGCGGCAGGTCTTTGCCTATTCGACCTTTGCCGCTTCTTACCCTGACGGTCTATACGCTGATCTGATTCATCTCGTCCCCGTCGTGCAATATGGTCGCTTCTATCACCATGGCGCGCTCTTCGATCTGTACGCTCACTTCTATCTGCATGACGCTCACTTCTATCTGGATGGCGCTCGCTTCGATCTGCACGACGTTGATTCCCCAATCTAGCTGGATTGTAGGCGTCTCGCTGTCTCCTGCGATCGGTTCTTTGCGCGTGCCTGTCTGAACGCCGCTTACGTTTTTCTCGATCAAATCGGGCGGGGGAACTAAGGTGGCGATGGCGGTGAGAGCTGTGGCGAAAGTTGTAGCGGAATGGTCGGTGCAGAGAAACGATGCCGGAACTCCATCCAAACCAGGGATCGTAGTAGGGATTCATGCCCCAGGTTAACCTGCGGGGATAGTAATAGGATCCATACCATGGATCATAACGATAGCCCGTACCGTACACGACGCTGCCGTGGTAGGTGTAGCTACCCAGGTAACCCGGTGTATAGCCGACATAGACAACGTCCGGTGTGACATCGTAGATGCGTACGTGGGTGACTCTATGGTGTGGATTGGATGGGGGGATCGCGTAGATGGCAGAGGGAATGTAAGTGGCAACGGTCCAGGGCCCAAACGCTGACCGGGACTCGTACCAGACGCCCTCCTCGCAGGCATAGTAAGTATCCCCAACCTTGAATACAGAATCCACCGTGTTGATGGCGTACAGCACCTCATCGTGTTGACCCAAAATCTGCACGGTTTCGAACTGCGGCTCGCCATCCCAGTCAGCTTCGAAGGAAGTGCCGCCTCGCTTGACCGCGGCGGTCTCGGGCAGGCTGTTTTCCAACACTGCATCTTGTGCTTGTGAAGTCCCCGCGACGTGGGTAAGCACCTCGCCTCTGCGCGAGTCTTCGACGATGTCGGCAAAGGCAGCAGGCAGGGCATCATTGGGGACTGGTTGCCAATTTGCGTTGCTCTGCCGCAAAGAACCCCTGAACCAGCGACCTCCCAGCAGCAGGAAGTGATGGCCGGTGGCAAGCTCCAGGAACACGTTACTGTCCGTGTTGGACATGAAGAGCAGCTCCATCCCCACTACCGGTGACCAGGAAGGATCGCCATCGGACACGATCAGCTCGGTGGGCCCCAAAGCCACGATAATCTTGACGGGCACCGGATCGATCGCCTCAGCGTCCTGATCCGGTTCCTCCTCCACCACTTGGCGGACCTCATCAGGGACTTGCTCAGACACGCCCCAGGGGCCAAGCACACGCTCGCTGCTGTACCAGAGCGCACCGCCAAATAGATAGAACATCTGCTCTTGCTTGATGATGGGGATCGCTGAATTGACAACCCATTCCAGGTCCGTCCCTTCAATGCTCTGCAGATGTGGCTCGCCGTCGATGCGCGCCAGCATGGCCGGTTCCATTGACAATATGATTCTGGGAGGATCACTGCGCAGGCCGGACGGCCCCTCAGGCCCTTCAGCGCCGCTCTCGGTGACCCGGTGCTCGATGGCAATCGCCAGCGTGATCCCGGCCAGCTGCTGCATCACGACTTCAATCAATTCCTCCCGCTGCACACTGTCTTCTTCACTCAAGTGCAGATCCACCAATTCGATATCCCGGGCAGTCAACACAGGGGTGCCCTGCGGCGAGTCGGTAGCGGCGATGAAACGGATGGCTGCGAAGGTTGGAGTGGATTCAGGCGGTCCCTTTCTGATCGAAATCGCTGCACGCGCTTCGATGCTGTTGCCTTCGAGGGACTCGATCTGCGGCTGGTAGATGAGCATGCTGCCCTGCTCGAATGATATCTTGGTGGGCCAGGACTGATCATCCGCCGCCGCACCAGCACTCATCCAAGCCGGTAGGACGAGTGCCGCCAGCAGGGCCGAGACTTTTCGAGCTGTCGTCTTCATCATCGACACGTTCCTCCACAATGCCTTGCCAGTCAAGTGAAATCGCCGCCTGCAATGGGGCTTAGTGTAAGGATAGCCAAGAGGGCCTGAACCCCTGCTGAACAGTCTATGGCAACAGATTGCGGCAACCGGCGACAGGTTTTTGTTTACCGGCACTCTATCTCCATAGGTCCCGAGAAACAAGACGGATCCGGACAACTCATAACCGTGGAGAATAGAAAATGAACATGACACACAACCACCTGGGAATGCTGCCGAAGCTTGCGCTGGCAACGGCTACTTTTGTATGGGCAACAACAGCTTCATTGAGCTGGGCTGACGAGGAGGAGGAAGATGAAATCCCTTTCGATGAGGCAGAAATCTTTGCCGAGCTCAACAACACAGATGGTGACCTCGGACTGCACGCACTGATCGATGGTGAGGGCTGGAAGAAGCTGGAAATCGAGACAGCAAGGGAGCGCAATATTCTGAAGATCAGGGTCAAAGGGCGTCTGAAGCGGCAGGGCCTGACGGAGATATTCTTTGAAAGCGCCGAACCGACATTCGACGAACTGTCCCCGGTAGAGTTCTTCCGCCGTTTTCCAGCGGGAGAATACGAGATCGAAGGTGAAACCATCGAGGGAGAGGAGCTGGAGAGTATTACCGAGTTTACGCACCTGATGCCTGCTCCACCAGTGGCTTTTGTTAACGAGGTACCGATGGCGGCGGTCTGCGATGAAGAAGATCCGGACTATGATGCACCTGAAGTAACAGCTCCGGTTACCATCGCCTGGGATGAAGTCACGATGTCACACCCGGATCTAGGCTCCCCTCAGGGTTCGCCGGATATCGTCATTCACAACTACGAAGTGGTGGTCGAGGCTGAGATTGAGGCGGACGGAGAGGAATTCACCTCGGTGTTAAGCGTCATATTGCCCCCCGATGTGACCTCTATGGTGATTCCCGAAGAATTCATCGGTTTAAGCGACGAGTTCAAGTATGAGGTCCTAGCAAGAGAGGAGAGTTTCAACCAGACGGCGACAGAGAGCTGCTTCCTCCTGGTAGAGTAGGACCCCTGTGGTAGCTATGGAACCAAGGGGCTTAATCCACTTGTCACGTCACGTGACTGACGAGTGCATCAAGTCCCTTCCTCACGCGGATCATGGGAGTACACCTCGGTATAGAGAGATGACAGAGTGAACGATAGAAGGAAGCTCCTCTTGTACAGTATCTGCCTGGTCATCGGTCAGGGTCTGTTGCTTGGCTGTGGCGCAGTTCAAGATGCGACCCGTGAGGTCGTGGCGAGTACACAGTTGTCACCGGCTGATCCCGGTTCATCAGCGGCTTCGCTCGATGAAGCGACTGCTGTCGAACTGCTGCAACTAGACCTGATAAGCGGCGATACCCAGCATAGAAAGCGAGCAGTAGAAGCGCTCGGATCGCTCGGCTCGGAGTCTGCTGTATTGCCCTTGAGTCTTGCCATGACTGCCGTCGATACAGAGGTGCGCCTGGATGCAATTCATGCCCTGTCCCTCGTTGCCAGCGACCAGGCAGCAGACGTACTGGTGGCAACTCTAGGTGACCCTGATCCTGCAATTCGCGAAGAAGTGCTTGACGTGCTCGGAAGTATGGGCGCTGACGGCAAGGTCGGCGAGATCGAGCAAGCGCTGACGGATCCGGACCGGGCAGTACGGGAAGCAGCCATCGACGCATTGGCTGAGATCGGCGGAGAGCTATCGGCACTGGCATTAGCGGCGGCCCTCAGCGACGCGGAGCCTTCATTGCGAGAGGACGCTGTCTATGCCCTGGGTGATATCGGCGGTCAGCAAGCCGTCGAACTGTTGCAGCAGGCATTGCTGGATCAGGAAATCTCCATCCGGGAAGCCGCCACCGAGATACTCGCAGAACTCCGGCACGAATCCGCGCCATGATGCTTACAAGTGACGGCAACGACTGATTCGTTAGAGTTGTATCTGCTTATTTCCCGGCAGTATCCGTGTATTGGAACACCTCCTCCAGCGGCAGCTTGAAGCTATGGGCGATTTTGAATGCCAAGCCGAGGGAGGGAACCTCAATGTACATTATTTCATACATACCTGTTCAACTGACAGCGCATGTAGGGTTTCGTGTTGCCCTTCAGAGGGCGGTTGATTGCACGACAATCGAGTCGGGAGTTAGCTCAGGACTTTGAGAAATGCACTTTACGGATTGTGTTCAAAGCGCTGCTTGCGCCGGTATGGGAACACATCCATCATCCAGTTTCCCTTGAGGCTCTCCTGCAATCCCTGCCAGTACTGATAGTCGAATATCTCACCGTGCAGATTCGAAAACAGGTCCTTCAGCTTCTGGCTGTTGAACAGAAAAGTTCTAAATTCCTCGGGGAACACATCCCGCGGTCCTACGCTGTACCAGGGCTCAGCAGCCATTTCCTGCTCCGGGAATCTCGCTTCCGGAATCTTTCGAAAATTAACATCGGTAAGAAAACATATCTCGTCGTAATCATAGAACACCACCCTGCGGTGACGAGTAACGCCGAAGTTTTTCAGGAGCATATCTCCGGGAAAGATATTTGCCGCGGCCAACTGTTTAATGGCATTACCGTATTCATCCAGTGCCTGCATCTTCCCCTCATCATCCTGCTGCTCCAGGTACAGATTGAGCGGCACCATCAATCTTTCCATGTACAGGTGTTTGATGATGACCCTGTCCTCCTGCAGCACGATGGAGGAAGCGGCCACCGCCAGTAATTCATCCAACAACTCATCGGAAAATCGATTTCGGGGAAAAACAAAATTGGTAAACTCCTGGGTGTCCGCCATGCGTCCCAGTCGATCCTGGGTCTTGACGAAGTAATAACTGGCTTTCACCTGCTGTCTGGTAATTTTCTTGGTGGGTGAGAACTTATCCTTGATGACTTTGAATACCACTTCATAGCTGGGTAAGGTGAATACGCTCATGACCAGGCCCTTGACGCCCGGAGCAATCTGAAGCCGATCGTCCGTCTCATCCATGTGGGTGAGGAAGCCACGATTGAATTCCGTTTTGCCGTGCTTATAGAATCCGATGGAACTGTATACCTCGGAGATCTGTTTTGCAGGCAGCAGGGAGTGTAAGAACTGCACCATTTCCATCGGATACTCACATTCCAACATAAAGTACGAACGCGTAAAGCTGAAGATGATGCTGAGGTCGTCCTCGTCATAAATCAGCGTATCGACGAACAAACCCACCAACTCATAGTTCAGGATCGGTATCGCAATAGGCAATACGTTAGAGCCGATGATCATCCTGCCGATCAGGTAAGCACCCTTGTTACGATAGAAACCCGGCTTGAGGATATCCATGGAGAGATCTTCGCTGCCATGCATCGGAATGATCTGGCTCTCCATGATCTCCACCAGGTGCGTCATGTCCTGGGTCAGATCCTCATAGGGAATGGCAAACTGGTAGTCGGCGAATAGTCCATCAAACAGCTCCCACAGCGTCGAGTCCATGCGATAGGAGTTGAACAAGGGTTCGTCGCTAGTAATCGGAGGTTTTACAAACGGCGACGTTACAAATATCCTGTCATTGCCCACACCGGGACGATCGAACAATTTTCGGTAGATCGTATTGAACACCGTTTCGGCGAGATCGAAATCCTTCCTCTGCGCGATCAGACCAATATATGCCTCTTTAACTTCTCCCCACCGATCATCCCCAAACCCACTATCATCAAGTATGCCTTTTATCTCGGTAACGACCGATCCAGCAAAGATGTCATACAGTTCAATCCGCTCGATGGATGCCTGCTTGGCAGCCACCCACTCAGCATTTTCAAAGCGCCTCTTAGCCCCCGCAGTGATGGCCTTAAACCCATCCCTATACTCTGAAAAGCTACCGACAATAATCTCGGCAATGTCTTGAGCAATCGTAGATTTCACCTTAACCTTTTCCTGCAACGATGTGGGTCTCCCGTGCCGACCAGTATACCAAAAGGTGTCAGACTCGATGCTTTGGTGCACTGAAGCTGTAGACCAACCTACAAGTATCACCAGCTCCTTAAGATACTAAGATGGGACTGTATTGAGCAGTCCACCAACACCGCCAATGTCCCAAAAGAGAGCAAAACCCGACGAGCTGAGGACGGGAGAGGGCACTGCTTCCGAGGCCGTCCGAGCGCACATGGATGTGTTACTGGTCCGCATGCGGCGCGTGCCTGGGAAGCAGTGCCCCCTCTCGTCCGACCATGCCTGCTTATTTCTTCGGTCGCCAAACAGAGTCGGAGCCGATGGCACGTCTGCGCAGTGCTCGGAGACACGATTGCATTGGATTTGGGAGAGAGAATGTGACCGGACGCCAACGGTCGGTTGGCAAGACACAGGTGTCAATCGTCGAGTCTCATCGCCTGCCTTGGACAGCCCGCAACAGCCTGCTCCAATTGATCCCGCAATTCGTCATCCGGTGAATCGGTGGCAATAATGAGATTGTCATTCTCATCCAGGGAAAACATATCCGGGCAAATTCGCACACACACGCCATTCGATTCGCACAGATCCCAATCTACTTCAATCTTCATAGTACCACCTTGATTTATTCTGGTTGCTGAATCTCGGGAGACGAGATGACTGTAAGTGACCATCTGATAGTGCATGGTTCAAAGCTGAGCGCAGCCCGGCTGAGCGCAGCCCGGCTCGGTTCCGCCGATTGTGGTATATTGACGGTCGCTTAACTCCAGTCACGACCATGCACCCAATCGAAATACTGGCCCTGGATCTCGACGGCGCACTGGCTGTGCAAGATCACGAAATATCGGCGAAAACTCGCGCCGCCCTGACGCAAATATCCCAGCAAGGGATCGAACTCGTCATTGCCACCGGGCGCAGATACCGAACGACCCGTTACGTGATAGAAAATCTGGGATTCCCGGTACATGCAGTCAGCAATGGTGGCGCGCTGATCAAACACCGTGACCAGTCCACCTTGCAGCAGACCTGCATTGCTACCGACGAACTTGCCGATATGGCCCGATTGGCTCGTGCCAACGGCCATGCACTGATCGCGCAAAGAGACTCCCATGCCAATGGTGGTGCGGACTTTATCGTAGACAGCGGCGTGCAGTGGAACCGGCCGACCCGGTTCTATTTCGAAGACAATGGGGATGCTGCGGCCAGCCGAGATTATTTGGATCAAGAGAACGTGGATGAATACCTGGTCTTCGGTATTTTTGGTACGCACGAGCCTCTCAGCACTTTCTGCCAATTACTACACCGAATGTTTGCCGCACAATTCCACACCGTTGTCGTGCCATTCGATGCGTTGAATACCTGGTACTGTGAAATCACCCAGGCTCACGTGACTAAGTGGAGCGGCCTCACGTTTCTTGCCGACATGCTGAAGGTAACACCCCACTCCATCTGTGCCGTTGGGGATGAGATAAATGATCTTGCCATGATTCGACATGCCGGTGTTGGGGTCGCCATGGGTAATGCCAATCCCGCATTGCAGAAAGAGGCCGACTGGATCTGCGGCAACCATGATGAAGATGGTCTGCTGATGGTGGTCGACTACATCAAGGAACACAATGGCAAACTGCGCTGAGCCAACCTGGGTTTTCGGATATGGCTCGCTCATCTGGCGCGCTGAATTCCCGTTTGCGGAGAGAGAACCTGCCAGTATCCGGGGATGGAAGCGCAGATTCTGGCAGGGATCCACCGACCACCGCGGAATTCCGGGTGCGCCGGGACGTGTCGTCACATTGCTGCCGGATCAACAGAGCCGCTGTTGGGGAATGGCCTACCGCCTGGATGAAACCAGCCGGGAACGGGTTATGGAGCAGTTAGATGTTCGAGAGCGGGGTGGCTACCAAAGGCACGACATAGAGTCGCACCTTAAGGATAGAAGGGTGCCCGGCCTCATGTATCTTGCCACACCGTCTAACGGGAACTATCTGGGTCCTGCACCTCTGCAAACTATCGCGGAGCAGATATGCAAAGCTGAGGGACCGAGCGGCGCAAATAGAGAATATCTATTTAAGCTGGCTCAGGCACTGGCCGAGATGGGATCGAAGGATGCGCACGTAACTGCTCTACTGGAGATGGTCTTGGAACGGAGCGGCCAGGCGATTCCGCCCAGATAGTAATCTGTCCCTTTAGAATCTGCTAACGATGCTTCCGGGTTGATCGACCACTGACGCCTCTGGCCCGTGACCCGACCTCCTTGCGTTAGTCCACGATCACGCTCTTGTCGATCTGTGCCCAAGCCAGCTTGGATAGTCGTAGGGCACCTGCACCTGATTCAGCAGCATGCTTGCTGGAAGCCGTGCCATCTAGTGCCCTCTTGGCTATGCCCTGTACGATGGCAGCCAATCGGAAGATATTAAATGCCTGGTAGTAGTCCCAATCCGGTATGCCATCCCGCCCGGTGCGTTTGCAGTAGGTCTCGATATAGTCCTCTTCCGCGGGAAGGCCGAGGGCTTTGAGATCCTGATCCCTCAACTCGTTACAATAGGGTTGGCACAGGTAAGCGAAGTCTGAAAGAGGACTGCCCAGCGTGGAAAGCTCCCAATCCAATAGACCGATCACTTCGTCACGATCCCTGGCAATGACCATATTGGCGATGCGCAGATCACCGTGCACAATTGTGCAACTGTCATCTGCCGGCATATGCTGCGGCAGATACTCGATGAGATTATCCATGTAGGGGTTGTCGTCGATTTTGGTATATTCATACTGGCCGGTCCAGCGGCTGATTTGACGCTCGATGTAGGCGCTGTGTTTACCGTAGTCGTCAAGCCCCACGGTTTTAAAGTCAACGTTGTGCAGCCTGGCCGTAGCAGCGTTGGCGGAATCCCAGAAAGCACTCCGCTCCTCCTTTGTGTATGGGCCAACGCTCGCATCCCAAATCACCCGGCCGTCGAGATACTCCATAAGGTAGAACCAGGTGCCCACCACCGAGTCGTCGGTGCAAAGTGCATAGGTCCTCGGCGTCGGTACATCCGTGTCTGCCAAGGCGGTAAGCACCTTGTATTCCCTGTCAACCGCGTGTGCCGATTTCAACAACTGCCCCGGTGGCTTGCGTCTCATCACATATTTTTTGTCCCTTGCCGAAAGCAGGTAGGTTGGATTCGACTGGCCGCCCTTAAACTGCTCGACAGTCAATTCGCCGCTGAAACCGGCGACCTCGTCTTGCATATATTCCTGTAGCTTCCGGACATCGAACCGATGGCTCTCCTGGACCTCCATCGTGCCTATAAACGCCTCGATTGGTATTTCAGACATTGGGTGACTCTCCTGATCATCGTCGGCCCGTCCACCCAGTTAGATTATTCGTCGGGATGGCGACCTGTGTGCTTGTTGGGCCGGAATATACAGCTTGTAGGTGCTGATTGCATCTGAGCGGGTTCACTTTGATTTCGCTCGTGAATCCATTTAGAGTGGCGATCTTTGTTTACCCACCGGCAGTGGGAAGGCCCTGCGCCATTCTGTCGGACCACCTTGTGAGTACCCAATGGCAAATGACAATCCAGAAGAGAAGCATGACTCAGATGACCTGAACATCGGTGGTGGCTACGCCAAATACGTACTGGCGGTGCTGGTGCTGGTCTATGTCTTCAATTTCATCGATCGACAGATCCTCTCCATCCTCGCCGAGGACATCAAGGCGGATCTCGGCATTACCGATGCGCAGATCGGCTTTCTGTATGGCACCGCGTTTGCTGTTTTTTACGCCGTATTCGGTATCCCGCTGGGGCGACTGGCCGATGTCTGGGTGCGCAAGAATCTGATCTCTATCGGTCTCATGTTCTGGAGTGCCATGACCGCACTGTCCGGAACCGCACGGGGATTTACCTCCCTGGCAGTCTACCGCATCGGTGTCGGAGTCGGCGAAGCAAGTGCCACCCCCGCAGCCTTCTCCATGTTGTCAGACTATTTCCCCCCGAAGCTCAGAACCACCGCCCTCGGAATCTATTCGAGCGGAGTCTACATAGGCGCGGGCATCGGCATATTCCTCGGTGGTGTCATTCTGGATGCGTGGAATGGGGCTTTCCCCGATCCCGCCACCTCCCCTTTCGGCCTCAAGGGCTGGCACGTGGCATTTTTCACAGTTGGCCTGCCGGGTCTGGTGATGGCCATCTGGGTATGGACTTTGAAGGAACCAAAGCGCGGCCAGAGTGAGGGGATGGTGAGCGTGGCAAATCCCCACCCGTTCCGAGAAACCTGGCTCGAATTGCAGGCCATCCTGCCGTTTTTCAACCTGGCGAGCTTGTATCGACTCCAAGCCGGAAGCAAAGGCCTGCTCCTCAATGTGGCGATCGCAATAGGTTGTGCGTTGGTCTTCTATGGGCTCTATCTCTGGCTCGGTAACGCCGCCCAATGGACCGCACTCGGTATCGGTGTCTACTGTGCATTCTCCTGGGCACAGGGGCTTGCCCGGCGCGACCCGGCTACGTTCGCCATGATTTTCAAATGTCGTACGCTGATCTACTTCCTAATCGGCATGCCCTGTTTTGCCTTCATCGGTTACGGCGCCGGATTCTGGGCCGCTCCTTTTTTCCTCAGGGTACATGGCGTTAGTGCTGCGGAGACCGGCACGGTACTGGGCCTGTCGGCAGCCCTGGGTGGTTGGCTGGGTGTCTCTCTCGGAGCCATCGCTGCCGACAAGCTGCGACAATACACTGTCAGAGGAAAGCTGTACGTAGCCATCAGTGCCGTGATTCTGTCCCTGCCCATGGTCATCATGCTGCTGCTGACCGATGATCTAATCACCGCTTACATATTCAATTTCCTGTTCGCGCTGCTATCTCCCATGTGGCTCGGCCCCGGCGCGGCAACGATCAACGACCTGGTGCTGCCGAGGATGCGTGCCATTGCTTCCGCCTTTTACCTGATGATGATCACCTTCATCGGCCTTGCGCTGGGTCCCTTCATGATGGGACAGATCAGCGATGCCTTCATTGCCACCGGTTCCGACAGCGGTGAGGGGCTCAGGCTTGGCATGCTATGGGGCCTTTCCATGGCAGTACCGTCAGTCATGCTGATCTTTATGGCCATCCTAAACATCGAAAAGGATGAAGCCAGCCGACTGGAGCGTGCGAGGGCCGCCGGCGAGGTGATCGATCCCGCGTCGGTCGCTCAAGCAAACGCTCTAAGCTAACCCAACAGGTTTTCCAGTATCGGTACTTCCACGCCTGTGGTATGCCCGTCAGATCTGCGCGACCTGATCAGCCATCTGTGCCTGGTCAGTGACGCGCGCCGCAACCAGGCAAGCTGATGGCGAGATGGTGGTCTACCGGCGTTCAGAGCTGTGATCCTTCTGTAAGGATGCACGAAGCCTTGACTCAGAGACATCGTCCTTTTCGGTCTGACGTTTCTCTCCAAACGATCGGCAGAGTTGAGTAAAATGTGCAAGTTCACCAGGATGGCCAATATGGCTTGATCTCCACGTGCTGTGTAGGTGAATTGGGTACCGGCACAATGAATGAAAGGTGTGATTAGAGGAGAGAGCGATGGCACTGCAGCTTGCGGACAAAGGCCTGTTGGAGGGACAAGCTTATGTAAATGGTCAGTGGATAGATGCAGACAGCGGCGAGACCGTTGCGGTGACCAACCCGGTAAACGGTGAAACGGTGATGGATATCGCTCGCTGTGGGCAGGCTGAAACGCGACGGGCGATCGAAGCTGCTGAGGCGGCACAAGGTCAGTGGCGAAGAAAGCCTGCCAAAGAGCGTGCAACCTTGCTCCGCAACTGGTTCAACCTGATGATGGCCGCCCAGGAAGATCTCGCCCGCATTCTCACCGCTGAACAGGGAAAACCACTGGCGGAGGCCCGTGGTGAAGTTGCTTACGGTGCCAACTTTATCGAGTGGTTTGCGGAAGAAGCCAAGCGCATCTACGGCGATACCATACCGGCACCATCAAACGACAAGCGCATTGTGGTGACCAAGCAACCGGTGGGTGTCGTAGCCTGCATCACCCCTTGGAACTTTCCCAATGCCATGCTGACACGAAAAGTAGGTGCAGCCCTGGCTGCTGGTTGCACGGTGGTCTGCAAACCTGCCACAGCAACGCCGCTGTCAGCGCTGGCTTTTACGGAATTGGCGCAGCGCGCCGGAATACCAGCCGGTGTAATCAATATTGTGGTAGGCAAGACCGGCGAGATAGGTGACGAGCTCTGCGACAATCCCATCGTGCGCAAGTTGACCTTCACGGGTTCAACCGAAGTGGGTAAGCAGCTGATGGCACGATGTGCAGGAAACGTAAAACGGACATCCATGGAACTGGGTGGGAACGCTCCCTTCATCGTCTTCGACGACGCAGACCTGGACGCAGCGATCCAAGGCTGCATGGCATCCAAGTACCGTAATGCCGGGCAAACCTGTGTCTGTGCCAACCGCATGTTGGTGCAGGAGGGTGTATTCGATGCCTTCGCAGAAAAACTCGCTGAAGCTGTGAAACAGTTCAAGCTGGGCGATGGTTCGGAGGAAGGGGTTGATATGGGACCGCTGATAGACGAGAAGGCAGCCAACGATGTTTGCGATTTCATCAATGACGCTGTCGCCAAAGGCGCCCGGGTTGTCGCAGGCGGCGGTAGGGGAGCTCTGGGAGGCAGTTTTGTCGAACCCACCATTCTCACCCAGGTCACCGAGGACATGCGTGTCTTCCGAGAGGAGATCTTTGGACCGGTGGCCCCACTCTTCAAATTCAAAACGGAAGAGCAGGCGATTCAGATGGACAATGATACCGAGTTCGGTCTGGCGTCCTATTTCTATGCACGGGACATGGGGCGTATCTGGCGCGTCAGTGAAGGGTTGGACTATGGTATTGTCGGGATCAACGAGGGGGTTATCTCTAACGAAATGGCACCGTTCGGCGGCATGAAGGAATCGGGGAATGGCCGCGAAGGGTCAAAATACGGACTGGATGATTACGTTGAAATCAAATACCTCTGTATGGGCGGTATCGAAGACTAGAGTTTGCGAACGTGATCAGATTCAGTTTAATTGACAAGTGAATGAACCGGGGGCCTAACCCTCATGATATCAAAAACCAAAATGTTGACGCTGGTAAAGGAATTCCGTGCCGACGAAGCTGCCGCCGGATTTCGGGAGAAGCCGGCATTGCTGGAAATAAAGGATGAACGCGGGCGCAACTGGCTGCACCTCTGTGCCAGTGTCGATATCTCGAAAAAGCACCAACTCAGCCCGCAGGACAGCATCAAGCTGGCGAAGACGCTCCTTGATCTTGGCTTGGGCATCGACGTTTCTGCGTTCACGGAGGGCGAGTGGCAAGCTACCCCGGTTTGGTATGCAGTCGCCCGCGGGCGCAATCTGCCTTTGCTGAGATTCCTGCTCAAATCGGGGGCGAGCGCAGAGCATAGCCTGTGGGCTGCGTCGTTTCACCAGGATCTCGACATGCTACGCGTGCTGATCGATGCGGGGGCACGCCTTGACGCAGTCGCGGAAGGAGAAACACCCCTGCTCGGGGCAGTGAAATACAGCAAGTTCAAGGCAGCTGCATGGTTGCTGGATGCAGGCAGTGATCCTGACTTTCAGGATGATCGGGGCATGACAGCGCTGCATTACATGCTCAAAAAGAACAGTGACCTCAGCAACTACCGGATGTTCGTGTTACACGGGGCTCGCGGGGATATCCCCGATGCCCAGGGAAAGACCGCATCTCTCCTTCTGGCGCGCAAGCGGGATTCTGCGTTTCACCGCATTGCGGACGAGCTCAGCACGAGTGACGGCTAAAACTGGCTACTGGCTCGAGCCACTACCTAAAACTGGAACAATCGGCAACTAACCGAGAGCCTGGTAAGCTGCGGAAAGGTATTCCCACCGCTTTCCATCCTGCGGCGCAAAGGCCCTGGTGTGCAGAAACTGCGCCAGCCGATCCATCATACTGTGCCATCCGGCACCCACATCAGTCGCTACGTCTGCATCCAATGCCGATTGGACAATGGTCAGCAGCGTTTCATCTGCTGCCGTCTCAATCAGGTCAACCTGAACCAGCGAGGTGCTCTCACCTCCCTGCTCCCAGGTGTATGGAAACACATGAGGCGGCATGAACGTCTTGATCGATCCAGTCACCTCGGTCTTGCCAAATCCGAGCTTGATTCGACCCCCCTCAGTCTGATCAATCGTCAACTCCCCGAACCACTGTGCGACGTTTTCAGGTTCCGTAATCGCTTCCCAGACATCCTGAATAGCAAACGGAAACAGCCTGGTGACTTCAACCCGCCTATGCTTGCCGATACCTTTGATCGTGCCGACGTCTTCAATCTTTTCTTCTTTTGTGGCCATGTTTTGCCTCCAGAAACTCCTGCAAACTATCCAATCGGGCGTGCCACGCCTCGCGTCGCTCATGAATCCAGTTTTCCACGTCGTACAATCCATTCAGGTCTAACCCGTAAATGCGTCGTTGGGCGTCGACCGTTCTCGTCACCAGGCCGCCGGCATGCAATTGCTTCAGATGCTTTGAAATTGCTGGTTTGGTCACATCGAAGTGTTCAGCAATCCGTGACGCATCAAGGGGTCCCTTACCGAGCAGGCAGAGAATCTCTCTGCGTGTCGGGTCGGCAAGTGCTGAAAATACATCCATTCCGTCTTCTCTCTGACCCAGGATTTTGCGTATTTAACTATTTGGTTAATTAACTGTCAAGGACATTATCGAGACCTGGCAGCAAGTTGGGATCCAGCAACCACCAGCCGACTGCTGGCAGCTCGACGGCATGATCAGGGTAGAACTGAGCGGTTCGATATCGAACGGCAGGCAAGCAATCCTGACGAGGTAGCCAACGGCACTGGATCAACTGACCAGCGTATCGCGAAACAGTTCTCTGACCTGGTCGTTATCGTCCGTACCTACGGCAATGACCGTGAATTCACCGTCCTGCTGCAACATGGTAATGGCGCGCGTATGGATACCATGTCCGGAAATGGTGCGCGCCACCTGCGCCAACGCTCCCGCTTTGTCTTGGATGCGCAGCAATACACTTTCGTCAGACACAGCGTTATAGCCCGCTTCGGTCAATAGCTTTAAGCTGCGATCGTAGCTATCCACAACCAGCTTGACATAGGCATTCTGTTCCACCTGGAGTGAATTCATGTTGCGGATGTCTATGTCGTGTCCTCCCAACAATCCGGTTATGTCAGTAATTAGATCTTTAGTATTCTTTGCCACAACTGTTATCTGGCGCATGTCTATCCCCCCTGCTCAGCCGCAATGTCAGAGATGAAATTGTCGAGCACGTCCTTTTCGGTGCCCGGCATGGCAATGATATGGGCAAGCTCACCACTACTTGCCAGTTGCCACTTAAGCCTGATCTCGGCGCTCGGCTTGGGAAACAGCACGGTGATCGCATTTGGATTCCTCCAGGCGGCCACGCCAACAGCCTTTAGCTCCTGTTCGACATAAGCAGCCATGTCAATGCTGGCGCGGACTCTTCGGCGTATCCCGGCAAGTCCCATAGTTCTTATGGTATGCCAGAGCATCAGCGGCGTCAGGCCGTTGCGTGACCCTGTGATGGTGGTATCCATGCTGCCGATGTAGGCGACTGAACGCGCAATGCGATCGACGTTTTCTTTACGAGCCAGCACGATGCCGCTGGGTATGGGAGAACCGATGAACTTGTGACCGCTGACTGCAACACTGTCAGCCCCGTCGGCAAAGTCAAACGCTGCTCTCGGTTTCACAAACGGTGCGATGAAACCACACAGCGCTGCATCGGAGTGGATGTAACAGTCAACCATGGCCAGATCTTCGACAATCTCCCGAATCCTTCTGACGTCATCTTTGGCTTCCTTCATGGTCGTGCCGATATTGGCAAAAACAATGGCAGGAACATCTCTGTGTATGTTGAGGGTTTCCTGCAGATCTTCATAATCTATTTCGCCGTGGCTCTGGGAACGGATCATGATGTGTCGCAAATTGAGAAAGTGTACATTCTTGCTGACACTGTAATGCGTATCCTGGGAGAAATAGACGATTCCTCTTGGATAGAGCTCTCGCGCCAGATACAGCCCATACAGGTTCCCCTCTGTACTACCGTTATTGACATAGCCCCACCAGTTCCCTTCAGGAGCGCGCAGGAACTCCGCCATAAACTGCAGCACTTCCCGCTCAAACTCGCGGCTGCTCACTCTATAGGTTCCCTCTGCAAAAGGGTCACCGACGTTGTTGAGCGGATAATGCAGGAAATCCGCAAGCAACCTGAAGTCAAAATCCTTGGCAGAGGGATACCCCAGACAGGCTCTATTTTTGGCTTCGATATCTTCCAGCAAGCATTG
>JASMJM010000090.1 GCA_030749725.1 Pseudomonadales bacterium | reverse complement strand
GGGATTTGCCCGTCTGCGAACTCCTTCAGAAGTCCCCGTCTCCTTGCCATGGATTCCGGTTTAAGGTATGCGCCGATGCCGACAAACAGTTCGCCGGTCGGATCGACGATGGCGACTTCCCCCACGATCCGCGGGGCCTTCTCGTTGAACAGCGACTGCATACCGTAAACCGCAACGAGGATGATGATCGGCGTGATGACGATGCCGATGATGAAGCCTTTGGTCGCCACCGTGGCGATGAATTCAGTCAGCGCGATGTGGTAGATCTTATTCATGACGCCATCTCCTCCGGGGAATCCGACCGAAGCGAAGCACGCAGCTCCACCATCTCATCGGAGTTGGCGTCCGCCGAGCCCTGCACGATCTGGATGAAGATGTCCTCGAGCGTCGGTCGGTGAAGTTCCACCCGCGCGGTGGGCACCACGGTGACTATTTCACGCATGGCGGCGGCGGGATCGCTGCCGTCGACCAGACGGATCTCGTAGGCGCCGGCAGCCCGGGTTACGCTTTCCACGCCGGGCACGCGACTCAACGAACTCACATCGGCTTCGTGGCTGATGGGCTCAAACAGGATGGTTCTCGGATCGAAGCGTGTCTGTATGCCGGTCAAACTCTCATCGAGGACCTTGTCGCCGTCGTTGATCATGACAATATGATCACAGATCTGCTCGGCCTGGATCATGACGTGTGTGGAGAAGATGATCGTTGCCCCTCTTTGGTATTGTTCCAAAACGAGATCCCGCAGCAATCGCATGTTTACAGGATCCAGCCCGCTGAACGGTTCGTCGAGAATCAGCAGATCCGGTTCGTGGATTACCGTGGCGATGAACTGAATTTTCTGTTGCATGCCCTTGGAGAGTTCCTCGCAGCGCTTGTTCTCGACCTCTGCAAGTCCCACACGTTCAAGCCAATGGCTGACTTTCCCGCCAACCTGCGGGCCCTGCTGACCTTTAAGATGGGCAATGTAGGTGAGGAAGGTACCAACCTTCATCTTCTTGTGAACGCCACGTTCCTCCGGCAGATAGCCGATTCGGTCCTTAGCCTCAAGAGCCGACTTGTGGCCGAGGACCGATATCTCGCCACGATCCGGAAACATGATTGACATGAGCAGACGGATGGTAGTGGTCTTACCAGCTCCGTTGGGACCGATAAAGCCATAGAGCCCGTGCTCGGGAACCACCAGATCCAGATCCCGAACGGCAACTTTCTCTGCAAAGGTCTTGGTCACACCCTTGACAACGATGGCATCCGACATGATCTGTTCTCCGAATGGTCAAGGTCGGCGGCGCCCTGCAACCATCTCATCTAACAATTGTGGCCACGCTGTTCTGTTCGGTGTCGACTGAATGCCAGACTTAGGATTATTGTGAAATCCATCATACTCGACTTCTGCTCTGACATCATCTTCAGCGCCATGCAGTGACCTCCCCCGGGTATGACCGATTGAACTCGAATTGCATACAAAGGCACACAACGAGCACTCAGAGTCCAAATCCGCCGCTGCCTGGACAGACGTGTTTGTCGCCAACGAAAGGCAATCGTTGCAACACCCCCTGTGAGCTGGGTGTAAAATCAGGCTGACCAAGTGGCGAAAGCTATGTGTTGGATATTGAAAGACGGAGAATGAACACATGTCAGGTCTAACATTAGTAATCGGCAACAAGAACTACTCCTCATGGTCCTTGAGGGCCTGGGTGTTTATGAGACACAACGAGATTGAGTTTCAAGAGAGACGGGTGGTGCTTTCAACTGAGACCACCGCTCGGGAACTCTCAGAGTATGGCTCGGACTCAAAAGTTCCAGTGCTGATGGATGGCGATCTGGTCGTATGGGATTCGCTATCGATTCTCGAATACATTTCGGAAAAATACTTAGGATCCAATGGCTGGCCTCACGAGGCAGATGCTCGTGCCATGGCCCGATCAATGAGTTCCGAAATGCATTCCAGTTTCCCTGGTGTGAGAAACGAACTGCCGATGAACTGCCGAAAGAAATTTCAAAACGGTCAGTTGTCTCCCAAAGCAGAAGTGGAAATTGAAAGAATAAAGGCCCTTTGGCGGAAATGTCGACTTGAATATGGCAGAGACGGAGAGTGGCTGTTTGGCAGATACTCGATAGCAGATGCAATGTTTGCACCGGTAGCACTTCGTTTCGCGGGCTATAGCATTCCTCTTGACGGCGCGGAAGAGGCCTACGTAACGAGCGTCCTGGCACAGCCCAGCATAATTGAATGGATGGAAGCCGGAAAATTGGAAAAGGAAATCATCGACGAAGATGAAGTTGAGTCCTGGCAGGAACTTGCATCCTAGTGTACTGTCCCGCAATTAAGTGGTCGTTATTCGGTCGGCATATTTTGTTTCTGGCAAGGCGCGAGGACGAGGTGGGTTGGGCACCCTCGCCGGGCGCCCCGATAAGGACGAGTAACGAAGTCCAGGGACAAAATAGGCCAGCGAATAAGGCTACGTCATTGTGGGACAGTACACTAGCAACCATGACGGAAAGGAGCGATGCTGACCCTTCCTCCTCCCGTTGAGGCCATTATCGAGTGGTGGCTGCCTCAGGTCCGTGATCTTCTGGGTGACGATCTGCTGTCCGTGGTGCTCTATGGCAGTGTCACGCTTGGTGACTACCAGGCAGGCTGGAGCGACATCGATGTGTGTGTCGTGTTAAGTGATTCCATCGGGGAGGATGCAGGAGCGCGACTCGGGCACATTCACGACCGCATGCAGCAGCGTTACCTCGAACACAAGCATGGGGGTTGGCTGTCAGGCCAGGTCGTGGAGAGCAACTATGTTCCTCAGTCACTCGCTGCGAACTCGCTGGAAGACAAAGCGTGCTACATAGCCGGTGGCACAACGAGGAAGTGGCAACGCGGTGATCCTTTGCTGCCATTCGACCGGTATATGCTCGCCAACTTTGGTCAGTCCTGCTTCGGATCTGACGTGCATTTTGAAGAGCCCGGCGTGGAACTGCTCTGCAACCAGGCCGAGACAGATCTCCACTCCCTGCATAGCTGGAAGAATCAATCCGCGATCTGGCTAACTGGAATGCTTCATTGGTTCGCTCGTTCAATTGTATTCTGGCGAGACGGGACAATGCTCTCCAAGACAGCAGCCTTGCTGCACGAGATCGAACGAGGCTCCATTTACACAGAGCCGTTAGAACTGGCCCTCACCATTCGACGAGAGGGGAGCACCACCGCGGTAAACTACATGGATGCGTCACGAAATCACTACTCTCGTTTTGCTGACTCTTTCTTCACGGAACTGCAACAGGTCATTGTCGCTTCTCGCCCCGGCTAACATACACACACTGGTGCGGGTGCCTGACTAAAGGTAATTAGGGTGAACATCGAAATAAAGAGTCGCTACAACAAAGACCTGCTTAGCAAAGCAATCAGCCGATATGGTATTTCGCCCGATCGCGTTTCCTTGTTGGGGGACTTCGACAGCTTCGTGTACGAGTTTGATCGAGCGGGCAGTCGTGGCATTCTTCGCATCAGTCACAGTTCCAAACGCAGTGCCTCGCTGGTTATGGGTGAACTGGACTGGGTGCGTCACCTGGTTGAGGGAGGCGCATCGGTCAGCGCGGTCATGTCTTCAGACTCCGGTCAGTTACTTGAAGAGCTGCCTGACAATCATGGTGAAGCATTCTTGGTGGCTGCCTTCACGAAAGCTGAAGGGGTGTCCCCGAAACCGGGTGAGTGGACTCGAGACATCACCGAACAATATGGGCAATTGCTGGGGCGCATCCATCGACTAAGCCGCAACTACTCACCACGCAATCAGCAGTGGCTACGACCGGATTGGGATGACCCCATTATGCTTGACGTAGAAGAGACGCTTTCAGGCGTCGACAGTGGCGTGCTTGAGGAGTTTAGACAATTGCTGTGCAAACTTGAAACGCTACCCAAAGACGAAGTCAACTATGGCCTCATTCATCAGGATGCGCATGGCGAGAATCTCAAGATAGACGATGCCGGGCAGATTATGCTCTATGACGTTTTCGACTGCGCGTACAGTTGGTTCGTGAATGACATCGCCATTGTGCTGTTCTATGCAGCGATGTGGGAAGAAGATCCAGCATCGTTCACCGAGGAATTCATGCGCCATTTCCTGGAGGGATATCGTCGTGAAAGCGAGTTGAACGAATCCTGGCTGACGGAAATCCCTTTGTTCTTGAAGCTGCGTGAAATAGACCTGTATGCTGTCATCCTTCGCGAGTTTGGGACAAACTGGCACGTCGATCAGTGGAATGCGGGGTATATGAAAGGACGCAAGAAAAGGATCGAAGCAGGGACCCCGTACATCGACTATGACTTCTCCACATTGGCAGATTAACAGTGTCTTCGCCTGACAGCTTTGCAGTCAAAGGAGTGATCCACTATGTACGCAGTGATATTCAGAGCAGAAATCAACGACTTGGATGGAGCCTACGCAGCAATGGCAGTGCGAATGAGAGAGCTGGCAATGAATGAATACGGTTGTTCTGAATTCACGGCTGTGACCGAAGGGACGCAGGAAATCGCTATATCCTATTGGCACGATCAGGAGCAGATTAAGCAGTGGAAGCAAGCTGCCGAGCACCTGGTTGCCCAGAGGCACGGACGCAACAAGTGGTACAAATCATATCAGGTACAGGTCGTCGAGATAATTCGTCAGTATACCGATAGCACGTTGGGCTCACTGCTTTGATTCGGTTGGCATCGCTTCGACATCAGCACATGAGAACTCAATGCTCTGGCTGCACGAAGTTACTACGGCTTCATGTAAATCAGCTAGCGATTCAGCGATGCTGTTTCTTTCCATTTGATTGAGCGGTCTGTAGAGACGACCATAGGCCCATCCATAGCCCCATCTAAACTTCGTTGGGAGTACGGGATGTCCACCAATTCGTACTCCACGATACATAGTCGCTGCCAAAAGGCGACTATCGGATGCACTCTGGACACACTGCTTGAATGCCACGTCTGCTTCCTTCCTATCTCTCTTGCTTCCTCCCTGCCAATAGTGCAGATCATGATTCAGGCAACACTTTCGTCTCGCTATCTCGCCATCCGGGAAAAGGCTGCACCCATCCGTCGTAAACAGTTTGATGGCTTGATCTTGTGAAGCACAACCTGCCAGAAGAAGAATGACTAGATAGCGGAGACAGAGATGAGCGGACTCTTGCAGCGCATTCACATCGATTTCTCACACAGCCTTAACGTAAGGGAGTAAACCCTGATCTCGAACCCACGATAGACGATCACGATCAACGACTAGAAACCAGTCTGGGTCAATTCAACATCCAGAATTGTATCGCAAGAGGAACCAACAGCTCCAATTCTGCAAAGCGGTGTACCCCAGCTTTCGATCATACCGATTCTCTTGGAGATGTCCTCGTCCGCTTCATCGAACATGTCTTTGACAACTTTCTCCTGGATATCGGTTAGTAACGGCCACGATCCGTCTTTCCTACCCGTCGGCGCAATGGTAGCCACCAATATGTCTGCAGCGCTCTGCACATCTTCCACTTGTGACCTGTTGTAGAAATATGGGACGAGTCTCTGTAGATTCGAAAAGAGTTTGCCTATCGTCAGATTGGCAAAACTGTTGTCACTCGGGATGGCGACATCAGTGATGGGCGAAGACCGGATTATGAGGATTCGCGACGCTCCCAAAATTGTCGCCGCTTCAATCGGTATGTTGTGAGCGTAACCGCCGTCCACTGTTAGCGGCAATGTAAAACTGACCCCCCTCGGCAACTGAAAACTGACCCCCCTTTCCATTAATCTGCACCTTGCAGGAGGTGCACATGTTAAATCAGGAAAGGTGTATGGAAATT
>JASMJM010000089.1 GCA_030749725.1 Pseudomonadales bacterium | reverse complement strand
ATTCGAACCCTCGATAGGTTTCAGCCTATACTCCCTTAGCAGGGGAGCGCCTTCAGCCGCTCGGCCACCTCTCCGGAGGCGGTTATCTTAACACGCTCTTTGGTTACAGGCTTTAGTCTGCCGGAAGTCTTGTTTGACGTGGTTCGCCCGAATTGGTGAGATTAGGTTGAACTTTTGTCGTCTGACGGGAGAACCCATGACTGGATGTTAAAGTCACGGTGGAACCATAGGGTGGAATGCAGATGTCAGCTATCAGCGTAGGTTACGTCAACGTCTTTGTTCGCGATTTCGATCGAGCTGTGGACTTCTATAGCAACACACTTGGGCTGCAGCTCGATATGCGTGCTGACGACTTTGGCTATGCGTCATTCCAAGCAGGTCCCATCAGCTTCGCAGTTGCCAAGGCGGATGATCCGGCTCTGGTCGGTAAGCACACCGGCATTGGATTCATAGTCGATGATATCGATGCCGTTTACGCCGACCTGATCGCCAAGGGTGTGGAAAGTGAAATGCCACCGACAAAGCAGCCATGGGGGGGCATTCTGGCGTTGATGAAGGATCCCGATGGCAATGTTTTCTACCTGGATCCAGGTATCAGCTAACGACACCTTTGCCTCAAAAAAAGACAGTCCGGCGTTGACGCGCCACCCGTCCAAACGCTATTGTCGCTGGTTTCCCCATCGCAGCAATTCACTAAGGCGCAGCAGTATGGACCAAGAGGTTATTTCGGCAGAAGAACTATTGGATATTCTTAACACCGACCTCCGCAATGCAGGAATTGATGCGAAGGAATGCGAGTTTGCCGCCGTGAAATGGCATGCGCCGGATGCTGGTGGCTGCAATTGGGGAGCAACCTTCACGCGGCATGACGCCAGCGCTAAAGTTCAGGAGGCGAAAGTGGGCGGCATCGTGCTGGAAGCGAGCAAGAAATTCAATATTCCCGATTCCCGGTGATGACGACTCGTGAAGTGAGTGCAGAGACCATCGGACACCAGTCATTCCGAGTCAGCATGAATTCGCTGCCAGCACTGAAATAAGGAGTGTGCAAGATGCAGATTGGAGTTATGTCCAGGACCTTTTCCCGGCCAACGCTCGAGGAGGAACTGGACGCAGTGGTCAGTCATGGCATGCACTGCATGCAGTTCGATCTATCGAGTGCCGGTCGTGTTCGGATTGCTGACGGGATCGAAGCTGACTTGTGCGATCGCATTCGTACAGAACTGGCTTCGCACAACGTAACCATGGTCGCGATCAATGGTCTTTTCAACATGATCGATCCTGATGTAGAAAAACGACGGAACGGACTGGAAAGGCTTCGGGTCGTGGCCTCTGCGTGTGAGGCCCTCGGCACATCGGTTATTGCCCTGTGCACGGGATCACGAAATCCTCGCAGCATGTGGTTGTCACATCCGGACAATAATACGCCGGAAGCCTGGAACGATCTCATTGACTGCATGACGCAAGCGGTGCAGATCGCTGACGAGCACAACGTAACCCTCGCCTTTGAACCTGAAGTGTCCAACGTGGTTGACTCGGCGCGCAAGGCCCGACGCTTGCTGGATGAAGTGGCGTCGCCTCGTCTCAGGGTCGTTATGGATGCTGCCAACATCTTCCACACCGGTGAACTGCCTAAGATGCGAGAGATTCTCGATGAGGCGTTCCAATTGCTGGGGGAAGATATCTCGTTCGCTCATGCAAAGGACCTTGACCACGATGGCGAGGCAGGGCACCTTGCTGCAGGAACCGGACTGTTGGATTACCAGCAGTATCTGTCATTACTGAACGAGTTTGTGCCCAACGTGCCCCTGATTCTGCACGGACTTAGCGAACAACAGGTGGCTGGCTGCGTCAGTTTTCTGCAGGGAGAATAGACCCGGAAACTCCATTGGCCCGCGATACCAGCCTGCTGAAGCAGCATGATTATCTAACAGTCAATTGCTTATGCAGCTTCCACTATGTCGCGAACCATACTGGCCCAGCGCTGCAGGCGGTCTGGTTCGCCCTGCAAGGTATGGGAATCCTTCAGGTGGATGTGGAAGACGCTGTTGCTGCAGGCCCTGACACCAGCCCGGATGATCCGTTCCATCCGCTCCGGATCCCAATCCGTACACACCATATCGGTGGGATTCGGGCGCCACGACAGCACGTAGTCGTTGCCTATCTGCTCGGCGCACGCTGCCACATCGGCGCTGGGTGTGACCGCGATACTGCGCAGGTTCGGCACCTTCCGCAGCATGTCGATCTTGCGGGTCAGGTCCTCGCAGCAGCCATAGTGAATCAGGCCGTAGGTCTCCATGATGGGTAGCTGATATTTAAGCAGGAACTCATCGTGGAACTCGGGCGAGACTCCGGTGTATTCCTGTGCGGCGAAGAACCCCCACAGTTCCTCACGCTGTCGTGTGCCCGAGTTCGCTTTGGGCGATTCCAGTTCTTCCGCATAACTCATGGCCTGATTGTAGTGAGATGTCAGTGAGAAGTTGCCTGCCTCCTCGGCCTTCTCCTGGTTTGCCAGGATGCCATCTCGAAGGAATGACAACAATTGCTGCAGTTCAACCGGAGCATCGTACATGTCGAGCATGATCTGTTCGAGACCACGTAAGCCAGCAACGGTGGTGGAAATGTCTGCGCCGAAGTTAGACAGGAGCGGACCACGATTGACGTCGATTTCAAGGATGTCCCCAATCTCGTCTCCCAGGCGTTCATAGTTACGGCTGGTAGCGTCCTCATCGATCTCGTGATCCGGTGCCGTCAGCTTAGCCATGTCTTCCCAGGAGCAAATGGGTGGACTCAGTTTGTAAGCCCCGGTTGTGTCCCCGGCAAAAGCCAACTCAGGTCTGGCACCCCAGGATTCACCAAAAACACCGCGCTGCGATTTGTATGCCGCGACTTGGGGTATCCATGGCTCGCAAATGTAGTCGTCACCAATCGAGTCGTGAAAGATCTGCAAGCGTAACCAACGCTCAAAGCGCCTCCAAAAAGGGTCCTCACAGACCATGTTTTCACGGGAAAAGGTCTCGCGGCACCAGGCATCGTGCATGCCGCAGGTGACCAGTATTGGCGCACGCGTCTTATTCAGACTGAAGTGCTCGCGCCACAGTTGCCGGCGTTCCTCCTGAACCGGTTTGGCTGCAATCTCGGCGTATTGCTTGGCCAAGTCTCGCAGCATGCCCATACTCTTTGCATCTGTTGCCATGATGTTGTCGTGACCGATAAGGCGTTCGGCAGATCATACACTGGAAGACTCTGAGGAGACAGCCGTTACGTGATGACGGCGGGGACGCCTGAGGTATCCGGACACAAGTCGTGTGATGTAAGATCTTTTCACGTTCGTTAAGAATTGGGAAACAAGTGCGATGAACAAATCAGCCGAGAGCATGGAGGAGCCGTCGAGGTCGTTGCCCATCAGAGCCGAGTGCGACGTGCTGGTGGTTGGCGGCGGGCCGGCGGGGATTGCCACTGCCATCGCCGCCGCACGAAATGGTGCGGATACAGTTCTGGTAGAACGTTATGGCGCATTGGGTGGTCTTGCCAGCGGTGGACTGATCATAACTTTGTTGAGCCTCGATGACGGTGAGGGCAACCAGGTGGTCGCGGGGCTTTGTCAGGAGTTAGTGGAGCGACTGGACGGCCGGGGGTCCATTGTCTATCCCAAAGCGGCAGAGTGGGGTAGTGAGGACCCGGAACTCGTTGATCACTATCGCCGCTGGGGGCTGATCTGGGGGCGCAATCCTACAGTCGTGCGTTACTCGGTGGCGTATGACCCGGAGGAGTTTCGATTTGTGGTCAACGAGATGGTGCTTTCGTCGGGTGCAAAACTGCTGTTTCATGCCTGGGGTGCCCGCGCGCTGATGCAGGGCGATCGTATTGCTGCGGTGGCGATCGAATCTAAATCGGGACGCGAGGCAATCCGGGCAAAAGTGGTGGTGGATGCAACCGGCGACGGCGATCTCTTCGCTTCTGCGGGCGTCCCGTTTGACCTTGAAAAGGTGTATCCCTGGCTCTGGTTCCGTATGGCCGGGGTTGACGATGTCAGTGGCGCTGGAGTTGGCTTCTTCAAGGCGCCGCCCGGCGAGGGACGGGTGCTGGCGCCTTGGGGTGCAGCGGACAAGATCGATCGCCCGATCTCGGGAGTGGATGTGGAGGATCTGAGCTATGCGGAGATTGAGTGCCGCCGCATGGTGATGGAGGAGGTGGCCCGTATGCGTCGCGAAACTCCCGGCTTCAGAAGGGCGTTCCTGACAGACATTGCCAGCCAACTCGGTATTACGGAATCCCGCCGTATGATCGGATCCTATCGGCTGCTTCGTGATGAAGCCAATTCTCCCAACGATCAGGTCATTGCGCGCACCGGGAACTGGACCAAGGCGGGCATGCTCTACAATATCCCCTTCGGTTGTCTCTATCCCCGTGAAGTATCGAATCTGTTGGTGGCTGGTCGGTGCATTTCAGTGGACCACCGAGTGCACCACTCGACTAAGGAGATCCCGGCTTGTTTTGCCACCGGGGAGGCGGCGGGGACAGCGGCTGCCATGGCTGCCGGGTTGGATAGCAGCCCCGCGATGCTGGATATCAAGGAACTGCAGGCCACCCTTGTGGGGCAGGGCGCCAGTCTGGGTACTTAGCAATACGTTGCCTGAACAGTCTGAGGCATTCGTCTGCGGCAGCGTAGATAATTCGCTGACGAGTGACCCAGGTCAGTTGATTGAGACGAGAAATTAGGGACACTGACGTTCTGGAAGCATTCTCACGGAAGGTCTGGCAATAGATACACAATGAAGAAGTTGATTCTCGCTGTAGGTCTTCTAATCGCACTCCCGATGTCAGGTGCAGAATGGCAACACGCTCTATCTCACAACGTGAAGTATCAACCCGGCTTCACGTACCGGCTACCCGTATCAACGATATCATTAGGGAACGTCGAGACATTACGCCAGACACAGCGTTAAGACTGGCTCGCTATGTTGGTGGGGATGCCAGAAGCTGGATGAACCTGCAGGTGACTTACGAACTCACTCTCGCGGAGAGGGATGCGGCTGAGAAGATCGCGAAGGAAGTCAATCCCAGGGCTGCGTAAGGAACACAGGGCTGTCCGGTGTCCCATCATCACCTGAGAGTGCTCTGATACTAGGACCCGAACCGATATCTGAGTTTCACAACAAATACATCCACCAGTGGCTCCCGCACGGCTTCTCTGAAGAAGTCAGCAAAATCATCATCCCCCGCGGTGATCAATCGGCTTCCCCTGGTATAAACTAAGAACAGATCTGACAGAGGCGCGATTTCCCAACGATAGCGAAATTGTGCGGACAGTCGACTGATGCCAAAGTCAGCGGATGGATCTGTCGGATCCTTGTCTATTGCCAGAAGGTCGCCATTCCCGAGCGGTACTTGGTATAACGCTTGTTCGTCTGCTTTGATTCCCGCCCATTGCATGGTGAGTCGCAATTGCTGGCGAGCTGACACGAAATACTCTAGCGACAGATTCGGCAGCCAATTGATAGAACTGAATGTTGCGAAATTGCGTCCGGACTGGTGTAGCAGCCAGCCGTCACGGCGCTGGTAGGTAACGTCCAGATCCAGTGACAAGCGGTCGTTTGGTTTCAAGGTGAAGCCACCCTTGATCTGCTTGGTCAAGTCACCCAAGTCCTCCTGCAATCCGGCGACAGCGAGACTGATGCTCAGAATCCTGGTGGTATCCGTGCCGACCGCTGTCTCAAAGAACCACCGATCCTCGATTCTAAAGTCGCCGTTGCCTGCACTATTGCGATCGTCCCAGATACGGGGAAAGTAGTCCAGTTCGGTCTTGAGCAGCATGCTGTTCTGAAACATCAGGGTGTTGCGCCAGAAAATCTCGCTGCGAATTGCCTGACCATCCCGGTTGTATTTCTGGGCCAGTGAGAGTGAGCGATCCCAGCGCCGCAGCCTTTGCAGATCGGTACGGTTGTTCGTGTAGGCGTACTTCATACCTAAGACATCATTACGACGCAGAAAACCAAAGTCATTGATATCGAGCTGGTCATCCAGGTAGTCAAAGGTCAGTTTGTGGGTGACTCCTTTGCGGGGAATGTAAGAAAGATCGCCAAGGCCACCGTACCCATGGAGGCCCTCAATATCGCTATAGATCAGCTGCAGGTCCGTGGCCCAGTTACTGCTCGCACTGATGTAGTGACCATCGACGCCGTGTACCAGTGCATCTCGATCAGGATGCATGACAGCGGTCGTCATCCAGCCCAAACTTCTCAGTCCTGCTGAGCTATCCTCGTAGGACAGCCGTAGAACACCGAAATCGCGACCTTGCTGTTCGAGGCGGACGCTGCTACCCAGATTGTCGAAACCGTGAAATCGGGCATCATCTTCGATCGCCGTTAGAACTCCATATCTGAGACGACCGTTCTGACCAGTGACCTTGATCGCTCCCCGCAGCTCGGAAGGCTTAAACAGCTCGATGTCGGCAATGCTGGTGCCAGGTGGAATATCGGGTGAGATCGCAGCACTACCTATACGGCGTGTATTGAGGAGGGTGATGGGTGCTGAGAAGAAGCTGCTGAACGTATTGCGTGCGCCAACGATGAATGAGCCGCTGCCAAAAGGGTTAGCACGGGGCGTAGTGACAAAAATCTCGTTTCCTTCAACAAAGAAGAGTCGCTTCTCTCGAAAGAAAGTCTCAAAGGCAGTGAGATTAATCTCCACATTGTCGCTCTCGATGGTGCCAAAATCCGGATTGATGGTTGCGGTAAATTGCACGTTGGATGACGGTCGCCAGAATAGGTCTAAACCGGCCTGGTAATCGGTAGTCGATGCAATGTTGTCATGGGTTGTGGCGGCAAATGGAAAGACAGCCCACTGGCGACGTGGATTGATATCCCGAAACTGAATCGGTTGCCATCCGGACATGTATTTGGAGCCGGAAAAAGGCAGTGCCGGCCAAGACCAAGTCTCATCCAGATAGGCGACGCGTCGGATGATCATCACGGCCATTGTTCGATACTGATCCGCTTCCGGCATGGCCATCATTGACCAGGGAAGAAAATACTCGGTGGTGTAACCATCGTCGGTTGCAGCAGCATCACCATTCCAGGAGCCGTCCCAGTTGCCACTGAAACTCTTTTCCGGAAGGATGGTGCCATCGCCGATCGAGCCACCGAGATTGACGTCGAACCATAAGCCGTAGAGTGCTTTACCCGATGTGTCGAGCATGAGTTCATTGCCGTCACGATTCATGTATCTGTCACGACGGCTCAGTCGACCCAGAAGCGTATCCGGCGGTTGCTCATTCCAGATGCCGACATAAAGTCCGCGATCCGTGTAGAAGAATTTGCTGACGGTTTCGAACCGAGGCTTCACCAGCGTATCCGGGTTAGTCACGCTCATGGCGTTTACGCCGGCGACGCGAGACCAGACAGGCTCGTCCAGCCGCCCGTCAAGTCTCATATTGATATTCTGATCGTCGAATCGACTGATAATGAGCGGCTCTGACGTGGCATCGACGTTACCGGTTCGGGCCCGCTCATCAGCAGACTGATTGTCTGAAGCGCTGGCCTCGACAATTCCAATGATCAGTAGAATTGCTATGGACAGGGCTCGTATTGAAATTGTAGTTTTCAAATGAGGTCAATCCTCGTAGTTTCTGAAACTCCAGTGCAAAAGAGGACCTCAACTAAGGTACCAGACTGTGCAATGCAGCCAGGCCAGCAGACACAGGTATAGGCTGATAGCAGCACTTGCACTATCGTTTAGGCAACCGATGGGTCGATCCAGACGTTTCTCGGCATACCGCCGTGCACGTGAACATACCTGCCGTGTCGGTATCTTGCTGACACAATATAACACTACTGTTCCAGCAGACTGTCCAGTATATTCAGTTGATTTCGCTAATTGCAGTCAATGCCTGTGCTTGACTGCCGACAGTGTAGAACTGTTGTAGTCAGTGTTGGGAAGGCGGGGCCAGCAGCTCAACACGTCGTGCCTTGCCGTTGCCTGGCAGGGAATAGAGACGACTTCCTCGTCCAGTCTCGGGGCTGCGTCGCTGATGAATGCGATCTTTCTGTCGTATTACCTGAGTGATACAATCCTGGCAGCGGCTGCCTCAAAGTGATTCCGGTCTCCCAATCGCAAACGCGATCGTTTGCATGACGTATGCGTGACGCTCACGAAGTCGAGATTCAGGCATGACGATTTGTCTGGTCCCATTTGAGTGGCGCTGACATCTACGCGTTATTCTGCAACCGGTCGGGAGATGGTAAGTGAGCGAAGCAAGCACGGAAATGGATACGCCGCGTCTGACCGCACCGCCGCCGATGACGTTCATCGAGGTTGCCAAGCTGTTTCTGCGCACCTGGCCTTACATCAAACCGGTTGTCTGGCACGTCGTTGGCTGGTTTTCACTGGCTATGTCGATTGGCCTTCTCGCTGGCTATATCACACTTACCGGGGCCGATCTCCTCAACAACAAGGTGCTGGATGCACAGCCCGTGCAGCCTTTTCAAGCGATGGTGCTGTTGCTTGACTCGAGCTACGTGACGGCAGAGGAGCTTAGCGTCGAGCAACGCACGGTGGTGCGCAATCGCCTGATCGTCTATGGCGTATTGTTCATGATCATCCTCCGCATGCTGGCGGACAGCCTTGGGGTCGTGTATTGGGAGACGTGGATCGCTCAGCGCATCAATCAAAACCTTCGGGTCAAGATGATTGAAAACGCCGAAAACCTGTCGCTCAAGTATCAGAGTCACGCCCGCACCGGTGACGCCATCTATCGGGTGTTCCAGGACAGCCGCATGATCAGCAATGTCATCGCTACCATCATTCTGGATCCGCTCGAACAAGGCGCGGGTATGTTAGGGGCGTTTGTTATCATCTGGTTCTTCAGTCCGGTTCTCGGCTTCATGTTTCTGGCAGCATTTGTCCCCGTTTTCCTGCTCGCCGCCTGGTGGACGCCGCGCATCCAACGACTCGCCTGGCTGTCTCGTCAGTCGAACAGCGACGTCACCTCTCGTATTCAGGAGGTGGCGCAGAGCATTCGGGTGATCAAGGCAAACCAGGCGGAAGGCATTGTCGTTCGCCGTTTTGACCGCGACTCCAATTACGCTCTCGACAACGCCTATCACTTTCGATTGGAAATCATGCTGTTCTACATCGCCATGGCCACCATTGCCGGAATTCTACTCATTGTCAGCGACTACCTGATGGCAGACTGGACGATTGGTGAGGAAGAGACTTATCTGGGAGGCGTGTTCACCTTTATCCTGGGCTTTGCGCTATGGAACCTCGGTGCTTTTCAGGCTGCTCGTGGCAACAATGCTGAGCTGATCGGCAAGTACAACTTCATGTTTATGGCCTGGTTCGCAGCTCTCGATCTGGCCATGGGATTGAACCGTGCCTATTACCTGCTTGACCTCAAGCCGGAAGTGGAAGAAAGAGACGATGCCGTGTCAATGCCGGCACCGATCCAGGCCGTCCGCTACAATGGCGTGCACTTTTCATACGAAGCTGAAAGGCCGGTCCTCAAAGGCGCCGACCTGACGGCCCGGGCCGGCACCATCACCGCGATCGTGGGTGCAACCGGTTCCGGCAAGTCGACCCTGATGTCCCTGTTGCTCAGGCTTTATGATCCGGACGCGGGCTCCATCACCGTTAACGGCACCGACCTGAAGGGCCTTGGCATTGAGAGTATCCGCCAGAACGTTGCCATCGCTCTCCAGCAAAATGTCCTGTTCGCAACGACCGTCTCGGAAAACATCGGTTATGCGGCACGCAACGTTACCCCTGATAGGATTCGTCAGGCAGCCAAGATTGCATGTGCAGATGAATTTATCGAAGAGATGGCTCAGGGCTACAACACGGAACTTGGGGAACGCGGTGGTAAGCTCTCAACGGGTCAACGTCAACGGCTTTCCATTGCTCGCGCGATCGTACGCGACACACCAATTCTCATACTGGATGAGCCGACGGCTTCACTCGATGCAGAAACCGAACAGAGCGTTCTACGCAATCTATCTGATTGGGGCAAAGACCGTGTTTTGTTTGTGATTACCCATCGCCTTTCGACGATCAGGAATGCCGACCAGATTGCGTTTTTGAAGGATGGGCAGATTTCCGAAGTGGGCGATCATGATTCACTGATGGCAATCACCGATGGCGACTATCGGCACTTTGTCGCTGAGGAGACGATTTCGTCTGAAGGCGAAGCATCATGAGTGAAGCAGCCGTAAGCGTAGACCCAAGCCCTGAACAACCGACCGGCATGTTTGATGACCGGGTCGATGTAGACCCCTTTATCTCCAATCGCGAAGTGATCCGCCTCATCGGTCGATCACTGAGTTACCTGGCTTTGGTTAAAGGGCTGTTCGCATCGAAACTGGGGCTTGCGTTGGTTTCCCTGATCCCATTGCTGATCACTCCCTGGACCGGCAAGATTCTCATCGATCAGGTTATCCTGCAACTACCATTCAACGACGCGGAGGTCCCATTCCCACCGTATTTTCAGCCATTCGTTAACTGGGTGCGTGATATGCCACCCCTAGAGATCATGTTCACGTTGTGCGTGGTCTTTTTTGGCATGTTATTCGTGTTTGGTCGCGGAGCGCTCGGTATCAGGCTTGAACCGGGGCAAGACAGCGCCACTCAGTCGGAGCTCAAACTCAGTGCGGGCGGAAGCAGGATGAGTGGGCTCCTCGGTGGTATCGAGACTCTCGTCAGCATCAGACTCAATCAACGTCTCGCCAACGAGTTCCGAACGCAGCTGTTCGAGCGGTTGACCCACTTACCCATGAAAACCATCGATGATCATCGTATCGGTGATTCGATCTACCGTGTGATGTACGACGCACCGGATCTGCCCGAGGTGTGTTACTCCGTGACATTAAGCCCACTTTTCACCGTGCTCGGTGCGCTAATTGCGCTTTACCTCATGGGTACCAGCTACAGCGGCGTTGCGCCTGAACTGATGTGGGCTTCGGTGTTGGCTCTTCCTGTCGCACTGGTGGTAACCATCCCATTGTCTGCATTTGTGCGTCGCGTTCAGCAGTCCAGTCGTGCATCCGGGACCGCGACTACCAACGCCATCGAGGAGAGCATGAGCAACCTGCATGCGGTGCAAAGCCTCGGCGGCATGGATCAGGAAAAGGAACGGGTCGAGAAGAAAAGCGGGGAGTCCTTTCGGCGCTTTCGTCACGTCGTCTTGACCCGAATCGGCATAGGCTTCATTGGTTGGTTGATGTACATATTGCTCGCGGTCTTTGTATTCTTTTTTGTTACGGATCGGATCTTCGACTTGACCATGAGCCCGGGAGACCTTTTCGTGCTCTGGGAACTCGTTATAACGATTGCAGGATCGGGCATCGCGATCGGCATGTTTTGGATTAACGTTCAGGGACAGGTCGCGGCAGTGCGCCGCGTGTTTTTCTTCATGGACATGGAGACCGAAGATCCCAAGGAGAACCATCGCAATCTGGGAGTGGTGCAAAACGGTGTCACGTTCGAGGGTGTCGGATTCAGCTATGCCACCGGCACGCGGGCTTTGGCGAACATTAACCTGCGACTGGATGTAGGCGAACTGGTTGCCATCGTCGGTCCAACCGGTGCCGGCAAGACGAGCCTCGCCTATCTCATTCCCGGTTATTACCAGGCAACCGAAGGGCGCGTTCTGATCGACGACCAGGATGTCAGCGAAACCACAGTCGAGTCTTTGCGCGCCCAAGTGTCCTACGTGTTCCAGGAACACCTCCTCCTCAACGAGTCTATTCGCAGCAATCTCAATATCGCAAATCCTGACGCCACCGAAGAGGACATTCTCAATGCCTGTAGGACTACGGGTGCCATCGAGTTTATTGAAGAGCTTCCCGATGGCCTGGATGCCGAACTCGGCCAATCCGGTGACACGCTAAGCGTCGGTCAAAAACAACGGCTCTGCATCGCGCGGGGCCTCGTCCGCAACACGAAAATTCTCATCCTCGATGAGCCGACGGCAGCGCTCGATCCCCAGACCGAGAACGCCCTCGTCCGGGCGTTACAGCGCGCGGCCGAAGGTCGTCTGGTGATCGTTATCGCCCATCGGCTCTCCACCATCCGCAAGGCGGATCGCATCGTGTTTCTGGAAGACGGCGAAATTCGAGACGTTGGCAGTCACGATACGTTGATGGCGAATCCCGCTAGTCCCTACCGGCGTTTTGTCGAACTCCAGGGCGGTAGCTAAACATACTGGCGAGGAGCGTGTATTATGCTGCTCTCTGATAGATGACTGGAGCCCCGCCATGAGAGGATTAATTTGGTTGTCAGGTTTGGCCTTATCCGTCTTTCTCTTCGGTGGCAGTGTGTTTGCAGAAGAGAAAACCACGGTGAAGTCACAACTCTTCCATAGTTTTGAGACAACGGTCAAAAAATCAGTACAAGCCCAATACTTGCTGTTCCTGCCGGATGGCTATAAAAAGAACGGTGACAAGAAATGGCCGATGATCTTCTTTCTCCACGGTGCCGGTGAGAGAGGTGATGACCTCAATCTGGTAGCCATCCACGACCCCCCCAAGATCGTTCAGTCAAAAAGGGACTTCCCTTTTATCGTGGTATCCCCTCAATGCCCAACGGGCGAGTTCTGGTCCAACGACGTGCTGCTGGCGCTCCTGGACCATGTCGTCGCGGAGCATGCGATTGACGAGGACCGAATCTACCTGACGGGCCTCAGTATGGGTGGCTATGGGACTTGGAGTCTCGCATCCGCCGCCCCGAATCGTTTTGCTGCCATCGCACCGGTTTGTGGTGGGGGATCGAGGATATCGACTTACGCATTGGGCACGATGCCAACTTGGGTTTTCCATGGCGCGAAAGACCCGGTCGTCCCTCTGGACGAGGCGCAGAGAATGGTTGACATGCTGAAACGGATGAAGAATCCCGTCAAGTTCACGGTGTATCCGGAAGCTGGACATGATTCCTGGACTGAGACTTACGACAATGACGAACTATACAAGTGGTTCCTCGCTCACCGGCGAAGCGACAGGTGACTTGTTAGACACCGAACAGGCTTCCTGTCTATTCGGTGACCGGTTCCTCATCTACCCAGCTCACGTCTTGCAGATCGATCCCCAGTGGCTTGCTCAAAAAGGTGGCAACTTCTTTGAATAGACTCAACTGAGCTTTCAGACCAAAGAAACCGTGCCCCTGCCTGCTGAGGGTCAGCCACTTGGGCTCATTACCGGCTTTTTCGAGGGCGCGTCGCAGTCGTTTGGCATGCTGAATCGGTGCCCGGCGATCCTGTCCGCCGTGAACCAGCAACACATCCGCCTTGATTCTGTCGGCAAGATAAACCGGTGATATTTTTCTCAGTACATCGTCATCGGTCCCCAGAATTTCACGTACCCACGCGATACCAGACTTTCGGTCTGGGATGTCGCCCTGCGTGTCCATCAATGTCAGGTCATAGACTCCGGCGATGCCAACCGCACACTTGTAGAGGTCTGGCTCCTGTGCTACGCCCATCAAGGCTGAATAGGCGCCGTAGCTGCCGCCGTATATGCATATTCGCTCGGCGTCGGCGATCTTGCTGTCGATGGCCCAGCGTGTTGCGTCGGTCACATCATGTTGCATAAGGCGACCCCACTCGCCGTAACCTTTCTGCTCGTAGTCGAGTCCGTATCCGCCGGAGCCTCTGAAATTGACTTGCAGCACGTGTACACCGAGACTTGCCATCAGTTGTACGTTTGTATCGTAACCCCAGAAGTCCCGTGGTCCGTGAGGACCGCCGTGTATGACCACTATCATGGGCCCTGGTTTTGGTGTATCTGGTGCGCTGGTGATATATCCATATATCTTGCTGCCATCGCGTACCTTGACTTCAATGGGCATCATCGGCGCGAGCTCGTTCGGGGCTAGATGTGGTTTTCGGTGAAACAGCATTTCCAGTTTGTTCTCTGCCTTGAGATCTACCAGCAGGAATTGTCCTGGGTTGCGATCGCTGGACAGCAGCGCAATCGCCTTGGTGTTGTCGCGCGTGACGCTTGTGAACGTAACCGTATCGTTGGGAAACCTCTTTTTCAGACCCGCACGGATCCTGGCCAGAGGGTGTGCTTTGTTAAGGTAGTGAATTGCCGGGTAGTGAAGATCAGTACGGACTGCATATACCTGATCGTTGAGATCTCTGTAGACCGCCCTCAGATCGATTCCCTCAAATTGGTAGAGCATTTTGTGTTGTCTGGTTTCCGTATTGAAAAGACCGAGTCCCGTGGTGCGGCCGCCACGGGTATCCCACGTGAAGAACGTTTTGGGTTCGGGAGCGTTGGCAAATGGAATCCAACCCTCGTCCCGCATACCAAAGCTCTCGATCAATTCCCACTCACGTTTGTTCTTGATATATATCTCGGTTTCGTTCTTGACGTTGAGGCCCGTACTGAAGACGATTTTCCCGTCCTGATCGGCCACTAAACCGCCCCAGGGCGCCGCACCTCGAGCTATCTTGCGGAATATACCGGTCTTAAGATCAACCAAATGAGCTTCAGGGTATTGATCGAAGGAACCGCCAACTATGATGTGTCTGGGATCCTTTGGCAGGGTGTAGATCAGAGCACCCCCGCAATAGGGACACCAGTCGGTTGCCTGCAATCTCTTGATTTTGTTCCTACGCGCGTCAAAGGATAACAGTTCACCCGTCCTTCCCTTGACGTCGCCAAACACCTTACGGGCAGGGGCGTGAAGTATGTAGTCGTCGCTGACCCAGAACATCTGGCCGACTTCTATCTTCTCGCCCAGGTTTGAATTGAAGGTGGTCTTTCGTTGTTCCAGATCGACGATGGAGAACCAGGCATCGTCGCCCTTTAACTTGGTTATGGCCAGGAACTCGCCCGTCGGTGAGATCTGGACACCGAGGACTTCGGAACGGCTCAGGAAGTCACGGGGCATGGGCTTGGCAGCGTAGGAAGATGCGGTTGGCAGGAGAAGCAAAAGGATTGGCAGAATTCTCATGGGACCTCCTTTTCTTGGCTTTCTCTAGCGTTTTACCATGCTCAGGCTACCAATTCAACAACGCGTGGGTGTGACGACTTGCCTGGCCCTTACCCGCCCATGTGTCTCGCGCAGATTTTCCTTAGCAAGACAGCCATTGGCCACTTCCAATTGTGGTGTCCCTTTCGGAACTGCACTGTCCATGCGGTTTACAACCCGCTGGATCTGATAGCCCGATTGGCAGCATCTGAAACGTCCAGAGTCAGTCTTCTTTCAGCAGTTTGCTGCCGCTATAATTGATGGGACATTCGCCTTGTGGAGCTTCTGCAACGATGAAAACACATGAATCCAAAGGTTACACCCTAGTAGAATTAATGGTGGTAGTAGCACTCATCGGGATCGTTGCATCCATCGCAATTGTCAGCTACATCGCCATAATGGATGAGACCTATAGAGGACAGGCTATCTCCGATCTGAACGTGTGTTCCATGGAACTGGGAAGATACTACGAAAACGACTATACCTACGTAGGGGCCCGGATCGATGGCTCTGACGATTCCCTCTGCCCCAATAAGTCACCGGCAAGTGGCGCCGCGCAGTTCGATCTGTCCCTTGAAGCGGCCACCGCCAGCAGTTTCATCCTGCAGGCAACACCGGCGGGCGGCGGCGCCTGTCAAGGCAAATGCATTCAGTTGGACGCCGACAATACAATCAGGGAACTCTAGATTGACGATTGCCAAGTTCATGGGCCTGATCGCGACTCAAGCGTTCGATTCACGAAGCATTGACATCTAGTTTGCAGGGCCCTATCTTATTCATCGGCTCTCGGGGGAGCCACCGGGTCTGCGGAGAAGATTCAATCTACCCCATAGAAAGATATTCAGACTAACCTTCTTTCATCCTGTCATGCAGGCCACGGGATTAACACTGAAAGGAGGTCGTCATGACCACATCTCTACCTGCCAACCCCAGCCTGCGGCATCTTAAGGTCGAGGCAAAACACATTCTTCAGGCGTACAGGAAAGGCGACGAATCTTGCTGTCGAGTGCTAAGGAATCTTCGTCAGTTCGTGGACCATTCTGATGCGGAGATCCTGAAATCTAAGATTGGGCTACACGAAGTTCAGTTTGCTTTGGCTCTGGAATATGGCTTCGAGAGCTGGGCTCAGCTCAAACAGCATCTCGACGCAGTTAGCGCTGCCCCGGAGAAGAGCGCGTTGCGTGTCAATGGTGCAAATGCCGTGGAAGTTACCGGCAATGGCCAGAACCGGGATTCCGTTGCACTGTCTCTGGTTGCTGCTGCTCAGGCTTTTGGTCAGACGCTCGATTACGCGGATGCTACCTGCCGTCTTGGTAACGCCTTTGGGCTAGCCATCGATACCGAAGAAAACTGCACCAGTCACATGCAGGTGGAAGGCCGATTACTGGACCGTGGGCTTGCACTTGTCGGCGAACAGTTGGGATTCCAGGTAGAGCGCCTCGAGTTTCCCGACAGGATAGGTCCTGGGGATGACGAGAACGCCATGTTGTCCCATCGTCAGGTGGTAGCACAAAGCGTTGCTCCTTTGCTGAATGAGGGAGCTGTCGTACTCGTCGCTGGTGGCTGGGATGTCCAGGGAGGGCCGCACGGTTTTCGTCACTGGGCCTATGCGGGATTGCTTGCCTCCGTCGATCAGGAGGAAGGGCTATTGCTCGGCGCCCATCCACAAGGGCACATGGACAATCCACTCGTCTCAATCTGCCAGCATGGCATGGAACCACACGGCGGGCGGATCTATGCCTGGGCACTGCGGCCTGCATCAGAGACCCGTTCCGATGATGTAGCCACTCTGCAACTGGCCTTGCACCGTATTCGTGGTACGGTCACCTTTGAATCTGATACGCGCGATCTCTTCGGCTTAGCTGCGATGGACTTTTGGATTGAACTGATGCGACGTGATGCGGGATTCTGCGCACCATGCTGGAGTCGGCGGGACGATGATGGAAAACCTTGGGATGCCTGGGAGAATGCTATGCGAATGCGGCAAAGCTCCGAGCATGCCTCTGAATTCCTCAAAGGATGCTCGGTAAGACTGGATACGGATGCCCGCTTTCACCTTGCAGCTGCCGCAAGTGCATACGACATCATCGTCGATCTACTTGCCGGATCCATTACGAGAGAGGGTCCTGAGAGCTTTCAGACCATCCTCGGTGATATGCGGCTCCAGCAGGGCCATGCCGACAGCGTGCTGACGCCGGTGCGAGAAGCTTTGGTCGATGCGGCAGATCACATCGAAATGGCACTTGTCAGGGTACAAGCGAGTTGAGACTTGCCAGGCCAGGCATCGCAGTCTGTTGCTGGCACATTTGATTCCCTGAATCAGCTTCCTGGCACCGACTTGTTGGGCCCGGTAATGGTCAGTTCGCCGCAGGAATGCTATTCCATCTGTTTCACCGGTAGTAGAATCAGCGCGACAGTTTATGTGCTGCAGATAAAGCATGTGACCGAGGGTGAATGAGCAAGGACCCCATCAACTTTTACTTTCTCTCTACGGGACACTGCGGCACCCGTTTCTACCATCATGTTCTGAGACAGGCGACGAACGCGGAAGTGTGGCATCAGCCGGGACACGAAGACATCGCCGCAATCGTCAACCGGATGGAAGACCGGTTTGGGACGAATCCGGAAGAATTCCTGCGCATGCGGATCACAAGCTATCCGCGTTTGCAGCGACGTATCGACAAGCGCCTGTCCCTGCCCTGGATCTATGGTGACACGCTCAACTGGATGCGTGCCTTTGGCTACATGCTTTATGACTACATTGGTCCGCAACGTCTACGTCTCGTCCAATTGGTACGGCACCCGGTTGCGGCCTGTCGTTCCAGCCTGGCCGATCACCGCCCACCCTCGCAGGAGGAGTTATCTGACATAGACTTTGCCGAACAGGTGGCAAGACAGTGGGTGCTGCAATACTCATGCATCCGCCACCAATTTCGGGCCATCGACAATGCCGCAGTTTGCAGAACCGTGCGGCTGGAAGATGTCGACCTTGAGCAACTGAGGGAGCTGTATGATTTTCTGTTCCTCGAGGGATTTGACGATGCGGTTATTCTGTCACTCTTGCAGAGCACCACCAAGGACGTTAAGCACTACCACAAAAGGGAGGCGAGGGTTCCCGCATCGAAGGAGGAGCTGCGCGCAATCTGGGACGTGTGTGCCCCACTTGCCGCAGAATATGGGTACGCGGAGGACGAGGAGTTCTACAACCAAGCGCCCAGTCGTCCGGATCGTCAGACGTCGCCGGTGCGCGTCGAGGATAGGTTTGGCGAGCGACCTGCATCAGTGCAATTGATGGACTACAGGGGATTGGGTCTGATCGTCAAAAGCTCCTCCGGCATCAATTGTGTCAACATTGCCGGTGGACCCATCGCATTCTGGCCACGCACCCAAGGTGCGTTCGTTCCATTGGCGGAAGGCGGGGATGGCACACCGGGCCAGCGGCTACTGAACCATTTCCTGCTGCATGGCGAAAAGGAATTCATGCGCGGCATCAGGACATCCGACGCGGACTTCATTGATTCCGTTCTGACCGAGAGCGGCTTCGATTACATCAAGGTCAATCGATCCCGGATTGGCGAGAAGTGGCATGAGTCAGAATGGCAGACCTGGGACGGGGCCAGTCTCGTTAGTGCTCCATGGGAGGCATGGGTACCTGTCAACATTCGTGCCGTGCCCTACAGCACAATCTCCGGGGTGCTCAGCGGCTGTGATGCCGAAGGCGTGCTGATCTGGGAGAATTCAAACTAGAACGCTCGTACGTGCAGTGATGAGTCGAAGGGTCAGCGGTGCACCTGTAGACCTTGATCGTCTTCAAAGCAGGTGCAGTTACGTCCCGCACTCTTGGCCTCGTAGAGTAGCCGGTCGGCAAGGCGGATCAACTCTTCCATACTGCTGAGCGTGGCGTCACCTTCGTAGGTGGCCACTCCCACGCTGACGGTCACAGCAAGATTCTGCTCCTCATAGGTGAAAACAGTCTCTGCCGTGGTGCTACGGACTCGATCGGCGATATTCACTGCCGGGGTAAGCGCCGATCCCCGCAACAGAAACACAAACTCCTCACCACCATAACGTGCAAACACGTCATACTGCCTCACCGTATTCTCCAGGGTGGTGGCCAGATCCCTGAGTAGGAAGTCACCAGCTACATGTCCGTGGGTGTCATTGAATACCTTGAAGTGGTCGATATCGAACATGATCATACTTAGATTGCTATTGTGGCGTCGAGAATAGGCGAACTCCTTCTCCGCCATTTCAGTGAAGTAGCGTCGATTGTGGATACGGGTAAGACCATCTCTGATCGCCATGTTACGCAACTGCCGATGGTATTCGGTGTCAGCTGCGTCGTGGTACGTGAATTTGAATGAGATATCACCAACCGTTAACTTGTCACCGTCATGAATCTCCGTAGAAGTGTGGATCGACTGGTGGTTGACTTTGGTGCCATTGGTGCTGCCCATATCTTGGGCAAAAAAGGACGTGTCTTTCCGGGTGATCGAGGTGTGCAGACGGCTGACGCTGGCATCGGAAACGGTTATTTCGACCTCATCGACACGCCCGATCAAGACGATGCTCTTCTCCAGAGGGTACACCTTGCCGAGGAAGTCACCATCTATCACGACCAGGCACGGCGTTGTCTTGTCCCTGTCTTTGGTCGATGGTGGGACCTTATTGTCTCTGAATTGAGTGGTATCTTCTGGCAATCTCGTCTATCTCTCAGCATCCCATGTAACAACATACCCGTTTCGATATCAATCTATCAAGGCTTTCTACACTCCGTGGTCTGTGCGTTCACCCGGGATCTCGTAAAACTGCGCTGGCCTTATGGAGGGGTTGGCGAGAAGGATCCGGAAAGATCTGTCTAGTGCCTGAAGATGTCAATTCCGTGCGTAATGATGCTGTTCTTTGGTAGAACTGAGCACAAATCCGCTTTTGGACTGGCTCGGGTCTTCGCCCGTCGGCGGTGCCGACGCCCAAATCGGCTTTCCTGCCGATTTGTCGAACTGGGGTCCAAATCAAATCCTCCCTACATGCCATACCAAAAAACCAGCACGAGGCTGGTTTTCTTGATCTGGCGCGCCGGAAGGGATTTGAACCCCCGACCACCTGGTTCGTAGCCAGGTACTCTATCCAACTGAGCTACCGGCGCGAAGGAAGGGGTATTATCTGCAAGCTACTGGCAAGAATCAACTCCTGACCTGCGCGCCTGAGCTGTGCGTGAGTGCCCGGAGAGCCGGCCCGGCACGGTGGCGCAGGCCAGGCAGTTAGCTTCGGGACCAGCGATCTTGTATCATCACGCCTCAACCTGAGGGGGTGTCAAACGATATGTCCGATTTGCTGGCGCAGGGCCTGGAACTGGCGATGTACGGGATGGGCACGGTGTTTATCTTCCTGACACTGCTGGTCATGGTGACCGTTATCATGTCACGGATTATACTGGCAATGGACGTGGCAACGGTGGATGAACACGATGATTCCAAGCAGCGCTCACTGGACCAGGACAGGCGACTGGTGGCAGTGATTACAGCGGCTGTGCAGCGCTATCGATCGGAGCATGGATGATCGCGGCAGACTCCGGCATCCGGCTTTGCAATCAATTTGGCGGGATAGGTGAACTGACGGACACTAGTTGAATCGGGTGGTCCAGGCAGTTCAGACATGCTGTATTCCCTGTAAGAGTAGTCAGTGTAAATAAACGAATAACTTTGCGACGAGAACATCGAATACTATGAGCGACAAGAAACCCCTCGGCATAACGGAATTAGTCTTGCGTGATGCACATCAGTCCCTGTTTGCAACACGGTTGCGGATTGATGACATGTTGCCTATTGCCGGCAAGTTGGATGAGGTGGGTTATTGGTCCATCGAGAGTTGGGGTGGGGCGACATTCGATGCCTGCATCCGTTTCTTGGGAGAAGACCCCTGGGAGAGGATCAGAGAACTGAAAAAGGCGATGCCGAAAACCCCGCAACAGATGCTGTTCCGGGCTCAGAACATACTGGGCTACCGACATTATGCGGACGACATCGTTGAGAAATTCGTGGAACGGGCGGCCGTCAATGGTGTCGATGTATTCCGGATCTTCGACGCGATGAATGATGTCCGGAATCTGTCAACAGCGATTGGTGCCGTGATAAAGCAGGATAAGCATGCCCAGGGAACTCTCTCCTATACGATCAGTCCGGTTCACACCATAGACAAGTGGGTGGATATGGCCAGGCGGATAGAAGATCTTGGTGCCCACTCCCTCTGCATCAAGGATATGGCGGGTTTGTTGGCCCCCTACGTTGCCTTTGAACTGATAACCCGATTGAAGGAGACGGTTGCTATTCCCATCCACATGCAGTGCCATGCGACAACTGGATACTCCACCGCCACCTATGTGAAAGCGGTGGAAGCGGGCATCGACAATGTCGATACCGCCATCTCATCCATGAGTATGACCACCGGTCACTCCCCGACCGAATCGGTGGTGTCGATACTGGAAGGCGGTGACCGGGATACCGGCCTCAACATCCTGCAGCTCGAGGAGATCGCGGCTTACTTTAGGGAAGTGCGCAAAAAGTATGCAAAATTCGAGGGGACACTAAAGGGGATTGATCCCAGAATTCTGGTTGCGCAGGTACCGGGTGGCATGCTCTCCAACCTTGAAAACCAACTGCGCGAACAGGATGCTTCGGCTAGACTTGACGAAGTGTTGGAGGAGATTCCCAAGGTGAGGGAGGATCTTGGCTTCATCCCCCTGGTCACACCAACTTCACAGATCGTCGGCACGCAGGCGGTACTCAACGTACTCGTTGGCGAAAGGTACAAGACCGTCACCAAGGAAACAGAGGGGGTGCTGAGGGGCGAGTATGGTGCTACTCCCGCACCTATCAACAAGGATCTGCAAGACAAGGTGTTGGCGGGGGACGAACCCATCACCTGTCGTCCGGCGGATCAGTTGCAGCCCGAATTCGACAAGCTGGAAAGTGAACTGATCGCCTTGTCGAAGGAGCAGGGATTCGAGCTGGCAGCGAACAAGGCAGACGACGTTCTGACCTACGCCCTGTTCCCCCAGCCCGGATTAAATTTCCTGAAGAATCGCAATAATCCTGACGCATTCGAACCTGCACCACAAATTGAGACGGCAGAGCCGGCTAAAAAGGCAACTGCAGCGCCCGCGGCCAGCGACGGCGTCTATACCGTTGAGGTGGATGGACAGAGCTATACGGTCAAGGTGACAGACGGCGGTGAGGTCCGGTCGGTTGCCGCCACGACTTCTGCGCCGGTCGCTCCTGGAGCATCCACGGCCATTCCCGCCCCCCTTGCGGGCAACATATTCAAAGTCAACGTCGTGCCCGGTGATCAGGTCGCCGCCGGTGATATCGTCGTCGTTCTGGAGGCGATGAAGATGGAGACCGAGATCAGTGCGACGAAATCGGGACGAGTTGAAGAGGTCCTGGTTCAGGTCGGTGACAAAGTGTCCGTGGGTGACGTCCTGGTGTCGTTGAGCTAGCTGTACTATCCCCATGGATCAACTACTGCAATTGTGGCACACCACGGGCATCTCCCAGCTACAGCCAGGTCAGTTTGTCATGATCTGCGTTGGGCTGACGCTCCTCTATCTGGCCATTGCCAGAAGTATCGAACCCCTGCTGCTGGTACCAATCGGATTCGGCGGCATTCTCAGTAACATTCCCGGTGTGGATATCGCGGTGGGCACCGGCATCCTGCATCAGTTCTATTTGATGGGAATTGAAACCGGCGTCTTCCCTCTGCTGATCTTTATGGGTCTTGGCGCAATGACGGACTTCGGTCCGCTGCTGGCTAATCCGAGAACCCTGTTGCTGGGCGCCGCAGCACAGTTCGGCATCTTCGCAACCCTCTTGGGTGCGCTCGGATTGAGTGAGTTGGGATGGATTCCTTTCACGCTCAAGGAGGCTGCCGCCATAGGAATCATAGGCGGCGCCGATGGGCCGACATCGATCTATGTTGCCGGGATTCTGGCTCCCCAAATCCTGGGTGCTGTCGCCGTAGCGGCTTATTCCTATATGGCCCTGGTGCCCATCATTCAGCCACCGATCATGAGATTGCTGACTACCGAGCGGGAGAGAAAGCTGGAGATGGTGCAATTGCGATCAGTGCGCCAGCGGGAAAAGATCTTCTTTCCCATGGTGTTATTGCTGCTGGTGGCACTGCTGGTTCCAAGTGCTGCACCGCTGCTGGGCATGTTTTGTTTCGGTAATCTGATGCTCGAGTGTGGTGTGGTGGACCGACTCAGCGACACGACTCAGCATGCCCTCATCAATATCGTTACCATACTGCTGGGTCTGGCGGTGGGATCCAAATTGGGCGCAGAGCAATTCCTGGACACCAAGACCCTTGGAATCCTTTTGCTGGGGGTGGTGGCATTCGGTATCGGTACAGCCTGTGGTGTAGTGATGGCTAAATTGATGAATCTTCTTTCGGCGATAAAAGTGAACCCGCTGATCGGTGCCGCAGGCGTATCCGCAGTGCCCATGGCGGCACGGGTAGTCAACCGAGAGGGCCTCAAGGCTAATCCGCAGAACTACCTGTTGATGCATGCCATGGGACCCAATGTTGCCGGCGTAATCGGTTCAGCGATTGCGGCGGGGGTGTTGATAAAGTTTGCCGGCTAACGGGTAAACAAAGCTGCCATCGCTCGGCTCATATTCTCCACGCGGAATCCACCAGGATCGTTGATCAGCCATGAAGATTGAGCAGCTGTTGGCCGCTTGGCCTCCCGAGAAAAGAATACCGGACGCCAGGGAGCAAATAGGCAACATGCTGACATTCGAAAGGAGCAAGATCGTCGTGCTGGACGACGATCCGATGGGCACCCAGTCGATACACGACGTGGATGTGTACATGTCCTGGCAGGAGGCTGCATTGCAGGAGGCCCTCGAAGCCGAAAGCCCACTTTTTTTCCTGTCGACCAACTCTCGCAGTCTGCCTGAATCGGAAGCGTATGGCCTCAACCTGATGCTCTCTCGAAGACTGAAGAGATGTGCTGACAGAGCCGGCAGAAAACTGCTCATCGCGTCGCGCAGTGACAGTACGCTGCGCGGGCACTTTCCGGCGGAGATTCAAGCGATCGAGCAGGGCCTTGCCGAAGAGATCGACGCAATCATCATTGCTCTGGCCTTCTTTGCAGGCGGCCGCTTCACCATTGACGATACGCAGTGGGTCGAAGAGAAAGGCGGACTGGTACCCAGCCACGAAACGGAGTTTGCCGATGATCCCCTGTTCAGATACACGTCAGCTCACCTGCCCAGTTGGATCGAGGAGAAAAGTGGCGGCAATATTTCGCGAGACGATGTGTTGTCAATTTCGCTGTCAGACATACGTGCAGGTGGGCCCGAGTGTGTTGAGCGGTTATTGCGCGGGACCCGGAACCGTCAACCGGTCGTGGTGAATGCTGCCTGCGCCAGTGATCTGGAGATATTCGTGCTTGGATTGATGCAAGCCGAGAGTGAAGGGAAACGCTTCCTGTATCGATGTGCCGCCCCCTTTATCAAGGTGCGTGGAGGCATTGCGGATCGACCACTACTGAATTCGAGTGAGTTGGGCGTCAAAGGAGCCCCGGGCGTCGTGGTGGTCGGGTCCTACGTAGAGAAATCTACCCGCCAACTGGAACAGCTGCTGCAGTGTGACGGCACGATGGGTATAGAGGTGCCTATCGGTGACCTGTTCGATGCGGGCAGCAGACGGGCGGTCATTGACAGCATCGCCCTGAAAGCGGACGCTGCACTACGTGAGAACATGTCACCGGTGATCTTCACCGAACGCAGGACGATCGAGCTTGAGGCCGCTGAATTTCTGCAGGCGGGCGCCGAGATAATGGATGCTCTATGTCACGTTCTGTCTGCACTGCAGCAACGCCCGGCATTCATCCTTGCCAAGGGGGGGAACACCAGCCACCAGGTGGCCGGAAAGGTCCTTAAAATAGATCGGGCGCATGTGCTGGGACAGCTGGTTGAAGGGGTCCCAGTCTGGCATGTTAGCGAGTCCGGGAATCCATTGAGTACACTATTCGTGCTGTTTCCAGGCAACCAGGGCACAGAGAGTACACTGGCGGACGTGTACAAATTACTGGTCCCACATTGAATCGACTTTACCCGATCCATGTCCTCTTGCATCGGCCAACCACGCAAAAGGCTGCTTCCACAAAAAAAGAACCAGAGCACGGGACATCATGGCTCTGGTTCAAGTCACAATCATTTGGGAGGAGAGAGAGAAACACAACATTGATTGTGACGTGAGAACTATAGTGTTTTTGTTAACCTATGACTGTGATGCAGTTCACAATTCCATCTATGCCGCCGGAATAGAAGAATGCTACGCGGCAGATACAAACGAGCGCTCGTCTTCGAATAATCCTTCAGCGTGATAGTGACTGATTGAATCGTCTCTTGTGGGCAGTATTTGTGAAATCTGCGCCAAAGATCGAACAGCCCATCGCGCATAGCCCGCTAATTTTGTGTGCCAAGGGTGTACTGCTCGACAGACTGCCTGATCAGGCCGATATTCCGATCGAGCCAACCGTCCTGGATGAACCCGTCGCCCCGAATCTCCACTGTTTGAGAAGCATGCAGACCCATCCACCAGATGCGGCGAATAGGAACGAACAGCTTGGTTGCTTCCAGTTCATTATCCGTGAGCGAACGCACACGGGAATATCCCTTTAGGAAGGCGTTCCATCTTCTCGTCGTCCTGGCTTTGCCAATGCGGTCAGAACCGATCATTCCTGCCAGTTCCCAAAGAAAAACGGCCACGTCATAGGCGCGCCAGCCATATCCGTAACAGTCGAAGTCAAATACGACCATCCGGCCCTCGCTGTCCTGGTGGACATTGGCGCCGTGGTGGTCACCGTGAATGCAGCCGTATTCCGGAAGCTTCTTTGGCAGCAAACGGTTGACGCCTGATTTCAGGCTGTCACAGGTGTGCTGCAGGTATTCGAGATCGTCTTTGCGATGCGCCAGGTACGGCGCCAAGTGTTTGAGCGGCCGGTCGATCAGATGACGTAGATCCACGTGAAAGCGTCTGCCATCTTCCCGCCGTCGATCCATGACCATTTGGATGCTCGCTACGATCTCGCCGTATTGTGTGCAATCGGCCAGATTGAAGCGGGGTACCCTGCCGGCTGCCTCGGTGAAGAGTACTGCATAACGCGGGCCTTCGGGCGTCGTGATTCGAGTGAGATAAGCGCCATCCTTCCTCGGCACGGGATGAGAGACCGGTTGCCGCTGCCTGACGAGGTGATTGAGCATTTCGACCTCTGCATCGATCTCGGATTTCTTGCGCCATCCGTAACGATACACTCTGAGGAAATACTTGCCGGACCCGGACTGAACCGTGTAGGTGTCGTTGAGGCTTCTTTGCAGTAATTCGCAGTTCAGTGGCTGCTTCAGCCGATACTTGGCCAGGACTCGGTCGAGGAGCAACTGGTCTGACACGATCGATGGAAATGTCATGCTGTCTCGCAAAGGATTGCAGCCGTCGACCGGCAGTAGGCATAACCGGGAGCAAGCAGTGGTCTGCCAGTTGCCAGTTTACCTTTTCGGTAAGGAATTACACGTTTTGCAGGAGGGCCAGGCTGCCGACCGGCGTCTTGGACCTCTGCCTTTTGCACCATTCAGGAGCTGATCGCGCCGGCAGGTCCCACCTGAAGACCTTGGGCTGCTTGTCCCCGGCGAGCTTTCGGACCAAATTTGAGAATATTGCGTTATGTCATGATAATCTGTCGTCAAACGGCAGTATACTCACCTGACGCTAGGCACAACGGTTGGGTTAGCGTTGACCAGGAGAAGGCTATGAGTGTTGAAGCACAAACTGTAATAGAAGGGGAGAAGTTTTTCAGATGCACATCATCCCTTGACTGCGGTGGGCGTTGCCCGCTGAGGGTTCATGTCAATGACGGTGTTATCACCCGGATAGAGGGCGACGATTACGCCGACTCTGACGGACAGCTCAGGGCCTGTTTGCGAGGCCGTGCGTATCGCCAATTCATCTACCACAAAGATCGTCTCAAATTCCCCATGAAACGCGTTGGTGAAAGAGGGGAGAAGAAGTTCGAACGGATCTCCTGGGACGAAGCGATGGATACGATCGTCACAAATCTGACCCGGGTCAAGGAGAAATACGGTGAAAAGAGCCTTTTCTTTACATCGGGAGGGCACCTCGGGGCGTTGCACACTGCCGGTTCACTATCCAAGGCACTGGCCATGTTCGGTGGGTACACGACGCTGTATGGCAATATTTCTTCGGAGGGGGCCGTCTATGCCGTGATGTCCTCCTATGGCGATGTGATGGTTGGCCACGGTCGGGAAGACCTGCTCAACGCCAAACTGATCATCATGTGGGGTTGGGATCCGGTCAGAATGATTTCGGGTACCGACTGTATCCTCAATCTGACCAAGGCCAAGGAGAAAGGCATTCCGATCATTTTGATCGACCCCCGCTATACGCACACTGGCGCTGTCTTTGCCGACGAATGGATACCGATTATACCGGGCACGGATGCTGCCATGATGGCCGCCATGGCCAATGTGATCGTAAAGAAGAATCTCCAGGACCAGACTTTTCTCGACAAATACACGGTGGGATTCGACGTGTTCAAAGACTACGTTCTCGGCACCGATGACGGAATCGAAAAGACGCCGGAGTGGGCATCCAAGATATGCGGTGTGCCCGCACAGAGAATCGAGGACCTGGCCCTGCAATACGCCACCACCAAACCCGCCTGTCTGATGGACTGCCAGGGCCCGGCGCGAGCCAGCATGGGCGAGCAGTATAACCGTGCCGCTATTACGCTCACCAATATGACGGGGAATGTGGGCAAGCCCGGCGGCAGCGCCTGCGGCGGTCTTATGGGCATACCCTATGGACACATGTTCCGTTCGGCTGGCATTCCGGGGATGAGAAATCCTGCGGAAGCCGGTGGACCGTCGATCCGGGGTACCCTGGATCTGAACCTCAGGCTGGTTCGAAGAATCCATACCAACCGGGTTTTCGATGCCATGCTGCATGGCACGGCTGCCGGGTATCCGGCGGACATCCACGCTGCCTGGTTCGCCGGGGGAAATGTCATGACCCAGCGAGGCAATCTCAACAAAGGCGACAAGGCGCTGAAATCTTTGGATTTCACTTGCGGCCAGGATCTATTTTTGACTCCGACGATGCGCTATTGCGATATCGTTCTGCCGGTTTCGAGCTTCGCGGAAAAGAACGACCTGACCCGGCCCTGGCCTTCCGGACCCTACTTGACGTATGCCAACAAGGCCATCGAGCCGCTCGGAGAGTGCAAGACGGACTGGCAGATCGGTAATCTGTTTGCCGAAAAACTCGGCATCAATGATTTCGATGAGCACACCGAGGATGAATGGCTGCGGCTCTTCATCGAGAACAATCCGGAATATAAGGAACACATCAAGGACTACGATAAGTTCAAGGCAGAGGGTATCCACCGAATCAAGATGGACGACACCTATGTCGCCTTCCGTAAAGAGATCGAAGATCCGGAGAATAATCCGTTTAAGACGCCTTCCGGCAAGATCGAACTCTTTTCGCAACGATTGGCCGACCTGGACGATCCCAAAGTTCCGCCGGTAGCAAAATACATCACTTCTCCGGAAGACCGTAACGATCCATTGATGGAGAAGTATCCGCTGCAATTGCTGTCGCCTCATCCCAGGGTCAGGGCCCATTCCATGTTGCAGAATGTGGCGTGGCTGGAAGAGACGGAACCCCATGCCATGTGGATCAATCCGGTTGACGCGGAGCCGAGGGGCATCAAAGACGGTGACGAGGTCTACGTGTTCAACGACAGGGGGAAACTCGCCATCCCAGCCTGGGTGACGCGCAGAATCCTGCCCGGTGTGATTTCCATCTACGAAGGCACCTATTTCGAACCGGATGAGGAGGGGATCTGCCGCAACGGCTGCGTCAATGTCCTGACCAATGATACCTATTCACCTGGCGGTGCTGCGGCTTTGAAGTCATGCCTCGTCGAAGTATCCACAACGTAAGGGAGAGCGCAGCATGCAAAGAGGATTCTATTTTGACCAGGCCCGATGCACGGGCTGTTTCGCCTGTTCCGTTGCGTGTAAAGACTGGCACGATACGCCCGCCGGTCCCGCCAGCTGGATGAGAATACACTATCGTGAAGCAGGCAATTTTCCGAAGCTGTTTGTCAGCCATCTGGCGGCCCCCTGCTACCACTGCGCTGAACCGGTATGTGCGTTCGTATGCCCTAACCAAGCCGTGACCAAGCGGGCCGAAGATGGCGTCGTTGTCGTGGACCGGGACAAGTGCCGGGGCGATGAGCCCTGTGGCATCATCGACGAATCGAAGATGCCTGCGAGCCACAACTACGGTGCCGCGACGGCCCCCTGTCAGGTCGCTTGTCCGGCCCACTTGCATATTCCGGCTTACGTTGCCCTGATCGCAAAGGGCAAGAACAAGGAAGCTCTGGAACTGATTCGACAGCACATGCCGCTGCCATCGGTGTGCGGACGGGTCTGTCTGCATCCCTGTGAGACGGCATGCCGTCGCAAGGACGTGGATGAGCCAGTCGCTATCATGTCCCTCAAGGGGTTTGTAGCCGACAACGTTCCCTATGAGGCGCCGGCGAGAATCGAACAGACGGAGGATCACAAGGTAGCGATTGTCGGTTCGGGGCCCGCAGGATTAGGCGCAGCTTACGATCTCATCAGGATGGGCTACGGTGTGACTGTGTTTGAGGCATTGCCTGTAGTCGGCGGCATGCTTGCCGTCGGTGGCCAGACCTATCGTTTACCACGGGAAGTGCTGCAACGGGACATCGACTACATTGAGGCGCTTGGCGTGGACATCAAAACCAACGCCGCCATTGATCTGGGCAAAGGCCTGGACGACCTGCTTGCAGGGGAGTATGGCGCGGTCCTGCTGGCCCTCGGCGCCCATAAGGGACACAAGCTGAGTATTCCCGGAGCCGACCTTGACGGAAACATCGTCGGAACCACCTTCCTGAAGGACGTCAATCTGGGCAACGATACCAAGATCGGTAAGAAAGTTGTGGTTGTCGGGGGTGGTAATGTCGCCATGGATTGTGCTCGATCAGCCATCCGCCTGGGTGCGGATGACGTGCAGGTCATCTGTCTCGAGGGCAGCCTGGGGGACATGCCTGCTGAATCCGAGGACACCCAGCAAGCTGCCGAAGAAAGGGTCGTGATTCAACCCGGTCTGTCCGCTGTAGGTGTCGTAGATGAGGGGGGCAAGGTCGCCGGCGTGGAGTGTGTCGAGGTTACGAAACTCAAATTCGACGCGGACGGTCGACCCAGCTTCGATACGGTCAAGGACAGCGAAAAAACGATGGCCGCCGATACGGTCATTTTTGCCATCGGTCAGTCACCGGACCTGTCAGGCCTGCCTGCTGGTGGTGACATCGAAAGTGGTCCAAAGAGTACCGTATCCGCCGATCCCGATACGATGATGACCGGTCGACGCGGTATCTTCTCAGCCGGTGATAGCTTTGATCTCGCCGGAAGCATCGTGACTGCCATCAGTACCGGGCAGAGAGCGGCGTTCTTCATGAATCGCTTCCTTCAGGGCGATGTACTCAGGGTCCAACCGGACCGGGTGCAACCAGAGAATATCGAACAGGAAGCAGACATTCAGGTAGAGATTCCTGCCGGAATCGAAAAGCAAGCGAGGCAATCGATGCCGTTACGCCCCGTAGCGGAGCGGGCCTCCAGTTGGGAGGAAGTCGCACTGGGTTTCGACGCCGATGCTGCGGTGGCTGAAGCGGAGCGGTGCATGAACTGTGCCGGGCATCTATGTAAGGATGCCTGTGCGTATTCGGCGCCGCAATTTGCCATCGAGGGAAAAGCCAAGATGCAAAAGTGCGATCTCTGCTATGAACGGTGGGACCAAGGACAGATGCCTATCTGTGTCGAAGCGTGCCCGCCGCGAGCATTGGATGCCGGACCAATGGAAGAACTGACAGCCAAATACGGCAAGGCAAACGATGCAGTCGGTTTTGTCTATTCAAACGTCATCGAGCCGTCCATTGTGAGTAAGGCGAAGAAACGCCCGTAGGAAAGCTCTGAAAAGCCAGGCCTGACCCGGAGGTCAAGCCTGGCTTTTTCTGTTCGGCGTGCTATTCTCAGCATGGCAGTTGGCCCTGACCAAGCCGAAATCGGGAGGTATTGATGTTCAAGGTGGGTGACACTGTCCGCTATGTCGATACCCATAGCGGAAACAGCGAGCCATCTGAAGCGATGGTTCTTGAAATAAAAGAACAGATCAAGATCAGCTATCACATCGACGACCTGCAAACAATCATTTGGGTCGATTCTGGTGAGATAGAAGTGTCTGACGTATTCGATTGTACCCATGACGCTGAATGTGGATGGTGCGACGGTACTGGCGACTGCATCTATGACTAGCCGCAACAGAATACGATAATTCCCCACCGCGCCATAAGTTGTTAGTTAGCAACCCCCTTGTCTCCCCTCTCTGGCAGCGTAGCCGACTGTTTTCTCATCCGAGCTTTCACACAGTATGCAGCACAATGACGGAGCAAGCAGCATGAAGTTCGATGGTTTAATGCTGTTCTGTGAGGATATCCGAGAACTCACGCGCTTCTACGAAGAGGTGATGTTGCTGCACCGAGATCCCGATCAGGCACTGCCGCCTCACCGTTTTGTGACGTTACTGAGCGACGGCGCCGCTGTCCTCTGCCTGCACTCAGGCACTAAGCCCAGTGGGGGTCGGGCCAAGCTCATGTTCACTGTGCAAGAAATCAGACCCTTGTACGAACGGCTACGGGCATACGGCTTTCGGACCAGGAAACCCAAGATCATCACCGATGGGATTATGACCTTCGATTTTGACGACCCTGAGGGCAACCGCATCCAGGTTTACGGAACCTGGTCCAGGCAGGACTAAGACAAGACAAACACATCAGGATAAACACAGGACACCCGTGGATAAACACAGGACACCCGTGTGATCCCATGGATGTCCTGAATTGGTGAATTTGAATCAGCCAGCCGGTCAGTCCTTCAACAGGGACTGTATGGCGCTGGGAAGGTCGAACGTGCTGTCGTCTATTTGCGCGTTGAGTTCCACGGTCGTAATAGTGACCTCGATATCCGCCGCGGGGGAGGAGATAACGGTCTTGTGAGAGAACATGATATCACCCACTTTCTTGTAGTCGCTGCTGGTGACTGTGCTGGAACCACCGGTGGGGTCCTTTTGTACTTCCTTGATCAGAAGCCCCGAGGCGTTGTCGAAATGACGGGTTTTTATGGTCCCGCCGCGAGACGTGAACACCACGACCGTCGCGCCATTTTCCTCACCGGTAATTTCGGCCGATTCATAGGTCTCTCGCCAATCCATCAGCGGGTTAATGTTGGCATCTTCCCGTTGGTAGACTGCCTGATCGCCTTGTAGAATTGAGTCGCCTTCCAAAGGATTCAATTGCCACGGGATATCGTCAGTGACACCCATAACTACCTGGAACATGCCGGGGATTTCGATGACGCGCTTGTAGTTCCCGTTTTTGTAGTAGACCATCATATCCGTGTCGAGGCCCGCAGTGGCAACGTACGCACCGCCTTTGAGTTTCAGGCTCGTGATCGCCTCATTTGCCGCCCGTCCGCCGGTGGCTTCGAAGTACCTGTCGATGATTTGGTCGACCTCACTGAGACGACCCCCAGTGAGTTGGCACCCCAACAGGGTTAATACTAACGTGACGCTTACGCCAATTTTCAGCATGGTCTTCATGAGACTCTCCCATTCGTTTTGATGTGACTCGCCCACACAATCTATCGAGATATATTCTCCTGACTGATATCGAAATTCTGGTAACGTGCTTCTGAAAAATGAATCAACAAGAAACACTCCAGAAATAGTACCAAGCTGCCGGCATTTATGTAAATGGCGGAAAACCACAGTGATTCAGCGCCAGACAGATAACCGATCCCAAAAACCAAGCCGCTAACCACGGCTGCTGGAATCAACAGGATGGTAAATGCGACCGAACTCACCAGACCTGCAAGAATTGGGTCCTTGGTCACCTTCTGGTTTAGATTAGAGAAGTCCGGCAGGTATAGCAGAAGTAGATTCCTCATGGTGAGCTTGATTGCGATCACACCGAATAGTAGAGGTATGATAAGCGTTGATCTCGGATTGTATAACGGACCACCCACCGTCATCGCTAACACAAACCGGAGGAGTAGAATTCCACACAGTATCAAGAAGGGCGCGATTACCTCACCAAATACGAGTTCGGGACCATGCAGTGGCATCGACTTCAAGACATCAAAGTACGGCATATCACTCTTCAGTCCGGCTTGCATCGTCTGCGGACCCAGTACAAGAGTCCACATGATAACCGTCATGGCAACGGTGGCGCCGAAGATCTGAAAGCCGCCTGACAAGGGTACGAAGCTAAGTGGGATGAGGATTAGGAGATAGCTGAGTAGCAGCCAACGCAACGGGCTGGATTGCCAAATTCGTGAGATACCCATCAGGTTCTTCCACGCGACTGCTCGCCAATTTGGGCCGGTCGCTGCTAGCTTAAGTATACTGTTTCGACCAGCTGTCCTTTCTACGACAATACTTCTGGTGGGTGCTGTTTCGGCCCCCGTGTCCAAATCGACAAAGTCTGCAAGATCGAATGGGCGTGTGAAGAATATCAGCGTGACCGTAAACCAGACCAATATTGGAAACCAGATCGCTACTGCGAAGTCTGACCAGGACTGCGAGAACGCCGGCTCAAGTAGTTGTTCCATCGGTTCTATCACCACTTGGAAGGCTGGCGTTTCAGTGAACCGGCCGATTTCACCAAACAGATTCTGTGCTTGGAAGACGGTTAACAAGGCTGCGCACCCCAGTCCACCGGTCAGCAATAACGAGAGCATCCATGTAAGGTAACCGTGCCGGGTCCTGGCAAAGTAGCTGGCGAAATATCCCAGACAGAATTCGCACATCAATCCTAGACTGAACCAGATAAACAGGAATATCGATAATCTGAGAAAAGAACTGTGAAATAAAGCTGCCAGGAACACAGACGTGACCACTGCGTTGAGCAAGATGATCGGTTGAAAAACCAGAATCCTGTGGGAGATGAGTTGCTGAGGAGCGAGTGGCGCCGCAGTCAAGAATTCAATCTCAGACTGTTGGAAGGCAAGCGAACGACCAAGTCGTACGCTAAAGGGCCAGCATACTAAATACAACGCAACGACGCCCCACATAAATGTACCGACCCAGTCGAGTGGATTCATGGTTGGAAACTCGCTGACCTGGTCTTGTATTGTCGGACCCAAGACGAAAAAGAAAAATATCAGACAGCCCACTATAAAGATGAAAAGAATCAGGCTGATGACAAAGTTGTGAGGGCGCCTTAGCGCACTAACAAACAGACGCAGGGCATTTCTCAGCCTTGCCAGGAAATAATAGTAGTGTACTGTCCTATACAAATCATATTTATGATAGAATGAGGACTTCTTCAATGGCGTTAGGTAACACTCATGGCGGTTGCACCTCGGATCATACTTACACCGGAACAAAAGAGACAACTTGAGAAAAACGTTCGCAGTG